>JAGBEA010000007.1 GCA_017937195.1 Oscillospiraceae bacterium | reverse complement strand
GCGCTCGGCGATCAATGCCTCCATCCGGCGGCAGAAGCCTTGGGTGAAGCTGTATGCAACCGCATCCTCCGTGGCGGGAACGGCGGCAAACTCCAGCGCCATCGCCGCGCGAAAGGCGCGTTTCACCTCACGCTTATCCATTGCTGTTCTCTTCTGGCTGTCCCAGCGCCTTGAGCAGCAGCTTTTTGCCGCGTACCAGCCGCTGCTTCACCGCCGCAGGCTTAAGCTGCAGCGTCTCCGCTGTCTCCTTCACGGAAAACTCCAGCACATAGTGGTGATACAGCGCCTCGCGGTACAGCTCGGGCAGCTGGGCGATGGTGTGGACAAGGTCGTCATACAGCACCTTGCTGCTGACCGTCTCCCAAAAGCTGTCGTCCGACACGTTGGGCAGCTTGTCTACATCCGCCACGCTGGCGTACTCCTTGGCGGTGCGGCTGCGGTTCAGCGCAGCATTCTTCGCCGCGCGCAGCACATAGTTGCCCAGATCCTCCGATTCGCGGATCCTGCGCACGGTGCTCATATTGCGGGCGATGCCGATGAAGGCATCCTGCACCGCGTCCTCCGCCTCGTGGGCGTCCTGCAGCACCGTGTTTGCCACAAAAAACATCCGCTTGCGGTAGGTGTGATAGATCTCCTCAAACTCGACCAAGCTTTGGGCATCGTCGATCAGATCCATATAGATGACAGGGATCATTTTTCGCGCTCCTCTCTGCAGCCCTGCAGTTTTTCTTGAGTATAGCACCCATTTCTCTGGATTTCTACATTTTTGTACAATTTCTCGGCGAAATAATTATTTTTCTGAATTTTTCCAAATAATTGTAACCATTTCCTCATAGTCTGTGTTATTATTAATAGGGGAGGTATCACCTTCTCTGCACTCACTTTTTTAAAGGAGGGTCCAATATGAAAAAGAAACTGTTTTCTCTGCTGCTGGCACTGTGTATGGTGCTGACGCTGCTGCCGGTGACGGCGATGGCGGAGATTATCAGCAGCAATGTTCCCAAATCTATCAACTATGAGTTTGACGACTCCACCGGCGTTATGACGCTCTATGGCAAAGGCGCGTTGGGCGACGGATACGCCGGCTCCATTTTCTACGAGTTCCGCGGCTTTGATGTGTCGCAGGTGGAAACGGTCATTGTCAGTTCGGGCATCACGCGCCTTGGCAACAATGCCTTTTCGAATTTCAGAAATATGACATCCATCTCCATTCCGGATACAGTAACAGAAATCGGCTCGGGTGCCTTTTATCGCTGCTCTTCTTTGCAGAGCATCACACTGCCCGAAAACTTGACGCTGCTGGGTGCAGGTGCGTTCCGCGAAAGCGCTGTACGCAATCTTGTCATTCCCGCCGGTGTGACAACGATTTACAGTACCGCTTTCTATGATTGTTATAATCTGGAAAAGGTCACCTTCCTCGGTCCTGCCACCTCCATAGGTGAACGGGCGTTTATGGGCTGCGACAAGCTGACAACGGTCACCTTCCCCGGCACAGCAGGTCCCAGCGGTCATGTAGGACAGCAGGCGTTTTCCGACTGCCCTATGCTGCGCTCCATCGATCTGCCGGAGGGCGTATGCTCGATCCGGAGCAACGCATTCCACGATTGCTCCGCTCTGGAGCACTTGGGTCTGCCCTCCACAGTAAGCTGGTTTGAACAAGACCCCTTTTGGAACTGCAACTCCCTGCGCAGCGTGACCATCCCTGCCGCAATCGACTCTTTTAAGGGTGCTCCCTTCTGGGATTGTGAAAAGCTGGAAGCGATCCATTTTTTGGGCAATGCGCCTTCCAACTATGTCCATCCAGCATCCAATCCCAATGTTTTCTACCGCCCCGGCACCACCGGCTGGGAGGGTGAGCCGTGGGACACGCTGCCGTGCTATCTGTGGGATCCCACTGTCAAGCGCCTTGCCGGCAGCAGCCGCTATGACACCGCGTTTTTGACCGCTGACACGCTGAAAGAGCAGCTGGGCGTGGACAAGTTCTCCTGCGCCATCGTCACCAGCGGCGAGAATTTTGCCGACGCGCTGGCGGGCAGCTACTTGGCGTATGTCAAGAGCGCCCCCATCCTGCTGACCGATAATGACAACATTGCCGATGTGATGGACTACATCCGCGAGAATGTGGCTGCAGGCAGCACCGTCTACGCCCTTGGCGGCGCGGCGGTGGTCACCGATGGGCTGCAGGCCGTTGAAAATGACGGCTTTGTGTTCAAGCGTCTGGCCGGTACCAGCCGCTTTGAAACTAATCTGGAGATCCTCAAGGAGTGTGGCGACATAGCAGGCGAGGACATCTTGGTCTGCACCGGCTACAACTTTGCTGACAGCCTTTCTGCTTCTGCAGCCAAGCGTCCCATTCTGCTGGTGGATGATACGCTGAACGCGGAACAGAAGGCATACCTTGCGCAGCAAACCGATTCGATCTTCTATCTGGTGGGCGGCACCGGCGCGGTGACCACGGCTGTGGAGCACGAGCTGCTCCATTACAGCTACGCAAAGCGTCTGGCAGGCGCCAACCGCTTTGCCACCTCCCAGCTGGTGGCAGAGACCTTCTTCGATTCGCCCACTGCCGCCGTTCTTGCTTACGGCTTCAACTTCCCCGACGGTCTGTGCGCCGGTCCCTTGGCAGCCTCTATGGATGCCCCGCTGCTGCTCAGTGCCATCGGTGATGAGGCGGCCGCCGCCCAGTATGTAACCGTGAATCCGATGCAGGACGGTTTCGTCCTCGGCGGTCCTACGCTGATCAGCGACGGGGGTGCCAATAAGATCTTTGGATTGGATTAATCCTCTGCAACAGTACATAATAAAAGCGAGCCGACCAACCGGTCGGCTCGCTTTGTCTATGTACACTTATTTGCTCAGCTTCAGCAGGAAATCGGCGCCCTGCTCCTCCACCTGCACCGCGTAGCCCTGATTGGTGGCGAAGCGGCTCACATTATCCACGGCGCACCGGTTATCCACCAGCACCTCCAGCGCGGCAGGCGCGCTCTTCTTCACTTCCTTCTGCACCATGACCACCGGCATGGGGCAAAGCAGTCCTCTTGCATCGATCATATTACTCCTCCTTCAGACGGCTGTGCACCAGCGAGATCACCAGCAGCACAGCAAAACCGATCAGCACCGCCACCTTACCGTTGGTGCCGATACCGCCTACCACCAGAGCGCCGGCCTCATTGACGCTGTCCGCGCCGCCGGCCAGAGAGAAGTTGTGCGCCAGCGCCGCGCCGGCCATCATACCGAACACGGTCACCGTGGCGTCACCGCTGCCGGATGCTGCCAGCACCAGCTGACGCAGCGGGCAACCGCCCAGCAGCACGCTGCCCCAGCCAACCAGCACCATACCCAGCAGGTTCCACAGATGGCTGCTGTGTGCGATGGGCTGCGCAGCAAAGCCCAGCTTGAAGCCGCCCAGCGCCAGATTGCCCACCAGCACCGTGGCGAGGATCGCCACAAAGCCCCACAGCAGGTGTGCATCACGGAACAGCATCATATCGCGGATGCCGCCCACCATACAAAGGCGCGCACGCTGTGCCAGCGCACCCACCACGATGGCGATCACCAGCGCGATCAGCACCGGCGCGTGCTTGGAGCCGGGGCCCTCCGTGCTGAGGCGGAACACCGCAGGAACGGCGAGGAACAAAATGAAAATACCGGTCAGCACCAGCGGCAGCACCGTACCCTCCGCCTTGGGGGTATCATAGCTGCGGCGTAGCGTGAAGCCCTTCTTCAAAAATACGATGCCCAGCGCCACACCGATGGCAAAGCCCACCAGCGCCGTCAGCGCATTCAGGTCACCGCCGCCCAAGCGCAGTACCATGCGCAGCGGGCAGCCGAGAAAGACCAGCGCGCCGATCATCACCACAGCGCCCAGCACAAAGCGGATCGCCGGAGACGAACCGGCCATACTGCGGAACTCCTTGCGCGCCACCGACATACCGAAAGCGCCCAGCACGATGCCCACGATCTCGGGGCGGATGTACTGCACCTTGGCAGCGCTGTGCAGACCCAGCGCGCCTGCGATATCGCGCTCAAAGCAGGCGATGCAAAAGCCCATATTGGCAGGGTTGCCCAGCTTCTGCAGCAGCAGCGCCGCAATGCCCACCGCGATACCCGCGATGACTACGATCCAACGTTCTTTTTTCATAGGATACCTCCTCGCCGTTATTCTCGCTTTAGAATAATGCTATTATAGCACGCCCCTCTCCCCGCCGCAAGATTTTTTTGGCAGGCACAAAAAAAGTGCGCCCAAAAGGCGCACTTTTCGATACCGTTCGTTATATTATGTCGAAATATTCCGTTTTGTAATCATTTTTGCGCCGCCCACAGCAGCAAACCCAGTACCGCCAGCTGCACCAGCAAAATGGCAGGGATGCCGAAGCGGAAGGAATTGTGCCGCGTTTTGTGGTGGAACACACGCATTCCCAGCAGCGCACCGATGCTGCCGCCCACCGCCGCAAGGGTGAACAGTGTCCGCTCCGGCACGCGGCGATGCTGCCGTCTGGCGCAGCGCTTGTCCCAGCCGAACACCGTAAAGGCGATCAGATTTACCGCCAGCAGATACACCGCCGGCAGCTGCCACAAAATACCGTTCATTGCTGCGCGCCTCCCTTTCATAGAAGTAAGACCCACCCATTGCGGGTGGGTCTTGGAAATTTTTAGAACTCGGCGTTGCCCACCGTGCGGGGATGCAGCTCCGCCCCACAAAAACAACGTTTTTGCGGGGACCCCTGCAGCATTTGACTTGCTCGGCAGAAGTGAATTCTGCCTGCGCCAAGGTTTCGCTTGCGCGAAACGCTTGTACGCGCCTTCCGGCGCGAATGCGCCGTGGAGCATCGGTCAATCCGTCAGCCAAGTCGTCCGTTCTCTTAGAACTCGGCGTTGCCCACCGTGCGGGGATGCAGCTCCACGTCGCGGATGTTGCTCACGCCGGTCAGGTACATCACCATACGCTCGAAGCCCAGACCGAAGCCTGCGTGACGGCAGGAGCCGTAGCGGCGCAGATCGCAGTACCACCAGTAATCCTCCGGCGCCATACCCAGCTCGCGGATGCGGCTCTCCAGCAGCTCCAGACGCTCCTCACGCTGGCTGCCGCCGATGATCTCACCGATACCGGGCACCAGACAGTCGGCTGCTGCCACCGTCTTGCCGTCGTCGTTGAGGCGCATATAGAACGCCTTGATCTCCTTGGGATAGTCGGTGACGAACACGGGGCGCTTGAACACCTGCTCGGTGAGATAGCGCTCATGCTCGGTCTGCAGATCGGTACCCCACTCCACCTTGAAGTCGAAGTTATCGTTGTTCTTCATCAGGATCTCCACCGCCTCGGTGTAGGTGACGCGGCCGAAATCGGAGGAAGCCACCAGCTCCAGACGCTCCTTCAGCCCCTTATCCACGAAGCTGTTGAAGAAGTTGATTTCGTCGGGGCAGCGCTCCAGCACGCGGCGGATGATGTGCTTGACCATCGCCTCCATCACTTCCAGATCGCCGTCCAGATCGCAAAATGCCATCTCCGGCTCGATCATCCAGAACTCAGCGGCGTGGCGCTGGGTGTTGGAATTCTCGGCGCGGAAGGTGGGGCCAAAGGTGTACACGTTACCGAAAGCCATAGCAAAGTTCTCGGCATTCAGCTGACCGGACACGGTCAGGCTGGTCTTCTTGCCGAAGAAGTCCTGGGTGTAGTCCACAGTGCCGTCCTCGTTGCGGGGCGGATTCTCCAGATCCAGTGTGGTGACCTGGAACATCTCGCCTGCGCCCTCACAGTCACTGCCGGTGATGATGGGGGTGTTGGCGTAGACAAAGCCGCGGCTCTGGAAGAACTCGTGCACGGCGTAGGCCGCCACGGAGCGGACGCGGAAGGTAGCGGAGAAGAGATTGGTGCGGGGGCGCAGATGCTGGATGGTGCGCAAAAACTCCACACTGTGGCGCTTCTTCTGCAGGGGATAGTCGGGGGTGGACTTGCCCTCCACCTCGATGGACTCCGCCTTCAGCTCCAGCGGCTGCTTGGCCTCGGGGGTCAGCACCACGGTGCCCTTCACGATGAGGGCAGCGCCAACATTCTGGCTTGCGATCTCCTTATAGTTTGCCAGCTCCTCGGCGCTCATAACCACCTGCAGATTCTTGAAGCAGGAGCCGTCATTGAGCTCGATGAAGCCAAAGGTCTTCATATCACGGATGGTGCGCGCCCAGCCGCCCACGGTCACGGTCTGACCGGACAGCTGCTCACCGTCGGCAAAGATAGCCGCAATTTTCGTATAGTTCATAACTTTCACCTGTTGTTTTCGTATTTTTCTGCCCATAAGGCAGGCATTGTACAGTAATTTCATATTATAGCGCCTTTTGGCAGGATTTACAAGGGGGGATTTGGCGGCAAACGAAAAGAAAACCCACAGGGGGATATCGCGCATCTCCCTGTGGGGTGTAGGGTATTGTGTGAAAATGGTTGACTTGAATGTTTTCCGCAACACGGTGGAATTACTACCTCGGGTTAATTGTGATTCAGAACAATCTCCCGAGTAGCACGTAGACTGCATAATAGGCGAAAACGAGTACCGCCGTTGCAGGCGCATTTACACCGCCTTCGCGGAGAATATACTGCTTTTTTTGTTCCTCGGACAAATTTTTCATAGCCGAGACTTTGGGGCTAAGGAAATTTTGATAAAATCCATTGGCAAAGATGCCGACGGCAACGGAGACACCCAGTGACACCAGTTGAATGAGGATAGAATTAAAACTATTAAGAATATCGAGAACAATCTCTATACCGAAAACAATCGCAGCATAACTGTACATTTTGCGATAGATGAGCCAGAAGGGGGAGAACAAAAAGGCCGCCCAATTCCACGAAGCCTCACTGTTTTTCTCGTTGATCTCCCGAAATTTTCTCAGATAATAATCGGAATTGGATCCCACCAGCTGCTCCATTTCCCCATTGGCCGTGGGACTCGCAGTGTTGTGTTGCCGGTACAGATAATCGTATTGACTCCCTCTTTGATTAGCGGCAGGAGCGGCAATCTCCGTAGATTCTTCTTGCTTTTGCGGTACGCTGCCAATAAGGCGGGTTCCGCACTTGAAACAAAAAGAAGCTGCGCCGTTGTTAGCCGCGCCGCATTGCGTGCAGTGAACGGCGGTAAGGGGTTGTGTATGATCCGCGCACCCCTGCACAGCACAACCGCCATGCTGCTGCCAGCAATGCTTGTGATGGGGCGTATTGCATTTGCTGCAAATGACAATATCTTCTGTAGGAAATAGCTTTTCTTGACACTCAGGGCAAATCTTCTCCATATTCTCGCTCATCTCCATATCCCCCCTCTAAAATTGATTTGACACGCAAGGAGAAGCACCAGAGTAGGTTCTTTCCTCCGGATGCATCTCTTCACGCCAAACAGTTATTACTTACCCAAATTATACCCCACCGCCGCACACCTGTAAAGCGCGCAAAAGAAATCCGCAAAACGGGTAGAAATCCGGCGAAAGCTATGTTACAATATTAACAACGCAAGAATCGCCCGCCTTTGCCGACACGACACCGGCGGACAGCCGCGGCTATGCCGCCAACGGTGCAAGGAGGCGCTTATGGATAAGGAACTGAAACGGCACTATACACTGATCGTGGACTTTCTGGGGCACATTTTAGGCCCCGACTACGAGATCGCCCTGCACGAGCTGGACGCGGACTCCAACCGCATCGTGGCCATCGCCAACGGCGAGCTGACGGGGCGGCATCTGGGCTCCCCGTTGAGCAACAAGATGCTGGAGTTCGTGGCGGAGAATCTGCACGAGACGCAGGACTATGTGCTGCGCTTTGAAAGCACCGCCGCCACCGGCAAGAAGATGTGCTCCAACAGTATGTTCATCAAGGGCAGCGACGGCGAACTGGCAGGTCTTTTATGCATCAACTTCGACTCCAGCCGCTACGAGGAGCTGGCAGGCCGGGTGATGGATCTGTGCGGCGGCCTGATCGCCCCGGGCGTGAAGAGCGGCACCAGCCTCATCGCCGACAACAACGACCCCTCCGTGGACGAGGTGAAGGGCAGCTACCCCACCTCCATCGCCGGCGCTACCGCCAGCATCGTGTCCTCGGTGGTGTCCGCCTATCCGGTGGAGGTCAGCCGTCTGACGCAGGATGAGAAGATGGAGATCATGGATACGCTGAACCGCAAGGGCGTGTTCCTGCTGAAAGGCTCGGTGAGCTATGTGGCTAAGGAGCTGCGCAGCAGCGAAGCCAGCATCTACCGCTACCTGGGCAAGCTGAACAGCAAGGCGCAGGAGCTTTCCTGAAAACGCAAGGTGCAGTCCGCAAGGGCTGCACCTTTTTTTGCTGAATGATCGCGGTGTGCCGAGGTCGTCACGCCCTACGGGGTGTCAGCGATTATTTCGCACAGAAGATTTGACACTTTCTGCCCCGCGCGCTACAATAGGAAAAAATAAACAGCACGGAGGATACGATTATGATGAAGCTGGCTCTGTTGGGTTTTGGCGTGGTTGGCAAGGGCGTGTATGACGAGGTGCAAAAGCGCAGCGATATGGAAGTATCGAAGGTGCTGGTACGCCGTCATATCGAGGAGATCGCCCCCATCGCCACTGCGGACATTGCGGAGATCGTCAATGACCCCGCCATCGACATTGTGGCGGAGGTGATGGGCGGTCTGCACCCCGCCTATGAGTACATCTGCGCCGCTTTGAACGCAGGCAAGCACGTGGTGACCGCCAACAAGGCCGTCATCAGCGCCTATTACGGCGAGCTGACGGAGCTGGCGCGGAAGAACGGCGTTGCCCTGCGCTGCACCGCCGCTGTGGGCGGCGGCATCCCGTGGCTGGTGAATCTGGAGCGCTGCTGCCGCCTCGACACGGTGACGGAGGTGGGCGGTATTATGAACGGCACCACCAACTATATTATGGACGCCATGCACGCCGCGCCCGTCGCCTTTGACGAGATCCTCAAAAAGGCGCAGGAGCTGGGCTATGCCGAGGCTGACCCCAGCGCCGACATCGACGGCGACGATATCCGCCGCAAGCTGACCATCTCCGCCAACATCGCCTTCGGCGCACAGCTGAGCGAGGAGGAGATCCCCATGTTCGGCATCCGCACGGTGACGGACGGCGACATTGCCGCTTTCCAGAGCCGCGGCTATGTCTGCAAGCTGATCGCCACCGCCAAGCGCACGGAGCAGGGCGTGGCGGCGTGGCTGGAGCCCACCTTGGTGGACGCCCACGCGCTGGAGGCCGCTGTGCCGCAAAACTACAATCTCATCTCCTTCCAGTCCGAGTATCTGGGACGGCAGAGCTATTTCGGTCAGGGCGCAGGACGCTACCCCACCGCCTCCAATGTGGTGCAGGACTGTCTGGACATCGCAGAGGGCAAGCGCGCCTTCTACACCGATGCTGCCCAGCTGATGACCCCCGACAACAGCGGCGTGATGCACGCTTACTATGTGCGCACCGATAAGGCGGATGCGTGGCTGGAAGCCATCACCGCGGAAACGCTGGGTGACGGCGTGATCACCAAGCCCGTCCGCGTGGCGCAGATGCTGCCGTGGGCAAAGGCAAATCTGGAGATGGGCAATCCGCTGTTTATCGCAGCCATTCGGTAAGCGTATGGAGAACCGACAGCATTTGACGCAGCAACAGAAAAAAGCCATCTCCATCGCCGCGGTAGTGTTCTTTCTCGCCTTCTGCGCCGCAGTGGGCTGGTTCATCGGGCGTCCCTTGGTGCGCTTTGCCCAAGAGCCGGAGCAGTTCCGCGCGTGGGTGGAGAGCTTCGGCGCGTGGGGCGGCATCGTCTACGCCGGCACGGTGTTTTTGCAGGTGCTGGTGGCGCTGATCCCCGGTGAGCCGCTGGAGCTGTGCGGCGGCTACGCCTTCGGCGCGGTGGCAGGCGCGCTGTGGTGCCTTGCAGGCGCGGTGGCAGGCAGCGTGGCGGTGTTCGCGCTGGTGCGCAAATTCGGGCGCGATCTGGTGGAGATCTTCTTCTCCCGCGAAAAGCTGATGAGCCTGCGGTTTCTCCACAGTTCCCCCAAGCGGGATCTGCTGTTTTGGGTGATCTTCACCCTGCCCGGCACGCCCAAGGATCTGCTGTGCTACTTTGCAGGCTTGACGGATCTGCCGTGGCGGCACTGGCTGCTGATCTGCTCGGTGGGACGGCTGCCCGCCATCATCACCTCCGCCCTCAGCGGCAACGCGCTGGGTGAGCAGAACTATCTCACGGCGGTGATCGTCTTTGGCGTGACCTTCGCTCTGTCGGCGGTGGGTCTGCTGATCTACCGCGCCATCCAAAAGCGGCACGAGCAGAAAAGCGAATCGTAGGGCGCGACGACCCCGGCGCGCCGCATTTGCAACCATCACACAGTTTCGTAACAAAGAAAAGCGACGGTCTTGTGACCGCCGCTTTTTTTGCGCCTAAATTCAAAATTCGCCAATATTCGCCCTTATATGCGCTGCAACATACTCCTGCAGGGATGGCAGGGCAATGTATGCATCGTCAAAGCTGTCGAAATCATACCGCGCTCTCTGTGCCGCGTATTCGCTGACATCTTTGATCTCAAAAGATTCCAGATGGCTAAGCTCAATGCTGTTGTCGGCAACGAACGCATCCAGCAGCTTTCGATGCTCTTCTGCTCCGACCGTTTGCAGGCACTCCCCTACATAAGGCGCCAGTGTGCGGGAGGAGTTTACGAAAAACTGACACAAGCCACCATTTTGCAATTCCGCATCAAAAACGCTCAAGATATAAACCGTTTGCTGTGCATCGTTCATTTGAGACAGTGCGGTCGCTTCGTCTGTGTGTGAGTCAACAAAATCGAGGCTTTGAAAGTATACCGTTTCAAAAAGCTCTTCATCAGAAAGTAACAAAAGATTCTCTCCTCCTTTTCGCACACCGCAGGAAGTAAGAAGGATTACTGCACTGCACAGCGCTGCTCCAACTTTTCTTATCATAGAACGCCCCTTTTTCAATGATCCTCGCCTTTTTTTATAATTATATCACACCCATACAAAAAAAGCAAATTCAACCCAGCAGAACTCAAACGCCTAAATTCAAAGCCACAAGCATAGCTTATAGGCAAAGGGGTGATGCAATGGGGAAGATCAACCGGAAGCGGCTGCTGGTGCCGGGATTTCTGTTTCAATCCATCGTCATCGGCGGCGGCTACGGCACCGGCGCGGAGATCAGCCAATATTTTCAGCACAGCGGCTTTGTGGGCGGTCTTTTGGGCATGGCGGTGACCACCGTCATCTGGTCGGTGCTGTGCGCCGTCACCTTCGCCTTCGCCCGCGCGTTTCAGGTCTACGACTACCGCAGTATGATGCGCCGCCTGACGGGGGAAACGGGGCAGCTGCTCTTTGAACTGAGCTACATCGCCTTGATGCTGATGGTTTTGGGCGTGGTGAACGCCACCGCCGCAGCTATGGCAAGCCATCTTTTGGGCGTACCCCCTTGGTGTGGCGTGGCGGCGGTCAGCTTGGGCGTGGCGGCGCTGGTACTGGGCGGCACGGAGGCCATCGAAAAGGCGCTGTCGGCGTGGTCGTATGTGCTGTACGCGGTGTACGCCGTGTTCGCCGTCATCTGCCTGCGGCGGTTCGGCGGCACTATCGGCGCAGAGTGGGCGGTGCAGGAGATCGGCAGCGGCTGGGCGCTGCGCGGCGCGCAGTACGCCTTTTATAACTTGGGCTGTGTACCGCTGGTGCTGTACACCGTGCGGCAGTGCCGCAGCCGCACCGATGCGGTGCTGTCGGGTCTGCTGGCAGGGGTGATCGGCGTTGTGCCTGCGGCGCTGCTGCTGGTGGTGCTGGTGGGCGTGCCGTCCACCGTGGGCGCGGAGGTGCCCGTGGCGGAGGTGTTCGCCGCGCTGCAGCTGCCGTGGCTGTACGCGGCATTCGAGATCGTGCTGTTCGGCACGCTGATCGAAACGGGCACGGGCTTTCTCAAGGCCATCGATGACCGCATCGAGGTGGCGGTGGAGCAGCGCTTGGGCTTTGTGCCGCGTGGCTTGCGCGGCGCAGTGACGGTGATTGGCGTGGCATCCGGCATCGCGGTGTCCGGCTTTGGCTTGACCGCCATCATCGAAAAGGGCTACGGCAGCCTCTGTTGGGCGTTCGCCCTCTTCTTTGCCCTGCCTATGATGACCCTCGGCGTATGGAAGCTGCTGGGCAAGCGGCAAAACAGAAACAAATAACCGCAGGGAGCTGTCATCTCTCCCTGCGGTTTGATTGTTGTGAAATTGGGTCACACAGAGGAACCGTCCCCTTGTGTTCTTCAACTCGTGATATGTTTTTTATGCAACCTAATCACCGAGTAATGTTGCCCAAGTTCTCGACTTAGCTTAGGCGGTAAGTAATGCAATAGCGATTCATAGGTGTTGCGGTTATACTGCACTCGAAATGTATCCTTTGTATATTTCAACCGCGTCATACGATGGTAGTATTTCATAGGGATGGGCACGCGGCTGAAATAGATCCAAAACTGTCGCATTCCAGAAATATCTCCGTAGTCAATTCCTATATACTTAATTTCTGCGAAGTACAGCCGCCTGCGGAATAAACCTAACGCCCGCAACTCCAAATAATCGTCTCGAATCCGTAAAACACCAAAGTACTCATAGGCATGAAAGCAGAAGATGCCAAACATAAAGATAACTGCCCCCCACAGCATATACAAAACAATCATTTCGTCAGATGTGGGCCACTCGTTCTTGGGAACTTGGTGAATTATTAGGTTATTAACCATCAAGTATGACATATACGACATAACTCCGCTATATGCAACAATAGCGCTCGTTGTCAATGCAAGCATATATGACGAGTTGATATGTGTTCGCCTAATTTTAGGTGCTTTATACTCTCTGCTTTTTTTCTTCTTGGCCATATCAAACCCTCCGTTATTCAGGAAACATCACCCACTGCTTGAATATGCCTGAAAATGCCGACCCAAAGCTACTGGCAGTAAATGCTTCTGCAACACAAGGGGACGGTTCCTCTGCGCGTCAAGCGCTCCTCTTTGCACTCATTATACCAAGACAAGGCAGGGCTGTAAAGCCGCAAAGCCTGCCCGATCCCATCTTTACGCCCACAGAAAAATGTGATACAATAAATCACTTTTAAGAGAAAGGGCGGGAGGACAGATGAAAAAGCGTTTATTCGGGTGCGTTGCGCCGGATATTGCCGTCTTTACGGCTGCGGTGCTGTTTTCCGCCGTTGTCACTTGGTTCATCACCGGCAGCTGCATCGATTCCGACGCCTCCAGTGAGCTGATTCTCGCCCAGCATCTGGCGCAAACCGGTCAGCTGCTGTCCCGCGACTGGCTCTACTCCACCGAGCTGCGGGTGGTCAACACACAGCTGATCTACGCGCCGCTGTTTTTGCTGCTGAGCAGTTGGCACGCGGTGCGCTATGTGGGCACACTGCTGCTGCAGGGCATCCTTGTGGGCGCTTTTTGCTTCTACGGCCGCAGCATCGGTCTTGCGCGGCGCGTGATCCTCTACAGCGCATCGCTTTTGCTGCTGCCCCTCAGCGTGTGCTACGGGCGCATCGTTTTGTACAACTGCTACTATGTGCCCCACATCGCCCTTTCGCTGGTGATGGTGGCGCTGACCTTTGGCGGCGGCGCCTCCGCCCGCAGCCGGAGCGTGCGGCTGCTATGCCTGCTGGTTGTGTCCTTTGCAGGCGGTCTGGGCGGTGTGCGGCAGCTGATGATGACCCACGCGCCGGTGCTGCTGGCGATCCTGCTCCGCTTCGCACTGGAGGATCTGCTGCTGCGTCAGGCGGACGCCGCCCACGAAAAGCAGCGGCTGGGCGTACTGGGACGCGCCATCGCCTCCACCGCGCTGTTCTTCGCCGGTTTTGCGGTCAACAAGCTGTATCTCGCCGTCCAATACACCTTTTCCGATTACAGCACCGCTCCGCTGCGGCTTTTGGAGTCCGAATTGCTGAACGATGTGCTGTACGGTTATCTCCACCACTTCGGCTTTCGCGATGAGATCACGCTGCTCTCGCCGCTGGGTGCGCTGTCGGTGCTGGGCGCGGCGCTTGGCGTGCTGGCGGTGGTGCTGGCAATCGTGGGCGCAGTACGCGGCGTCAGGGAGCGGGCGCTGTGCCGCAGCCTGCCGCAGCTGATGTTCCTTGCGTTTCTTTTTGTCACGCTGGGCATTTTCTTCTTTGTCGGCGATGACTACTATTTCGTGCTGTACCTCACCCCCACCGTGGTGTGGGCAGTTCCGCTGTTTGTCACTTGGGCGCTGGAGGGCTTCCAAAGCGGCTCGTGGCTCAATCTGCGGCGGCTGCTCCCCCTCGCCGCGGCAGCGATTTTGCTGTGCAACGGCGTTGTCAACAGCGTGTATCTGCTCAGCGGTGAGTATTTCACCCAAAAGTATGAGGGCTTGGTTTTCCAAAATCGGGAGCATCGGGCACAGCTGGAGGACGCGGTCGCGTTCCTGCAGGCGCAGCACTATGAGGTGGGCTACGCTACTTTCTGGAACAGCAATATCCTCACCGAGATGACCGACGGCGCCATCCGCACCGTCAATATCACACTGGACGAAGAAACCGGCGAGATCGCCTATCACAACTGGCTGACGCTGCTGCCCAACCGCGATACCGCCGGCAAAAAGGTGTTTTTGCTGCTGGAGAACCGGCAATGCGCCGCAGCAGAGCGCAGCGGTGCGCTGGATGGCTGTGCGGCGGTCTATCACGACGCACTTTTCACGGTCTACGCACCGGCGCAGCCGTAAGCACGGAAGAAAGCAGGTGAAGCTATGGCACCCACACTGTATATTGTGATCCCTTGCTATAACGAGGAGGCTGTGCTGCCCGTCACCGCGCCGCTGTTCCTGCAGCAGCTGACGGCGCTGCAGCAGGCGGATTTGGTCAGCGACAGCAGCCGCATTTTGCTGGTGGATGACGGCAGCCGCGACCGCACATGGGAGATCATCTCCGCACTGGCAGCGGAAAACTGCGCCTATACCGGCATCTCCCTCAGCCGCAACCGCGGGCATCAGAATGCGCTGCTGGCCGGTCTGATGGAGGCAAAGGATCGCTGCGACATCACGATCTCCATTGACTGTGACGGGCAGGACGATCCCGCCGCCATGGAGCAGATGGTGCACGCCTATCTGGACGGCTGCGAGGTGGTCTACGGCGTGCGCCGCAGCCGCAAAAGTGACACCGTCTTCAAGCGCGGCACGGCGCGGGGCTTTTACCGCCTGCTGCGCGGGATGGGCGTGGATGTGGTGTACGACCATGCCGACTACCGGCTGCTGTCCGCCAAGGCGCTGCAGGCGCTGGCGGAGTTTCAGGAGGTCAATCTCTTTTTGCGCGGGATGATCCCGCTGGTGGGCTTCAAGTCCACCTCCGTGTACTATGACCGCCATCAGCGGTTGGCCGGCAAGACCCACTATCCCCTGCGCAAGATGCTGCATCTGGCCTTTGACGGCATCACCAGCCTCTCCACCAAGCCGCTGCGGATGATCTCCACACTGGGCGTGGTGCTGGCGCTGCTCAGCCTGCTGGGCATTGTGTGGGCGCTGATCGCCGGCTGGTTTGGGCAGGTGGACAGCTGGGTCTATCTGGCGGCGGCGGTCTGTCTGCTGGGCTCGATCCAGCTGATCTGCCTTGGCGTCATCGGCGAGTATGTTGGCAAGCTGTATCTGGAGGTCAAGCACAGACCCCGCTGGATCATCGGCGCACGGACAGAGAATGAGGAATAACGGAGCGGAAATTGAAAACACGGACGAGCATAGCAAAAGCGAGGGGAATTTCCCCTCGCTTTTTGCTTCTTATAATTCTTCATTTTTTGAAATGATTAGTTCAACAGAACTATCTTCAAGCGAAGTAAATTCATCCAAATGAAAATGAGAACCATTTGGAACTTCTTCTTGCGCCAACAATAACAAATGGCGTGCCAAGGACAAAAGACCGCCTCGATCTGCTTCTATAGTAATAGCATCACGATCAATCGAAGTTTTAATCTTGAAATTATCTTCCCAAACAAACTCAAGAGAATGGTCGTATTCTGGAATGTTGATTTTGATTTCTTTCACCAAGTCACCGCCTTTTATTTATCATAGCACTACAATTTCAAAAAGTAAATCCCGCGGTATAATCGCCTGCCTTTTACAGATACTAACACCACAATTTGTAATTCAAGGAGCGATTTATATATGAAAGCAACCGGTATTGTCCGCCGCATTGACGACCTTGGGCGCGTGGTGATCCCCAAGGAGATCCGCCGCACCATGCGCATCCGCGAGGGTGACCCGCTGGAGATCTACACCTCCCGGGAGGGGGAGGTCATCTTCAAAAAATACTCGCTGATCGGCGGCTTGGAGGATTTCGCCGCCCAGTTCTGCGACACCCTCAACCGCAGCACCAATTTCACCGCCGCCGTCACCGACCGTGACAGCATCATCGCCATCGCCGGCAACGGCAAGCGGGAGCTGCTGGGCAAGCCCATCTCCTCACAGCTGGAGGAGATTATGGAGCAGCGGGGCATCTACCGCTACGCCGGCGAGGGGCACACCGTTCCCGTATCCGACAGCAGCGACAAGTACACCGCCGCCGTCGCCGCCCCCATTCTGTGCGAGGGCGATGTGCTGGGCTTGGTGGTGTTTCTGTCCGCCCAAGGGCAGGCAGGCGGCGAAACGGAGTACAAGCTGGCGCAGACCGTTGCCGCCTTTCTGGGACGGCATATGGAGGGCTGACAGCTTTACAGACAAAAAACAGCGTGACCGCTTGGTCACGCTGTTTTTGATTGCGATTATCTGCGTCCGCCGCCGAAGCCGCCTCTGCCAAAGCCACCGCGGGAACCGCCGCTGCTGCGGCTGCCTCTGCTGCCGGAGCTTCTGCTGCTACTGCTGCGGGAGCCGCCGCCAAAGCCGCCGTTGCCAAAATTACTGGGGCGGCTGGTGGTGTTGCTGCGGCGCACAGTCGTGCCGCCGGAGGGGCGGTAATTGCTGCTGGGGGAACGATAGGTAGGCTGCGGAGGTCTGGGGGGCGCAGGGCGCACCACGGCGCGGGGTCTGCCCCAGAAGATGGGATAGTAGGTGATACCCGGCGTCACCACCACGCGGCGGCGATAGCGGTTATAGCGCACGCGATCCAGCAGCGCCCACACCGCAAACAGCACGATCATCACCACGATGATGCCGAAGATGGCTCTGCCCGCACCATTGGCAGATGCAGCGCCGTCCTCCCACACAAAGGCGGGATTGCTGCCCACATTGCTCAGCGCCTGCGCGTAGAACACATCTGCCTGCCGGAAGAAGGCGGTGACAGCCGCGTCAAAGTTGCCCTTGTAGTAGTCCGGCTCGATTGCCGCTTGCAGCTTGCTCTGCTGGGTGTCGGTCATAACCTCCAGCAGCGTGTCGCCCAATGCCACATAGTAGTGGTCATCTTCTGCCACCAATAGCAGCATATCGTTGGCGCCAAGACCCCACTCGTTGCCGAGGGAGTAGGTGAAGTCCTCCGCCTTCCAGCCGCGGATGTTGTCCACTGTCACCACAGCCACCAGCGCGCGGTACTTCTGATCCCAGCTTGCATTATAGGTTTCGATGGTACGCTCCGTCTCGGACGAGAGCAGCTTCGCCTCATCCGCGATCCAGTTCATATACTCCACCTTGGGCAGATCAGCAGGCTTCTTGCTCAAGCCATAGAAACTGGCGCCCAGAATGGCCAGCACCAGAACGATCAGCGCCACGGAGCGCCGTTGATAGAATTTCATAGAATTTCCCCTTTCAAGGAGGATTCAGGTTAGCCGCGCAGCTCCATCAGCTTGGCCTTCAGCTCGCCCTCGATGCGGCCCAGCTTCCCCACGCGGTGCAGAGCATCGCGTGGGGTCCCCGTGTTTCATCTGACTTCCTCGGGCGAAATGAATCCGCCCTGCGGCAAGATTTTGACCTGCGTCAAAATGCTTGGACGCGCTGACGCGCGCTGCGGCTGCGCCGCTTATGTCGCTGGGCATAAGCCCATTGTTTCCGCTTAGCCGCGCAGCTCCATCAGCTTGGCCTTCAGCTCGCCCTCGATGCGGCCCAGCTCCACCTCAGCGGCGCGGCGCTTCTCGGCGCCCTCCTTCTGGATGGTCAGCACCTCATCCAGCGTGGAGATCAGCTGCTGGTTGGTGTGCTGCAGCGTCTCGATGCTGACGATGCTGCGCTCGGCCTCCTTGGCGGTGGCGATGGTGCCCATCTTCAGCGTGTCGGCGTTCTTCTTCAGCAGCTCGTTGGTCATATCGGTGACAGCAGTCTGGGCTGCGGTGGCCTGACGGCTGTGCTCCAGACCCAGTGCCAGCACCATCTGGCTCTTCCACAGAGGAATGGTGTTGACCAGAGAGGACTGGATCTTTTCGATCATCAGCGTATCGTTGTTCTGCAGCAGGCGAGTCTGGGGACCCATCTGCACGGACACCATGCGGGTCAGTTCCAGATCGTGCAGCTTCTTTTCAAAGCGGTTGCACAGATTCACCATATCGTTGTAGGCCTGCGCGTCCTCGGCAAGACCGGTCTCCTCAGCCTTCTTGCGCAGCTCCTCCAGTTCGGTGGCGCGCACTTCCTCCAGACGCTTCTTACCGGCCAGAATGTACATGGTCAGTTCCTTATAGTACTTCAGGTTCAGCTCATACATCTGGTCAAACATCGCCACATCCTTCAGCAGGGTGATCTGATGCTGCTCCAGCTGCTGGACGATCTTGTCCACGTTGGCCTCTACCTTGCTGTACTGGGCCTTCATCGTCTCCAGACGGTTGCCGGCCTTCTTGAACAGACCGAACAGACCCTTCTTCTCCTCACCGGCGCCAAAGCCCTTCAGCTCCACCACCAGTGCGCTCAGGTCCTGACCGATCTCGCCCAGATCCTTGCTGCGCACCTTCTCCAGTGCGCTCTCGGAGAAGCTGGACACGCTCTTCTGTGCGGCTGCACCGTACTGCAGGATCATATTGGTGTCGCGCACGTTGATCTTCTTGGAGAACTCTTCCACGGCGACACGTTCTTCCTCGGTCAGCAGCTTTTCATCCAGTTCCACCGGCTCG
>JAGBEA010000042.1 GCA_017937195.1 Oscillospiraceae bacterium | reverse complement strand
TGCCATGAACCTGAAAAAGCTGGCAAATTGGAGTTGGAAAAACTCCTTTTTACCTGCGTTTTTCCGCTTATTTCCACAGTATACTGTTAGAACCTCTGTTTTCGCCTGAACGAAAACAGAGGTTCTTTGACAATCTGAAGAGAGCCTGACACTGATGTGTCAGGCTCTCTTTGCTTCGAGGAGAAATCTGTGGGAAGAAATTATGCTTCGGGATAGAACCACTTCTCAACGCTCCAGTCGGCGATGAGCTCGGCGTAGAAAGCGCAGATGCGGCGGGAGGCTTCCATATCCAGATTGGCGAAGTTGCCGCACTCCTTCACGCTGCCGCCGGGCATCGGACCATCATAAACAGCGGCGGCGCTGAATACTGTTTTAAGCATATCGATGGCTTGCTCATCGGAGATAATGCGGGTGTCGTAGAGGAAATAGAAACCGGTCTGGCAGCCGAAGGGCCCGAAGTAGATGACACCGTCCTTCAGCTCGTGGTTGCGCAGCATGGTGGCAACAACGTGCTCAGCGGAGTGAATTTCGGAATTGGTCAGCAGATCGCCGGTGTTGGGCTTTTTGAAGCGAAGATCCAGAGAGGTGATCTCGCGGTCGCGGCGGGACAGATACAGACCCGGCACCAGCAGACTGTGGTCAACAGAAAAGCTTGCAATACGTTCCATATTATCCATTTTGTAGTCCTCCTATATATTTAAATCATTAATACAGCTTCAGTTCGGACAAAGACATTGCCACGTGGCCTACCAAAGAGTTGATGTCAAACACCGGCAGCCCCAGTTCCTCGCGCATACGGGCGGCAAAGGGGGGCAGATCGGTACATTCCAGCACAATGGCGCCGATCTGAGGATTCTCTGCCACGGCGCGGCGGGCAACACCCAAAATCTCCTCGGACACGCCGTCCATATCAAACTTCACATCGGGCTGGTCGAAGATCTTGCGGAACTCCTTGGCCTCCTCCAGACCGAATACCTTGACATTCATCTCGTCGGTGATGCCGCAGGCGTGCATATGCTCGGGGGAGAGGGAGCTCTTGTTGGCGGTGATGACGGCCACGGTGCGGTTTTTACCGATCATATAGGTGACGAAGGGAACCTGCAACAGGGAGGAGGTGAACACGGGAATATCCACAGCCTCAGCCAGCGCGGTCTGGAACACGGCGTTGAAGCCGCAGCTGGTGGTGACGGCGCAGACGCCTTCTTCAGCGGCCAATCGGCGGGTGATGGCGATCATATTTTCCAGAACCTTGGGGTCGGGATTGATGATGACCGTATTGGCGTTGGCACCGGGCACCTCCACCAGTTTGACGGGGAAGGGGTAGGATGCGGGGTTGGTGCTGTTACCGGGCAGGGTCTCCAGCTGCATCAGTCCCTCGGGGACATGACCGGATTCCCAGCGCAAAATCGCAATTTTTCCTTCGTGCTGCATAAATAATTCCTCCATTCGGTGGTAGTAATCTTAATGGTCGGTTTCAGACATCCTTATTATGAGATAAGGAAGGCCGACAGTCAAGAATAAAAATCAAAATTGTGTACAATTTGAAAAACAACGGCGATTTCTTGTGCATTTTACCAAAAATGAACAAGGCGTGATTGTTTAATGTTGACAGTTATTTGTAAACTGTATACAATGTGGTATATCAAAGGCGGATACGATACTCTGCCTCAGAAATCAATTTTGATAAAAGGACGGTTGATATCAGATGAAAATTGGTGTTCTGAAAGAAATCAAACCCAACGAGTACCGTGTGGCGGCAGTGCCCGCAACGGTGATGGAAATGGTCCGTCACGGTCACACGGTGTATGTAGAGTCCGGCGCAGGCGTGGGCAGCGGTTTTTCCGATGCCGCATACGCAGAGGCCGGCGCGATCATCGCTGACGCGGAGACTGTGTGGAGCGAGGCTGATCTCTATTATAAGGTAAAAGAGCTGTTCCCGCAAGAATACAAGTGGATGGCAAAGGACAAGATTCTGGTCACTTACATCCACTCCAACGCCCATCCCGAGGAAACGGACGTGCTGCTGGAGAGCGGTGTGGCGGCTGTTGCCTATGAGGATGTGGAGGATGCACAAGGGCGCTTCCCCCTGCTGCGTCCTATGAGTGAGCTGGCAGGTAAGGGCGGCTTCCTGGCGGCTCTGCACTATGCGCAGTCCGTACACGGCGGCAGCGGTATGCTGCTGGCCAATGTTGCCGGTGTGGATGCTCCCGTGATCAGCATCATCGGCGGCGGCAATGTCGGTCTGGGTGCAGCCGAGCTGGCAGCGGCCTTCGGCAACACGGTCCGCATTCTGGATGTGAATATGGACGCCATGCTGGAGTCCAAGAAGTATCTGCCCGGCAATGTGTCCTTCCTGATCTCCAACCGCGCCAATCTGGAGAAGTGCCTGCGTGAGTCCGATGTGCTGATCAACTGCATTCTGTGGCCCAAGCACCGCAAGGATCATCTGGTCTACCGCGAGGACCTGAAGATGATGAAGGAAGGTGCAATGATCATCGACGTGGCCTGCGACGACGAAGGCGCTATCGAGACCTGCCGCAGCACCACCCACGACGATCCCGTCTACCGCGAAGAGGGCATCCTGCACTACTGCGTGGACAATATCCCCTCCGCATTCTCCCGCACCGCTTCCGTAACGCTGGCCAACGCTACCCTGCCTTATGTGCTGCAGATCGCGGACAAGGGCTTTAAGAAGGCGATGGAGGACAACCATCTGCTGCGCAAGGGTATGACCTGCTATGGCGGCAAGCTGACCTTGAAGGAAACTGCTCTGAAGCAGGATCGTGTATGGACCGATCCCAACGAGCTGATCAAGGTCTGGTAAAACTGTTGTTTTTCGGCAGATCGGCCCATCTGCCGCAATACATAAAAAATCGATCCCAAAAAGAAAAATGTAAGCAAGACGACTGTTTCAAAAGTGAAAGGAGAAAATCATGGATTCTTGGATTATTCTGATTCCTACTATTCTGACCATCATCGTCTGCCTGTGGACGAAGCAGATCTACATCGGTATGTTTGCCGGTATCTTCAGCGGCTGCATCATTCTGGCCGGCGGTAACCCCCTGACCGGTCTGGATATGTCCTTCAACAAGCTGATGGGCGTTGCTGCCAGCGGCTGGAATATGAAGATCATTCTGTTCGCCGTTTTGATCGGCGGTATGATCAAGCTGATGCAGGTCTCCGGCGCTGTTAACGGCCTGATCAAGTGGCTGACCGAGAAGGCAAAGGTGACCACTCCCGCCAAGGCTCAGTTCCTGACCTGGCTGATCGGCGTGGTTCTGTTCTTTGACCAGTACACCTCCGAGGCTGTTACCGCTACCATCGGTAAGACCCTGTCTGACAAGTATGGCTACTCCCGTGAGAAGGTGGCCTATCTGGTCGACTCCACCGCATCCCCCATGTGCGCACTGCTGCCCCTGAACTCCTGGGGTGCTTACATCATCGGCCTGCTGGCCACTCTGGGCGTCACCGACACCATGGGTACCATGGTCAAGGCTATCCCCGTCAACTTCTACTGCATCATCGCTCTGGCCATCTGCCTGTTCGTGGTGTTCAAGAACTGGAACATCGGCGGTATGAAGGCTGCTGAAGAGAACTACAAGAAGGAACTGGCTGTTGTTGAGGAAAAGCTGGCTGACGAGAAGCTGGCATCTCCTCTGCTGGTGGTTCTGCCCATCGTGATCATCATTGCCAGCGTTATCGGCGCTCTGCTGATCACCGGTAAGGGTGTCATCACTAACGGCGACACCTCCGTTGCAGTGTTCTATTCCATGGTTATCGGCAATGTGCTGACCATCCTGCTGTGCGTTGCTTTCGCCAAGATGAACATTAAGGAAGCTTGCAGCCAGTGCCTGAAGGGCTGCGGCGAGATGGTTCCCGTTGCTATGCTGCTGGTCTTCGCATTCTGCCTGAGCGGCATTTGCGGCGAGCTGGGCATCGGCGCTTACATCTCCGCTCTGACTGCGGCTCACCTGCCCAACTTCATCGTTCCCTGCCTGGTGTTCATCACTGCGGCTCTCATGGCATTCTCTACCGGCAGCTCCTGGGGTACCTTCGCCATCGTGATCCCCATCGTGGTTCCTATGGCTGCTGCTACCGGTATTCCTCTGTACCTGCTGGTTTCCGCTCAGCTGTCCGGTGCTATCATGGGTGACCACTGCTCCATGATCTCCGACTCCACCGTTATGGCTTCTGCCTTCTCCGGCTGCGACAACGTCAAGCACTTCCGCACTCAGCTGCCCTATGCGCTGATCAGCGCTGTTGCTGCTGTTGTTCTGTACATTGTTGCCGGTCTGATTCTGGGCTAATTATCTGTTGTGCTGCTTTGAAGCACGAAATCGCATTATCTGATTAGGAGGATTCCCCTATGAGTAATTACAAAGGCGCCGACCTGCTGATGAAGAGCCTGTCGGAGCTGGATGTGAAGCATGTATTTGGTATGGGCGGTCACGGCTGCATGGGTCTTTGTGACGGTCTGTACAAGGCGGATGATGCCTATGGCATCAAGGGCTACATCATTCATGATGAGTCTGTGGGTGCTGCTGCTGCCGGCGGTTACTTTAAGGCCACCGGTAAGCCCGGCGTGCTGCTGGTGACCAACGGCCCCGGTATGATGCAGGCGATCCCCGGTCTGGTGGAGCAGGCGATGGAAAACAGCGCTCTGCTGGTCGTCTGCGGCGATATTCCCACTGCACAGTGGGGCTACGGCGCAGAGGAAGAACTGGACATCTTCGCTGATGACGATCAGACTGTGCTGTACCGCGGCTTTGCCAAGCGCGTGTTCAACGTTGTCTCTCCCGAGCAGATCCCCCTGACCATCGCCAGAGCCTACACCACCGCTATGAGCGGCCGCACCGGTGTGGTGCTGGTGAACGTTCCCGTGGATGTGCAGAGCCGTCAGATCTCCGAAGAGATTCTGAACCGCGATTACAATCTGAAGAAGCACGCTGTGATCGACCGTCCCCGCGGCAGCCGCGCTGCTGTGGAGCGCGCTGCGCAGCTGCTGATGGGTGCCGAGCACCCCATGATCGTCTGCGGCGTGGGTGCAGTGGTCTCCGATGCTTGTGACGAAGTGAAGGAACTGGCTGAACTGCTGGATATGCCGGTAGGTACTGCCTACATGGGCCAGGGCATTATCGGCGGCAACGATCCTTACTACGCAGGTCGCGTTGGCGGTTGGGGCAACAAGTATGCCAACGAGGCTTCCTGGAATTCCGATGTGATCATCACCGTTGGCAACCGCTTTGACGAGGATGAGACCGGTGCCTGGGAGATCGGCAATACTTACAACGTGGAAAAGACCAAGATTATCCACGTGCATATCGATCCCCGCGAGATCGGCAAGATCTATCCCACCGAGGTGGGTATCCACGGCGATCCCAAGGAAGTTCTGCGCGAGCTGGTGGAGATCATCAAGGCCAGCGGCAAGACCTTCAGCCGCGGCACCAAGGAAGCCGTTGCTGCCGGCAAGGCTGCCTACTTTGAGGAAATGGCTGACTGGCGCAACAGCGACAGCGTGCCCATCAATCCCTTCCGCTTCGTCAAGGAGCTGGAGGATGTCTTCCCCAAGGACGGCGTGCAGGTCGGTGCAGCCATCTGCGCACGTAACTACTACTGCCACGATAAGGCCAAGAGCGCTTACTACGGCTACGGTATGGGTCTGATCGGCACTACGCTGGCTCAGGCTCTGGGCTTTGCGGTGGGTGACCCCGAGCGCAAGGTGGTTTCCGTGGAAGGCGACGGCGGCTTCCTGATCCACAGCAGTATGCTGGCTACTGCGGCAGAGTACAATCTGCCCATCACCTGGGTCATCGTCAACAACTCCTCTTACGGTACGGTCTGGGGTCTGCAGCGTCAGTACTTCGAGAACCGCTCCATCCTGACGGAGTTCAAGTATGATGACGGCCAGATCTATGTTCCCAACTATGCCCAGATCGCAGAGGGCTTCCATGTGAAGTCTTTCCGCGTGGAGAAGCCGGAGGACATCCGTCCGGCTCTGGAGGCAGCATTCGCTCATGACGGTCCCACTCTGGTGGATATCGTTGTGGACCGTGTGTTCTCCAGCACGCCTCCTACGGCACAGAGCCGCACCGGCTGGGACAAATACTATCCCGATTGGAATGACTGAGTTACTCTCCTAACGATAAGAAACCGGCACTTGCTTTGCAGCAGGTGTCGGTTTCTTGTGGTTCAGATATGAATGGCAGGGGGGAAGGTGAAGTCGTCGATAGCGCATTGATTGTCGGCGATGATCGCCTGCTTGCCGAGCCCTACATCCTTGGTCTCCAGTGCCCGAAGGATCTCATTGTGCAGCATCACGCTGCGGCGATCTTCGATGGTGTTATTATAGAACAGAATGCACACATTCAACGTACTGAGGATCTCGTCAAGATACTTTTCGTAGTACTCGTTGTGGGCGGCCAGTGCGATCTCCCAGTGGAAGTCGCGGTTGTATTTGACGAATTCGCTGATGGAGAAGTTTTCCATCAGCCGCTCCATCTGGCGGTTTGCCTGCCGCATACGGGCGATAGCCTCCGGCGTGATGTGGCGTACCGCCAGCTCAAAGGCACCGGTCTCCAGCGTTTGACGGATCTGGAAGGCGTTGATGATGTCCTCGCGGCGGAAGCGCTTGATCATCATACCGCGGTTGGGCGTACCCTCCACGATGCCCTCATAGCGCAGACGGGACAGCGCAGCACGGACAGAGGTGCGGCTGACGCCGGTGTCACGCACCAGATCCTCCTCCACCAGGCGGCAGCCGGGGAAATAGAACTTGGACGAGATCTGCTGCTTAATATAATCGTATGCTACATCGGTTTGCGGTTTCTTCATAACTTTTTTCCCCTCAAGATACAGTTATCGAGAACAAATATAGCACAAGAAAATTCTCCTTGCAAGGCGAGAAGAAATTCTTTTCGCATATTTTTGAAATTTCCGCATAGGACGCGCTGCGCTGCACATAGGCTGATGCTGAGGTGGAGTATTATGGTGGATCGTTTTACAACGCTGCGGCACAAGGAGGTCATCAACATCTGTGACGGCTGCCGCCTTGGTTATGTGGGGGATGTGGAGATCAGCATTCCGGAGGGGGCGGTGAAGGGGATCATCGTGTTTGGCCCGTGCCGCTTCTTCGGGCTGTTCGGAAGGGGGGAGGATTACTATATCCCGTGGGAGTGTATCCAGCGCTTTGGCAGTGATATTATCCTCATCGACAAACCCTTTCAGCGGAGAAATGAGGGTGTGGAGCGGAAAAAGCGGCGCTGGAACGGATGAGTGACGAAAATGACGAAAAAAGCAGGGAAATTTCTATGAAAAAAGTGAAAATTTGTCTTGCATTCAAGTAGGGACTGTGGTATTATATTTCAGCATTCCGCACAGTTTTAGACTCTCGGTCGGTGCCCATCGGGTTGGCCGGGGGGAGGAAAAAACTGGAGGTAAAAAACTAAAATCAAAGGAGAAAAACCAAAAATGGCACAGAATGTCGTATCCATGAAAGCCCTGCTGGAAGCAGGCGTCCACTTCGGTCACCAGACTCGTCGCTGGAACCCCAAGATGGCTCCCTACATCTACACCGAGCGTAACGGTATCTACATCATCGACCTGCAGAAGACCGTGAAGAAGCTGGAAGAGGCTTATAGCTTCGTCCGTCAGCTGTCCGAGAACGGCCAGTCCCTGCTGTTCGTTGGTACCAAGAAGCAGGCTCAGGAGGCCATCAAGGATGAGGCCCTGCGCTGCAACATGTACTATGTCAACGCTCGTTGGCTGGGCGGTATGATGACCAACTTCAAGACCATGCGCACCCGTATCGATCGTCTGAACCAGCTGAAGACCATGCAGGCTGACGGCACCTTCGATATGCTGCCCAAGAAGGAAGTTATCAAGCACCTGGGCGAGATCGAGAAGCTGGAGAAGTATCTGGGCGGCGTGAAGGAAATGAAGAAGCTGCCCGGCGCTCTGTTCATCGTTGACACCCGCAAGGAGCGCAACGCTATCGCTGAGGCTCACCGTCTGGGTATCCCCGTTGTGGCTATTGCCGACACCAACTGCGATCCCGATGAGATCGATTATCCCATCCCCGGCAACGACGACGCTATCCGCGCTATCAAGCTGATCGCTTCCGTCATGGCTAACGCTATGATCGAGGGCCGTCAGGGTGAGCAGAACGAGGCTGTCGAGGCTGCTGAGTAATTAAACCGGATAATAACCGCGTAAACCACGGGGCAGGGTATGTTGCCCTGCCCCGATTTATCTAATTATTTACTGGAGGATAAGAAAATGGCTTTTACCGCTGTTGATGTGAAGACCCTGCGTGAGATGACCGGCGTTGGTATGATGGACTGCAAGAAGGCCCTGACTGAGTGCGACGGTAATATGGACAAGGCTGTTGAGTGGCTGCGCGAGAAGGGCATGGCTGCTTCCGCCAAGAAGGCCGGCCGCATTGCTGCCGAAGGTATGGCTTATGCTGCCGTCGTGGACGGCGTGGGCGTTGTCGTTGAGGTCAATGCTGAGACCGACTTCGTTGGTAAGAACGAGAAGTTCCAGGCCTTCGTTAAGGGCGTGGCTGCTACCGTGGCTAAGAATGCTCCCGCTGATCTGGATGCTCTGATGGCTTGCACCTATGAGGGCAGCGATCTGACCGTGCTGCAGATGCAGCAGGAGATGGTCCTGACCATCGGCGAGAACATCAAGGTTCGTCGTTTCGAGCGCTTCGCTACCGGTACTTCCGCCGCTTACATCCATGCCGGCGGCAAGATCGGCGTGCTGGTGAATATGGAGGTCGAGGGTGTTGACGCTACCGAGATCGGCCGTAATGTCGCTATGCAGATCGCCGCTCTGAATCCCCGTTTCTGGGATAAGTCCCAGGTCACCGAGGATGTTCTGGAGACCGAGAAGCACATCATGCTGGTTCAGATGGACAACGATCCCAAGATGGCTTCCAAGCCCGCTCAGGTCAAGGAAAAGATCGTCATGGGCAAGCTGAACAAGTTCTATTCCGAGAACTGCCTGCTGCAGATGGAGTTCGTCCGCGGCGACCTGTTCACCGGCTCCGTCGAGGGCTACATCGCTGATGCTGCCAAGAAGCTGGGCGGCACCGTGAAGTTCATCAACGCCGTTCGTTTCGAGAAGGGCGAGGGCATCGAGAAGAAGGAAGAGAACTTCGCAGAAGAGATCGCCAAGATGGTGAAGTAATCAACGCTTACAACTTTGATTGAAAAGAACGGCTGATGAAAATCAGCCGTTCTTTTTTTCGTAAAAAAGCGACGCCGTCGGCGTCGCTTTCCTATTTTGTATGTCTTATGCCGCAGCTCCGCTGTGGCTGTGGAGGGAAACCATACCAACGATGCACAGCACGGCAACTACCGTGCCCAGTGCGATGGCCAGACAGGAGAGGATCGTTCCGTGTACGGTGGGTAGGAAGAACGCAGCCACGGCACACAGCAGGCAAAGAGCAACGAGGGTAACGATGGCGGCAGACAGCTTTTCCATAAGTTTCATCGGTGATCTCCTTTCTGTCAGATAAAATGGGTTAGCTTTCTTTGTAACTATACTATACCACAGCTTGCGGTATGCATCGTTACAAAACCAATACAACTCAATGACAAAAACGGATACAAAACTGTAACAATCCTGATGCATTTGTCATCTGTTGTTAACTTCGGTGCGGGTGGTTAATTTTCCTTGTGTTGGGGGATATTCTTTGGTATAATACTTTTTATAAATTGGATCACTATGACCTGATGGGAGAACGCAAATGAACTACCTGACCAACCTATGGAACGCGCTGGATCTGGGCGCGATGAAAGATCTCTTTTTGCGGTTGGTTTCTGTGTTTTTGTGTTTGACGGTACACGAAACGTGCCACGGTCTGGCGGCGTATGCGCTGGGCGATCCCACGGCGAAGCGGCAGCATCGGCTGAGTCTGAATCCGCTGCGGCATATCGACTGGTTCGGTCTGGCGGCGATGGTCATTGCGGGCTTTGGCTGGGCAAAACCGGTGCCGGTGAATCCAAACTATTTCAAAAAACCCAAGCAGGGTATGGCGCTGACGGCGCTGGCAGGTCCGGTGTCCAACTTTGTGCTGGCACTGGTGCTGTTGCTGACGGTGCGCCTGATGTGGCATCCGGAGCTGTCCTATATCGGCGATGGGATGCTGTTTCTGCTGGAAACGGCGATACTTTCCATCGGCTTGGGTCTGTTCAACCTGATCCCCATCCCACCGCTGGACGGCTCAAAGATACTGTTTGCGCTGCTGCCGGATCGGCAATATCGGTTTGTACTGCGGTATGAGCGTTACGGTATGCTGCTGCTTTGGGTGCTGGTGCTGTCGGATATCGGCGGCGACTGGCTGAGCAATGCCATCTATTTTGTCTTTTCAATATTCTGCCGGATTGTCGGCATTTGAGGTGTTTTACATTGGATAATCCCATCTTTAAACTGGAAAAAGTGGTACAGACGAAAACCAGCGAGGTGATGGAGGACTTCGAAGGCCCGCTGGATCTGATCCTTTTTCTGCTGAGTAAGAATAAGATCGAAATACAGGATATCCCCATTGCGCTGATTTTAGACCAATATCTGGAATATCTGGAGAAGCGCCAGCAGATGGATCTGGAGGTGGCCAGTGAGTTTATCACAATGGCGGCGCACCTGATGTACATCAAGACCCGTATGCTGCTGTCCATCGAGGATGAAGAGGCGCAGAACGAAATGGATGCGCTGATCAAGTCTTTGGAGGAGCGCAGAAACGGCGAGACCTATCTGAAGATCAAGCAGCTGACGGAGCGGATGGGACCTATGAGCGAGTTTGGCCGCAATGTGCTGACCCGCAATCCCGAACCGATGGAGCGGGGCAAGATCTATGAGTACGATCAGGAGCCGGGTGATCTGATTATTGCTATGCAGGAGGTGCTGGACCGGCAGGGACAGGCTGCCATCGTGCCAACGCAGGCGTTTGAGGAGATCGTCAAGCGTGAGCCCTACTCTGTGGAGAAGAAGTCCAAGGAGATCCTTGAACGGCTGAAGACCGGCGGTATTACCCGATTCTTGCTGCTGTTCCGTGGCAGTAAGAGCCGTGGCGAGCTGGTAGCCACCTTCATGGCGGTGCTTGAGCTGTGCCGCAACCGAATGATCCGGCTGGCAGGATCCAGCACGGATTGCACCGTCACTTGGGAAAGTGATGAGCCTGATAACGAAGTGAGGAACTAACAGATGGAAAATCTGGAAATGAAAGAAATTGAGGCTGCTATTGAAGGCATTCTGTTCGCCTCCGGTGAGCCGGTGGCGGTAGATCGCATCTGCGTGGCAATGGATATGGATCGCAATACGGTGGAGCTGGTGCTGCAGAAGCTGGCGGACTACTACAGCTTTGAACGCCGCGGCATCCGTTTGATCCGGATGGACGATACGTGGCAGCTGTGCTCGGCTCCGGAATACGCCGATATGATCCGCAAGGCATTCGAGATCCGCAAGCCTGCCAAGCTGAGCCAGCCAGCGCTGGAGGTGCTGACCATCATCGCATATTATCAGCCCACCACCCGCGCCTATGTGGATCAGATCCGCGGCGTAGACAGCTCTTATACGGTGGGTCTGCTGCTGGATCGCAACCTGATCGAGGAGTGCGGACGGCTGCAGGTGCCGGGTCGCCCCCGTCTGTACCGCACCACCAAGGCGTTTTTGCGTGCGTTCCATCTGGATTCGCTGGAGGATCTGCCGGAGATGCCCGGTCTGGAGGCGGACGGTCAGCTGCGTATCGGCGAGGACGGCACGATCCCGGAGGAGATCGCGGCTGAATAATCAAGAAGGAGGGAAGAATAAATGATCGCTCTGTGGATCCTGGGCATCGTACTGGTGCTGCTGGCGACGGTACTGCTGCTGCGTGTCAGCGTGCAGGCGGCGTTTGGTCAGGAACTGCGGGTGGTGGCCAAGATCGGCCCCGTTCCGATCCAAATCCTTCCCAAACCGGAAAAGGAAAAAAAGTCCAAAGAAAAGACGAAAAAAGAGGAAAAAGCGGAGAAACCAAAGCCGAAAATCAAATTTGAAGATGTGCGCGAGGCGTTCCCTATCCTCTTTGAGGCGCTGAAAAAGACACTGGGGAAGATCCGGAAGCGGATGCGCGTGGAGCCGCTGCATGTGAGCGTGATCTTTGGCGGCGATGACCCTGCCCGTGTGGCGGAGCTGTACGGCTGGGCAAGCAGCGCTATGTGGACGGTGATGCCCCCGTTGGAGGAGCTGATCCACATCCCCAATCCCCATATCCATTTAGGCGTGGATTATAACAGCTTTTCCACATATGCTGAAGGAGAAGTGGGTGTCCGCTTCCGCGTGATCGACTTACTTGTGATTGCGCTGACCTTCGGTATTCCTGCGCTGAAATGGTATCTGCAGTGGCAGAAAAAGCAACCTGCACCGGTTGCGGAAAAGAAAACAACTACGGACAATACAGAACAAGTTTGAGATAGGAAAGGATGCATACCATGGACAAGAACGAGAAGAAGAATTCCCTGCATGAAATGATGGACGCTTCCATGAGCAAGATCCGCGAGATGGTGGACTCCAACACCATTATCGGTGAGCCCATCGTTACGGCTGACGGCGTTACGCTGATCCCCGTTTCCCGTTTGAGCTTTGGTTTTGGCTGCGGCGGCGGTGACTATGGCAAGCAGACCGGCAAGGATCACTTTGGCGGCGCGACTACTGCCGGCGTCCGTGTGGAGCCGGTGGCATTTCTGGTGGTGAAGGATGGCGTGACCCGCGTGCTGCCGGTGGCGCTGCCTGCCATGACCACGGCTGACCGCGTGATCGAAATGGTTCCGCAGGTTATGGATCGTGTGGAAAACTATATTGACAAAAAGAAAGCAAATACTGAGTTTTAAACGAATACAATAGAGTCACCAAGCGATAAAGGGTGATTCGATTTGTATAAACGATGGCTGTTGATAGGGCTTTGTGCCGCGGTGCTGTTGGGCAGTGCGGTGACCTGCTATGGGCAAGCTGTGCCAACCTCTGCCACAGCAGCGATTTTGATGGATGCCGATACGGGGGAGATCCTGTATGAGAAAAACGGGGATCGGCAGATGCTGATTGCCAGCACTACCAAAATTATGACGGCGCTGGTGGCGTTGGAATGCGCCTCTCTGCGTGATACGGTCGTGGTGGGGCAGGAGCATATGGTGGAAGGTTCCTCTATGTACCTTTCACCCGGTGAGGAGATCACTGTGGAGGAGTTGCTGTACGGCTTGCTGCTGTGCAGCGGCAACGATGCGGCGCTGGTGCTGGCGGATGCCTGCTGCGGCAGTGTGGATGCCTTTGTGGAGGCGATGAACCGCAAGGCGCAGGCGCTGGGGATGGAGAACACCTCCTTTGCCAATCCCAACGGACTGGATCACGAGCAGCACTATTCAACAGCGCAGGATATGGCAAAATTGGCGGCATATGCTGTCAATAACCCGATTTTCACGCGGATTTGTTCCACAATTCAAGTAAGCATCGGCGGACGAACAATGAGCAATCATAACCGCCTTTTGCGGGAATTGGATGGCTGTATCGGCATGAAGACGGGTTATACAATGGCCGCAGGGCGCACCTTGGTGAGCTGTGTGCGGCGGGATGGATGCACGCTGGTGGCGGTCACGCTGCAGGACGGAAACGACTGGGCGGATCACAAGGCGCTGTATGAATTTGGATTTGAAACGCTGGCGCAGCGGAGAAGTGGAGGAGCAACGTGACGGAGCGACTGCAAAAGATCATAGCCCGCGCGGGACTCTGCTCGCGCCGTGCCGCGGAGGAATTGCTGCGCGACGGGCGCGTGTCCGTCAACGGACAGACGGCGCAGCTGGGCGACAGCGCGGATCTGGAGTACGACACCATCGAGGTGGATGGAAAGGCACTGTCTGCAGCGCCTCCCAAGGAAGTGTATGTGATGCTCAATAAGCCCCGCGGCTATGTGACCACTATGTCCGACGAGCTGGGACGCAAAACGGCGGCGGAGCTGGTGAGCGGCTGCGGCGCCCGTGTGCTGCCCGTGGGTCGGCTGGATAAAGAGTCGGAGGGCTTGCTGCTGTTTACCAATGACGGTGCGCTGATCCAGCAGCTGATCCACCCCAAGGGCGAGGTGGATAAGGTCTACCGCGTGACGGTGCAGGGCGCACTGGATGGCGCGGCACAGCGGCTTGCGGCGCTGCGGGATGTGGAAGGTGAGCCGATCCGACCCGCGCAGGTGACGGAGCTGCGGCGCGGCGAAAAGAATGCGCTGCTGCAGGTGGTGATCCACGAGGGAAAAAACCGCCAGATCCGCCGTATGTGCCGTCAGTGCGGTTTGGAGGTGCTGCGTCTGCAGCGCATTGCTGAGCATACGCTGATGCTGGGAGATCTGAAGGCGGGACAATGGCGCTATCTGACCGCGCAGGAAGTGCGGTCGTTGAAGGAAGGCGAAGGAAAGTGACGAAGAACATATTACATACGATCCAGGCCGATATGGCGACCTTCTCCAAGGGACAGAAGCGGATCGCGCAATATATTCTGGATAACTATGACAAGGCTGCCTTTATGACGGCGGCAAAACTGGCGCAGAAGGCGCAGGTCAGCGAGTCCACAATGGTGCGCTTTGCCGCAGAGCTGGGCTATGAGGGTTATCCTCAAATGCAAAAGGCGCTGCAGCAGATGCTGCGCGGCCGCTTGACCTCTATCCAGCGCATTCAGGTGTCCCGCGACCAGATGACCGACGATATTCTGGGTAGCGTGATGCAGCGGGATATGGCCAGTATTCACACCGCTATTGAAGAAGTGGATCGGCAGGAGTTTGCCAAGATAGTGGATATGCTGCTGCAGGCGAAGAACATCTATCTGCTGGGCGTGCGCTCCTCTGCCTATCTGGCAGGCTATCTGCATTTCTATTTCCATTTGATTTTCCCCAATGTAACGCTGGTGCAGCCCTCCGATACGGGCGGCACGTTTGAACAGCTGGTGCGGATCGGTGAGGGCGACGTGCTGGTGGGTATCAGCTTTCCGCGTTACTCCACTCTGGCGGTGAACGCGGTGGAGTTTGCCAAGAGCCGCGGCGCGCAGGTGATCGCCATTACAGATAGCAAGATGTCGCCGCTTTATAAGGCGGCAAATGCTTCGCTTCTGGTGCGCAGTGATATGATCTCTTTTGTGGACTCTATGGCCACACCCTTGAGCCTGCTCAACGCACTGATCGTGGCGGTTGGACAGCAGAAAAACGAGGAAGTTTCCGGCACATTCGCTGAAATGGAGCGAATCTGGTCGGCTTACAGTATATTTGGAAAGACGGAAGATGAGTAAGAGTGTAGTGGTGATCGGCGGCGGTGCTGCCGGTATGATGGCAGCCATCTCTGCGGCGGAAAACGGCGCTGTGGTGACGCTGCTGGAGCCCAACGAGCGGTTGGGCAAGAAACTGAATATCACCGGCAAGGGGCGGTGCAATGTGACCAACAACTGCTCTATGGAGGAGCTGCTGGCCAATGTGCCGCGTAACGGTCGGTTTTTGTACAGTGCATTTTCCCGCTTCAGCAGTCAGGACACGATGGCTTTTTTTGAGGCGCTGGGCGTGCCGCTGAAAACGGAGCGAGGCAACCGCGTGTTTCCTCAGTCCGACAGCGCATTTGACATTTCCGATGCGCTGAAGCGGCGGCTGAACAAGCTGCGCGTGCGATGGGAGCGTGACCGTGCTGTTTACATCGAGGCGGATGAGCGCGGTGTACAAGCCGTGTGCGGTGAGAAACAGCGCTACGCGGCGCAGGCGGTGATCCTTGCCACCGGAGGTATGTCCTATCCCGGGACAGGCAGTACCGGTGACGGCTACCGTATGGCGCAGGAACTGAGGCACACCGTCATTGAGCCGGTAGGCTCACTGGTGCCGTTGGAGAGCAATGATGTCTGCTGCGGCAAGATGCAGGGGCTGGCGCTGAAAAATGTGGAGCTGACGGTACTGAATAAGAAAAACAAGGCAGTGTTTCGTGAGTTTGGCGAGATGCTGTTTACCCATTTCGGCGTGTCCGGTCCGCTGGTGCTGTCTGCCAGTGCCCATCTGCGCAACTGGGACAAGGATACCTATCGGCTGGTGATCGACCTCAAGCCTGCGCTGGATGAGCAGAAGCTGGAGGCGCGGATCCTGCGGGATATCGCCGAGCAGAGCAACCGCGACGCCGAGAAAATCGTGGCAGGCTTGGTGCCCCACAGTATGGTGGCGGTGGTACTGGAAAAGTTGGCATGGCCGGAAGGCTTGAAGGCTCACTCCGTAACGAGGGAGCAGCGCCGCGCATTGGTGGAGCTTTTGAAGAAGTTTGCCATATCTGTCACCGGGCCGCGGCCTGTGCGGGAGGCGATCGTTACCTCCGGCGGCATCAAGGTCAGCGAGGTGCAGCCGTCGACGATGGAGTCGAAAAAAGTGCCGGGTCTTTATCTGGCAGGTGAAATTTTGGATGTAGATGCATATACCGGCGGATTCAATCTGCAGATCGCTTGGGCAACCGGGCGGCAGGCAGGCATTTCCGCCGCTGAAACAGAGGGTGAATGATGATGAGTAAGAAGATTTTTTCCGTGGCAGTAGATGGACCTTCCGGTGCCGGCAAGAGCACCTTGTCCAAGGCAGTGGCGGCAGAGCTGGGCATCGTGTATGTGGATACCGGTGCGATCTACCGTACCATCGGTTACTATGTGTTTTGCAAGGAAATCGATCCCAAGGATGCACCGGCGGTGATCGCCATCCTGCCCGAGCTGGATATCCAGATGCGTTACGGCGATGACGGACTGCAGAGAATGTATCTCAACGGTGAGGATGTGAGCACGCAGATCCGCCTGCCCCAGATCTCCATGTACGCATCTGCTGTGTCCGCTATCCCCGAGGTGCGAGAGTTTTTGCTGGAGATGCAGCGTGAGCTGGCTCGCAGAAGCAGCGTCATTATGGACGGGCGCGACATCGGTACGGTGGTGCTGCCGGAGGCAGATGTGAAGATCTTTTTGACTGCGGCGGCGGAGATCCGTGCACAGCGCCGCGCCAAGGAGCTGGAGGAGCGCGGCACGCCCACGCCTTTTGAGGAGGTCCTGCGCGATATTCAGCAGCGCGACTGGAACGACAGCCACCGCGCCGCAGCGCCCCTGCGTCAGGCGGAGGATGCCGTGTTGGTGGATACCAGCGAGCTGACGTTTGATGAGAGCAAGCTGAAGCTGCTGGAGGTCATCAAGGGGAGAGTGGGAGCATGAAAGAAGTGAAGAATCGCTTCTATTACTGGATCCGCCGTATTGTCGGACCCATCTTTATGCTGCTGTTTCCGCTGGATGTGCGGGGACTGGAGCATTTCCCCCAAGAGCCGGTGGTGCTGTGCGGTAATCACAGTAACGCACTGGATCCGCTGATGGTGGTCTGCGCACAGCGTTCAGAGTTTCCCCTGCGGATCATGGCCAAGCAGCAGCTGATGAAGGTGCCGGTAGTGGGCTGGTTCATCCGAAAGATGGGCGCTTTTGGTGTCGATCGAGGCAACTCCGATATCAATGCCATCAAAACGGCGATCCGCAGCCTGCGTGAGGGCTACAATCTGCTGATCTTCCCCGAGGGCACCCGTGTGAAGGAGGGGGAGAAGGTGGAGGTCAAGGGCGGCGCCGCTATGATCGCCATTCGCTCGGGTGTGAAGCTGATGCCGATGTACATTGACCGGAAAAAGAAGCTGTTTCGTAAAACGCGGATCATTTTCGGGCGCCCCTATGAGCCGATGTATACCGGCCGCAAGGGTACGGCAGAGGAGTATCAGGCCAACGCCGATGAAATTATGCGGCAGATCTATGAGCTGGGAGAAACGGAATGAAGGTAAAGCTTGCAAAGAGCGCCGGCTTTTGTTACGGCGTGGAACGCGCCGTCAAGCTGGCAGAGCAGACTGCCCGTGAAAAGGGCGGCTGTGTGATGCTGGGCAGCATTATCCACAACGCCAATGTGGTGGCGGAGCTGGAGAAACTGGGTGCGCGGCAGGTGGACAGTGTGCAGGCGGTGCAGCCCGGTGAGACGGTGATCATCCGCTCCCACGGCGAGAAAAAAGAGGTCATCGACTATCTGGAGAGTATCGGCGCGCCCTGCATCAATGCGACCTGCCCCAATGTGCTGCGCATCCAGCAACTGGTGGCAAAAGCAGGGGAAGAGGGGCGCATTCCGCTGATCATTGGTGAGCTGCATCACCCCGAAGTGATGGGCGTCGCCAGCTGGTCGGACAAGGCGGTGATCCTTGACGGACCGGAAGAACTGCGAAAATGGCTGGATGAAGAGCCGGAAAGACGCAATTTTCCTATGATTGCGGTGGCTCAGACCACCTTAATTCGTTCAATTTGGGAAAGTTCTGAAGAAATATTAAAAAAAGAGTGTACAAACGCGAAATTATTTGATACAATATGCAATGCTACGCACAAGCGCCAGTCTGAAGCTGCCGAATTGGCAGGTCAGGTTGACGCAATGGTCGTGGTCGGAGATCGCAAGAGTGCCAACACCAAACATTTGACGGAAATTTGCAGCGAGAGATGCCCGAAAGTCGTTCAGATCGAACGGGCTGAGGATCTCTCATCGGACTTTCTTAATGGATGTTCTGTGGCGGGTCTTACGGCCGGCGCGTCCACCCCGGCGGGCATCATTAAGGAGGTATATACAACGATGAGCGAAGAAATCAAGACCATGGAAGCTATTGAAGAGAGCTTCGAAGAAATGCTGGAAAAATCTTTTAAGACTTTAAATACAGGAGAGAAGGTAACCGGTATCGTTACGGCTGTCGGTCCTACCGAGGTTCAGGTCGATCTGGGCTGCAAGCAGGCTGGCTATATTGCCGTGGATGAGCTGTCCGCTGATCCCAGCGTGAAGCCCGAGGACGTGGTGAAGGTCGGCGATGAGATCGAGACCTACATCATCCGCGTCAACGATGTGGAAGGCTATGCAATGCTGTCCAAGAAGCGTCTGGACGCTGTTAAGGTTTGGGAAGACATCGAGAATGCCAAGGAGAACAAGGACATCCTCGAGGGTAAGGTCACCGAAGAGAACAAGGGCGGTATCGTCGTCAACGTCAAGGGCGTGCGCGTGTTCGTTCCCGCTTCTCAGAGCGGTCTGCCCCGCGGTGCTGAGCTGAGCACCATGATCGGTGAGACTGTTTCCCTGCGCATCACCGAGGTCAACCGTGCCCGTCGCCGTGTGGTCGGTTCTATCCGTGCCGTGGCATACGAGGCTCGTCAGGCTGCCCAGGCTGAGATCTGGAACAGCATCGAGGAAGGCAAGCGTTACACCGGTACCGTGAAGTCCATGACTTCCTACGGTGTATTCGTCGATATCGGCGGTGTGGATGGTATGGTACATATCTCCGAGCTGTCCTGGTCCCGCATCAAGAACCCCGCTGAGGTGGTTTCTGTGGGCGACACTCTGGATGTGTATGTCATCTCCTTCGACGCTGAGAAGCGCAAGATCTCTCTGGGTGTGAAGGATCGCTCCAGCAATCCTTGGGAGAAGTTTATGGAGACCTATCAGGTCGGCGATGTCGCTTCCGTGCGCATCGTGAAGCTGATGACCTTCGGTGCATTCGCTGAGGTCGTTCCCGGTGTGGATGGTCTGATCCACATCTCCCAGATCGCTGATCGCCGCATCGAGAAGCCCGGTGACGTTCTGTCCGAGGGTCAGATGGTCGATGCCAAGATCACTGCTATCGATGAAGAGAAGCAGAAGATCTCCCTGTCCATCCGCGCTCTGCTGGCTCCCGCCGCTGAGGAAGTGGAAGAGGACGTGGAAGAGGATGCTGAATAATTTCAGTTGACTTGAAGACCCGGCGCATAGGCGCCGGGTCTTTTCACTAATAAGGAGTGTGATTATGGAGATCAGAAAAGCAACGATGGAGGATTTGGCTGCCGTTACTGCTGTGGAGGCAGAGTGTTTTCCTGCGGCGGAAGCTGCTACGGAGGAATCCTTTCGCGCGCGGTTGAGTGTATATCCCGACCATTTCTGGCTGCTGTTTGATGGGGACAAGCTGATCAGCTTTGTCAACGGTATGGTGACCGATATTGCAGATCTGTGCGATGAAATGTACGAAAATGCCGCAATGCACGATGAAAACGGCGCGTGGCAGATGATTTTCGGCGTCAATACGATCCCGTCTTATCGTCGCCGTGGATTGGCAGAGCAGGTGCTGCGCCAAGTCATCGCCGATGCAAAAGAGCAGGGACGCAAAGGACTTGTGCTGACGTGCAAGGATAAGCTGGTGCACTATTATGCCAAGCTGGGCTTTGTCAGCGAAGGGGTTTCTGAGTCCAATCACGGCGGTGTGGTGTGGTATCAGATGCGTCTGACATTTTAAGAAAGCGATATGCAACGGCAGAGGTGAACCCTCTGCCGTTCTTTTAGTGGAAAAGAAACGAAACATAGCGGAAATGCCAACCGGAAATAGAAAAATTTAGCAAAAAGTGCGTGTTTTCCTTGAAAAGCGGATAAACTTTTACTATAATAAAGCTGTGTTGTCTTATACTCTTGAGCGGAGAAGAGAGGAGGAAACGCGTATGTATCTGATCGGCGATAAGGTGGTGCACCCTATGCACGGGGCAGGCATCATTGAGGCGATCACGGAGGAGCGGCTGGCAGGAAAGCGTGCGACATACTATGTATTTCGTATGCCCGTCGGCGGCTTGGTACTGAAGATCCCCACGGAGAACTGTGGGGTTATTGGTGTGCGCGAATTATCCTCTGATGCACAGATCGAAACGGTGCTGCAGGCGATTCCGGAGCTGGATGTGGAGATGAATGCTAACTGGAATCACCGCTACCGCGAGAATATGGCACGCATCAAGAGCGGCGATCTGCTGGAGGTGGCACGGGTCATTAAAGGCTTGATGTGGCGTGATGCCCAGCGGGGGTTGTCCAACGGTGAGCGTAAGATGCTGCACACGGCCAAGCAGATCCTGATCTCGGAGATCGTGTTGGTGCAGGGAAGTGTCTATCAGGATGCGGAGCGCCGGGTCAACGAGACCATGATGGCAGGAGTAAGTTAAAATGACTTTTTTCGATAAAGTGCTGAAAATTCAGGACGGTATGCGCCCGATGTGCTCGGTCGTCGTACCGGCAGCAGGAACCTCCGCCCGTATGGGAGGGGAGAATAAGCTGTTTATGGAGCTGGACGGGGTGCCGGTGTTGGTGCGTACCTTGCAGGCGATCGATCAGGCGGAACTGGTGGATGAGATCATCGTTGCCGCCCAGAAAGAGATGCTGGAAGAGGTGGCGGAGCTGTGCAGCAGCGCGCAGCTTCACAAGCGTGTGCGCGTGGTGTGCGGCGGCGCGACTCGTACGGAATCGGTTTTGGCGGCGGCACTGGAAACAAACCCCAAGTCCAAGCTGATCGCCGTACACGATGGCGCCCGTCCGCTGGTGATTCCGGCGGAATTTGATCAGGTGATTCGCTATGCCTGCAAGACCTATGCCGCGGCACCTGCAATCCCGGTGACGGATACCATCAAGGTGGCGGATGAATCGGGCTTGATTACAGGAACGCCCGACCGTAAGACACTGTTTGCAGTGCAGACGCCGCAGGTATTCCGCGCGGAGATATTGAAAGCGGCACTGCAGGCTGTTGTCAACGCCGGTGGTGAGGTGACAGATGATTGCGCCGCTGTGGAGCAGCTGGGCAAGCAGGTGTATCTGATGGAGGGCAACCGCGAAAACATCAAGATCACCACCCCCATTGACCTTGCCATCGCTGAGGCGATACTGAAACAGAGAGGGACGCTATGACAAAACTGCGGATCGGACACGGATATGATGTGCATCGCCTGACAGAGGGGCGTCCTCTGATCTTGGGCGGTGTGACGGTCCCCTATGAAAAGGGACTGGCGGGACACTCCGATGCGGATGTGCTGACCCACGCGGTGATGGATGCGCTGCTGGGCGCGGCAGGTCTGCCGGATATCGGCAATCTGTTCCCTGACAATGATGCCGCATTTTTGAATATTTCCAGTATCTATCTGCTGCAGCAGGTGGCAAAAAAGCTGGATGAGGCGGGTGTGCAGGTGGTGAATATCGATGCCACGCTGATTGCGCAGGCGCCGAAAATCGCTCCGTATCGCCTGGAAATGCGGCAGAATCTGGCAGCCGCACTGGGTATCGAGGTGGAGCAGGTGGGTGTAAAGGCCACCACGGAGGAGCATCTGGGCTTCACCGGTGACGGCTCCGGTATGGCAGCGCACGCTGTAGCACTGCTGGAAAAGCTGTGATTTTGTTGAAAGAGGAAGAAAACAATAGAAAACAATGTGAAAAAGTTCGGTTATGAAAAGGCTGCTGCTGTTTGCGGTACTGGTGATGGAGACTCCTTATGTGCCGCAGATGAAGGCTTTGGTGTGCAAATTTTGGTTTGTGCCAGCTATCGTGATCGCGCTGAGCGAACTGATCTTTTTCATCTCCCTGCTTTCTCTGCTGTTCTCGCTGGCACTGGGCGGCGGTGCGCTGCTGTGCTGCAAGTGGTTGACGCAGGGCGAAGAGGCATAGGCTCTTTTTGTTGACACTTTATCTGTTTTTGCTATAATAGTGACATTCGGGTACGCCCCCGGATGTCACTATTTTTCGTTAGAAATGAGAGGAAGAACGATGGAAACGAATACGAAAAAATTCAGTTTCGGACAGATTGCCGGCATTTTGTTTGCTGTGGCGGCAGCGCTGCTGCTGTTCAATGTGTTGCGATTTGTCCGCTACTATTTCAACTATCAGGCGTTTTTGATGGCGGGTGCGCTGGCATTTTTAGCAGTAGTACTGCTGATGCAGCGCCGTGATATGCTGCTGTTGGCGGCGGTGGGCGTTGTGACGCTGATGGAGCTGCTGTTCAGCGGCCTTGTGGGCTTTGTCGGCGCTGCGCTGCTGCTGTTTGTGGTGCTGGTGATGGCCACCGAGTACCTGCCCCAGCCCCGTGGGCTGATGGAGAAGGCGTGGTTTGTGCCGGCCATCGTGATGCTGCTCAGCGAGATCATCTACATCCGCTCTTTTGTGGCGCTGCTGTATGCTTTGACGCTTGCCGGCGGTACATTGCTGTGCTGCTTGTGGCTGACCCATCCCGACGGTATCGATATGCCTGCGTTTACCGGCGAAAATGGCGAGAACTCTGTTTCTGCCCCTGCTGTGGATGGCTATTGTGAGCTGTTCAAGCATGTGCTGTTGCTGCTGATCACGTTTGGTATCTGGTATCTGATCTGGATCTACCGTATGACCGAGTATCTGAACCGCGTGAAGGGCGAGGGCGATCGCAATCCCGTGACGAAGCTGCTGCTGTGCATTTTTGTGCCGTTCTACCTGATGTACTGGACCTATAAGAGCACCCAGCGCATCGACCGTTTGGCGGCATCTGTGGGCGTGGAGTCCAAGCTGACGACGCTGTGCCTGATTCTGTCTGCATTTGTGCCTATGGTGGCACCGGTGCTGATGCAGGACAAGGTCAACAAGGTGATCGAGGTGGAAAACGGAAACCGTCAGGCGGATTTCGATCCCACCTCCAAGCCTGCGGATGTGCAGCGCGTGCCCGTACAGACGGTGGTGGGCTACTGCGATCTGTTCAAGCATATGCTGTTGCTGCTGATCACCTTTGGCATCTGGCAGCTGATCTGGGTCTACCGTATGACCGCCTATCTCAACCGCGTGGAGGATGAACCTCACAGAGTGCCGGTGAGAAAGCTGCTGCTGTACATCTTCGTGCCTTTCTATGCGGTGTACTGGATCTATAAGAGCTGCCAGCGTATTGACAAGCTGGCTGCTGCCAAGGGTGTGCGTTCCGAACTGTCGGTGGTGTGCCTTGTGCTGTGCTTGGTGGTGGGTTTGGTGCCTCAGATTCTGATGCAGGATAAGATCAATGCAATCATCGCTGCGGAAAACCGTGTGGAGATGCTGCCTGAGGCAGCCCCTGCGGAGGCGGAATAAGTCAAACAAAGAACAAAACGAGTGGGATTTCCCACTCGTTTTTTCTTGCACTCCGTTCGGCGCGGACACATACAATGGGGCGTGAGGAGGAGTAATATGGAGCATTATCTGTTGATTACCCGATCTGTCACGCAGGCGCAGCGGATGGCGGCTGTGCTGGCGGGAAAAGGGCTGCGCGGCGGCGTGCTTCGCGCACCGACAGCCTTGAATCCCAAGGGCTGCAGCTACGCGGTGCGGGTCGGCAGGCAGGAGCTGGCAAGAGCGCAGGAAGCGTTGCAGGCGGCAGGAATTCAGCCGCTTCATATATATGAAAAAACGGAGCAGGGCTACAGGGAGGTGGCGCTGTGATCTATTTTGATGCCGGTGCGACCACATTGGAGAAGCCTGACAGTGTGCGCCGAGCTATGGCATTGGCAGTGCGGACGATGAGCTCGCCGGGCAGGGGGAGTCATCCGGCATCGCACTTGGCGGAGGAAACGGCTTTTCGCTGCCGCAGCGAGGCGGCGGAGCTGTTCGGGGTCCCGTCGCCGGAGCAGGTGATCTTCACCGGCAACGCAACGCACGGGCTCAATATTGCCATCAAGGCACTGGTCAAGCCGGGGGCAAGGGTCATTATTTCCGGCTATGAACACAATGCCGTGACACGCCCACTGTATGCGATCGGTGATGTGGAACTGGTGATCATCGATACTCCGCTGTTTCAGCCGCAACAGATGGTGGTTGAGTTTGAAACGGCGCTGCAGCGCGGTGCGGATGCGGTGATCTGCAACCATGTTTCCAACGTATTTGGCTATATTCTGCCGGTGGAAGAGATTGCAGCTTTGTGCCGGAAGAGCGGTGTGCCGTTGATTGTGGATGCGTCGCAATCGGCGGGCGTGCTACCGGTCAGATTGGACGCATTGGGTGCAGCGTTTATCGCAATGCCGGGGCATAAAGGGCTGTACGGACCGCAGGGGACGGGATTGCTGCTGTGCGGACAAACAGCACCGCCTATTATAGAGGGCGGAACGGGCAGCCAATCACGGCTGCAGGAGATGCCGGAGACACTGCCGGACCGTCTGGAGGCAGGGACACACAATATGCCGGGGATCGCTGGATTGCTGGAGGGGATCCGTTTTGTCCGCAAGATGGGATTGGAAAGACTACGGCGGCATCAGCAGCAGATTCTTTCTGCTGCAGCGGAGGTGTTGGGGAAGCTCCCGCAGGTGAAACTGTATGAAGATACACGAAAATTGCACCAGACGGGTGTGCTGTCGTTTACTGTGGATGGTTGGGATTGTGAAGAGCTGGGTGAGCAGTTGGCGCGGCGCGGTATTGCTGTGCGAGCGGGGCTGCATTGCGCGCCGCTGGCACATCGTACGGTGGGGACACTGGAAACGGGCACGGTGCGTATGAGCATTTCGGCGTTCAATACGCCGCAGCAGGCGGCGCAGCTGGCAGGCGAAGTGGGGACAATTATTCGTGAAAATGCAAGATTTTGATTGAGCTTTTTGTTGCAATTTCCCAATAAATTTTATATAATGTATAGTATCTATAGGTATGCGTATTGGTTGCGTAAACAGGAAGGATAACGATATGGATTCTGTATTATCTGTATTGGAAAGCATTGGAAGGTATTTGCGGTTGATCCGGCTGCACGATGTGCTGGATGTGGCGATTATTGCCTTTGCCGTTTATAAGCTGATCCCGTTGATCAAGCGCACGCGCGCCGGAAACCTGATCAAAGGCGTGATCGTATTTATGGCAGCGCTGGGGCTGTCCTATCTGCTGAAGCTGCAGGCCGTGAACTATGTGCTCAGCCATATTCTGGAGATCGGTGTTTTGGCACTGGTGATTTTGTTCCAGCCGGAGCTGCGTCAGTTGCTGGAAACGGTGGGCAGCCGCCAGATCAACCTGCTGCAGATGCTGGCTCCGGAGCGGGCAAAAACGGAAATGGAGCAGGCCATCAGTCAGACGGTGGTGGCCTGTACCGAATTGTCCAAGAGTCGGACAGGCGTACTGATTGTGTTTGAGCGCAAGCTTTTGTTGGACGAGCTGGTGCGCAGCGGCACTGTGCTGGATGCAGCAGTGTCCGGTGAGCTCTTGAAAAACATCTTCTTCGTCAAAGCCCCGATGCACGACGGTGCGGTGATTATCCGCAACGGCCGCATTTTGGGTGCCGGTTGTATGCTGCCGCTGTCGAAGAATGTGAATCTCAGCCGCGATCTGGGTATGCGTCATCGTGCCGGTATCGGTATGAGTGAGACCTCGGATGCGGTGGTGGTCATCGTGTCGGAGGAGACCGGATCCATCTCTGTGGCGCTGGGCGGTATGCTCAAGCGACACTTGATGCCGGAAACACTGGAACAGCTGCTGCGCAATGAACTGATGCCTCCGGAAGAGGAAGAAACGGACAAGCCCCGTTTCGCACTGACGGATCTGCTTCGTTTGCGGAAGAAGGAGGAGCGGAATGGCGAAGAATAAGAAGGAAACCCGTCCTGCAGAGCAGGAGCCTATGAAAAGAGAATATCAGATCATTTTGTCGATCCTGATCGCGCTGGTGATCTGGCTGACGGTGGGCGATGTAAATGCGGTGAGCGTGAAGACCACTGTCCGCAATATTCCGGTGGAATTTGCCGAAGAGGATACTACCTTAGCCGACAACGGTTTGATGCTGCTGTCCGGTTACGACACCACCATCAACCTGACTATCAAAGGTCCGCGCAGCGTGCTTTGGAAACTGGACAAGGACGAGATCCGCCTTGTGGCGAATACCTCCGGTATCACCACCACCGGTATTCAATCGCTGAGCTACGAGATCATCTATCCGGATAATGTGCCGCGCGATCAGCTGCAGCTGCAGTCTGCCAGCGCCTATGCCGTGACCGTAACGGTGGGCGAGCTGTACACCAAGGAAGTGCCAATCTACTGCGATGTGACCGGCAAGGTGGCAGAGGGCTATGTGGCGCAGGAACTGGTGATTGAACCGGGTGTCCTGGTGCTGCGCGCACAGCGCGATGCGCTGCTGAATGTCAACTATGCAAAGGTAACGCTTGATGTATCCAACGCTGAAGAGACGATCATTGAGAATCTGGAATACAAGCTGTACGATATGAATGACATCCCCGTCGAGAATACGGCGATCCGCGCAGCGACCAAACGTGTGCAGGTGACAATGCCGGTCAAGGCGGTGAAGGATGTGGCGCTGAGCGTCAATCTTGTGGAGGCGGCAGGCTCCTCGCGTGACCAGATCACCTACAGCATTGATCCTGCGATGATCAGACTAATGGGCGATAAGGAGATTCTGGAGAATCTGAACAATATCGTTCTGGATACCATTTATCTGCAGGATCTGGACAACTATCAGACCCTGACCTACACCATTCCGCTGCCGGAGGGTACGCAGATCGTGGGCGAGGATACCACGGCAACCGTCACGATCGTGATGGAGGGTGTGTCGGAGCGGTATGTGACCACAAGTAGTTTCACTTGTGAAAATGTGCCGGAGGGTTTTGATGCTGCACTTGTGACAGAGCAGCTGGAGATCTTGCTGCGCGGCTTGACGGCAGAACTGGACGCCTTGTCCGGTGCCAACCTGACCGTGGTGGCTGATCTGAAGAATGTGCAGGCGGAGGGCAGCTATACTGTGCCCGTCACTGTAAAAATCAACGGATATGACAACGTGGGCGTGAAGGGCAGCTATCAGGTGATCGTCAATGTGACGAAGAGTCCTGCGGACGGTCCCGGAGCCCGCATCGCACCGCCGATTGCTGCTGTGCCGCAGGTTGCCTCTGATGAGGGGGAGCTTGACGCACAGCCGGTCAGTGCGGGTGATACAACGCAGACTCCTTGAAAGGAATAGAAACGAATGACTCAAATTGCAACGGTAGAAGAAGTTCTGGCCGGGGGCTATGTGCGCATCTCGGTGCCGCGCAAATCCGCTTGCGGACACGACTGTGAAGAGTGTGCAGGCTGCGGTATGACCGGCGCTGCTATCTATACGACGGCGAAAGACCCCGTTGGTGTCAGCGTGGGCGAAAAGGTGGTTGTGGAAAGCAGCACCAAAAAGCTTTTGGGCGTTGTGGCGCTGGTTTATATGCTGCCGGTGATCTGTTTTCTGGCGGGATACTTTCTGTCGGATGGTCTGGCAGAGAGTGTGCGCTATGTGATCGCTATTGCAGCCGCTGCGCTGACGATGATCCCTATCGTGCTGTATGACCGCTATGCCAACCGCAAAGGAACCCTGACCTACACCGTCGTCCGTCCGTTCTGATGTTTGGCTATGTAAGACCGTCAAAAGAACGGTTGTCGCAGGAGGAGCAGGATCGATTCACCTCTGCGTATTGCGGGCTGTGCCACACGCTGCAGCGCCGATATGGATTGGCGGCACGGATGATCTTGAACTATGACCTGACCTTTTTGGCGATTTTGTTGGATGAAAGTGATACTTGTACCTATGGGTGCAGGAGATGTATCGTTCATCCGCTGAGAAAGCGCCCCTGCGGAGATGCTTCGGTGGCGTTGGATCTGGCAGCGGATCACAGCGTGATCCTCAGCTGGTGGCAGATGCAGGACGGGATCGCGGATCACGGGTTTTGGGGCGGCTTGAAATACCGCTTGGCAAGTGGACTGCTGCGCAATGCCTATGAAAAGGCGCGCAAAGCGCAGCCAGCGTTTGATGAAAACACCCGTGTGCTGCTGGAAGAGCTGGCGGCACTGGAACGGGAGAACTGTCCCTCCATTGACCGTGTAGCAGATACCTTTGCCCGTCTCCTTGCCGGTGCGGCGGAGGCTGCGCGTGATCCCATCCGCAAAAGGGTGCTGCAGCAGATGTTGTATCATCTGGGCCGCTGGATCTATCTGACGGATGCAGCAGACGATCTGGGGAAAGACTTGCAAACGGGAAACTATAATCCGCTGCCCCTGCGCTTTTCTGTGGAGAATGAAAAACTGACGGAAGAGGGACGGCAGGATCTGGCCGGCACGATGGACCGGTCAGTGGAAATGATGGCAGCCGCCTTTGAATTGGCGGATTTCGGCGTGTGGACGGAGATCATACGCTCTGTGGTGTATGAGGGGCTGTATATGGTGGGCAATGCGGTGCTGAACGGCACCTTCCATCAGCGCCCTGCGAGAGAGAAGAAGTAACCCTACACGAAAGGCAGGACCTTACTATGCGAGATCCCTATCAGGTATTGGGCGTTTCCAATACTGCAACAGACGAGGAGATCAAAAAAGCTTACCGCAATCTGGCGCGGAAGTATCATCCGGATAATTATCACGACAACCCGTTGGCCGACTTGGCGCAGGAGCGTATGAAGGAGATCAACGAGGCATATGAATCGATCCAGAACCAGCGCAAGGGGCGCACCGGCAGCGCCAACGGATATGGCAATACGGGCGCATATAATCCCTATGGCGGCTACACCGGCTATACCGGCGATGCCCGCTATCAGCGGATCCGCGCGGCTATTACGCAGGGTGAGCTGAATCTGGCGGAGGAACTGCTCAACGCCATTACCGATCACGGTGGAGAATGGAACTTCCTGAAGGGCGCTGTGTGCTATCGCCGTGGTTGGCTGGATGAGGCGAAGCGTTACTATGAAACGGCAGTGCAGATGGAACCCAATAATATGGAGTACCGCCGTGCGCTGCAGATGGTGGACGGCAGTGCCGGCACATACCGTCCGGATGGATATGGCAATATCCATACCACCGGCTGTGGATCCAATTGTTCGGAAATGTGCTTGGCTTGGCTGTGCTGCAGTATGTTTGGCGGCGGTGGCTGGATCTGGTGCTGCTGATCGTTTAAGAAGAGGGAGAATAGAACTATGGTTAAGAGTATGACCGGCTACGGTCGGGCAAGAGAAACTTTGAATGGGCGGGACATTACCGTTGAGGTACGCTCCGTCAATAACCGATATCTGGACTGTACCGTGAAGATGCCTCGTGCTTATGTTTTCGCTGAGGATGCAATGAAGACCTGCGTGCAAAAGGCGATCTCCCGCGGTAAGGTGGATGTCTTTGTCACCATCGATACTACGGCTGCAGATGTGACGGTGGTATCCGTCAACGAGGCGCTGGCGCGCAGCTACTATGAGGCGCTGAAGAGCCTGAAGGAGAATCTGGCGCTGGAGGGTGAGATCACCCCTATGTCGCTGGCAAAATTCCCCGATGTGCTGACGGTGAGCCGCGCCGAGGAGGATCTGGAGTCCGTGGCAGCCGATATCTGCAAGGTATTGGAACAGGCCTTGAGTGCCTATAATGATATGCGCGCTGTTGAGGGTAAGCGTCTGGCAGACGATATCAACGGCCGCGTGACCACCATTGAAACGGTGGTGGGGAAGGTGGAGGAGCGCTCGCCCCAGACGGTGGCCGAGTATCGCGCCCGCCTGACCAACAAGATGAACGAGGTGCTGCAGTCCACCACCATTGACGAGAGCCGCATTTTGACCGAGGCGGCCATCTTTGCCGACAAGGTGGCGGTGGACGAGGAAACGGTGCGTCTGCGCAGCCATATCGCGCAGCTGCGTGCGATGCTGGAGAGCGATGCGCCCGTTGGACGTAAGCTGGACTTCCTGATCCAGGAGGTCAACCGCGAGTGCAACACCATCGGCTCCAAGTGCAATGACCTGACCATTGCGCAGGATGTGGTGAATATGAAGGCAGAAGTGGAAAAGATCCGCGAGCAGGTGCAGAACATCGAATAAGGAGGGGCATATGCAGCTGATCAATATCGGTTTTGGCAATCTGGTTTCGGCTCAGCGCCTGCTGGCCATCGTCAGTCCCGATTCCGCGCCCATCAAGCGCCTGATTCAGGAGTCCCGTGACCGCGGTATGCTGATCGATGCCACTTATGGACGCAAGACGGCGGCGGTGCTGATCATGGACAGTGACCATGTGGTGCTTTCCGCGCTTTCCACAGAAAAACTGGCGCCCCGCCTTGGCTTGAAGGCAGAAGACTTTGCGCAGGAGGAATAAACGTTGCGATTCATTAAAGGAAAATCTTTTATCGTCTCCGGCCCCTCCGGTGTGGGCAAGAGTACTGTGCTCAACGAGCTGCTGCAGCGGAACAAGAATCTGTATTTTTCTGTTTCCGCCACCACGAGAGAGCCCCGCGAGGGTGAGGTGGATGGTAAGCACTATCACTTCATTGGCTCGGATGTGTTCCGCGGGATGATCGAAAGAGATGAGTTTTTGGAGTATGCCGAATATGTGGGCAACTTCTATGGAACCCCCAAACGCTATGTAGATGAGGCGATGGATCAGGGGCGCGATGTAATTTTGGATATTGAGGTGCAGGGAGCAACGCAGGTGTGTACCAAGCGCCCTGAAACGGTGCGGATCTTTATCGCCCCGCCCTCCTGGGAGGAGCTGGAGCGCCGCTTGACCGCCCGCGGCACCGATACGCCGGAGAAGATCCAGAAGCGGCTGCTGCGCGCCAAGGTGGAACTGGAGACCGCAGATGACTATGACTATTTTGTGATCAATGACGCCGTAGAGGAAGCGGTGGCAGAGCTGGAGGCCATTATGTGCGCCGAACATTGCCGTCCCTCCGAGCGGATCGATCTGATCGCAGGTAAATAAATCAATCAAATTTATAATTTAGCCAAATGGCAGATAGGAAGTAGATTATTATGATGCTGTATCCCGCAATGAACAAGCTGACCGAGTATGTTCCCAACCGCTATATGATGGTGAACGTGGTGGCGCGCCGTGCCCGCCAAATCGCTATTGAGGCTGAGATCACCGGTGAGAAGCTGACGGAAAAGCCCGTTACGCTGGCCATCCACGAGGTAGCAGAGGGTAAATTTGACGCCAATACCATCAACACCACGATCATCGAGGCATAACTGACAACGGCAGATGCAAAGGAGGGGGAGTCAATGCCGCTGATCGCCAAGATCGCTGTATCCGCTGCGACATACGCCATTGACAAGCCCTATGATTACCTGCTGGCAGAGGATTCCGCCGTGCAGGAGGGCTGCCGTGTGCTGGTACCCTTTGGGCGTGGCAACCGCACCTGCGAGGGAATGATTTTATCCATTACCCGCGGTGTCAGTGAGAAAAAGCTTAAAAGTGTCAAGCAGGTACTGGACGAAGAGCCGGTACTTACAAAAAAGCAGATGAAGCTGGCACTTTGGATGTGCCAGCGGTACTTCTGCACATTTTATGACGCCGTACACACCATTTTGCCTGCCGGCGTATGGTACAGCTACCGCGAACTGTGGACGCTGTGTGACGGCGCGGCTTGGGACGACCTTCCGGAACGGGAGGCGTCCGTTTGTCGTTTTTTGCAGGAGGCTCCGCAAGAAACGGAAACGCTGAAAAAAGCCTTTGGCGAGGATGTTCCGCTGCTGCTGCGTAAGCTGCAGAAGGGTGGTATCGTGTCCGTATCTATGGAAAGCAACCGCCGTATCCACGACAAGGTGGTGCAGTTTGTGCGTTTGGCTGTGGGGACGGATGAAGCGCTGGCTCAGACGGCGCTGCGCAAGAGTAAGGCACCCCGTCAGCACGATGCTGTGGTATTTTTGGCGCAGTACGGCGAGACCACTGTACACGAGCTGTGCTATTTCACCGGCGTGACCCGTCAGGCGCTGCGTCGCTTGGAAACGCAGGGGCTGGTGGAACTTCGGGAGCAGGAGGAATACCGCATCTCGGAGAAAAGCTATCCGGCAAAGGCGGTGCCCATTCAGCTCAATGACGAGCAGCAGCAGGTCTACGAAACGGTCATTGACCAGATCGAATCGGGCAACGCCGGTGTGACGCTGCTGCAGGGTGTGACCGGAAGCGGCAAGACGCTGGTCTACATCCGCTTGGCACAGACCCTTTTGCAGCAGGGGAAATCGGTGATGATCCTTGTGCCGGAGATCGCGCTGACGCCGCAGATGATGGCGCGGTTTTCCGCTTACTTCGGCGATGAGGTGGCGCTGCTGCATAGCGGCTTGAAGCTGTCGGAGCGCTACGACCAGTATAAGCGCATTAAAAGGGGAGAGGCACATATCGTGCTGGGTACCCGTTCAGCGGTGTTTGCGCCGCTGGAAAATCTGGGGCTGATCGTGCTGGATGAAGAGCAGGAAAGCTCCTATGAATCGGAAAATGCCCCTTGCTATCACGCAAGGGATATTGCCAAATACCGTTGCAGTCAGGAGAATGCCCGCTTGCTGCTGGGCAGCGCGACGCCCACGGTGGAAACGGCGTATTTCGCGCAGCGCGGCGACTATCAGCTTTCGCTGCTGCGTAAGCGCTATAATCAAAAGCAGCTGCCGCAGGTGATCATTGCCGATATGCGGCAGGAGCTGCGGCGCGGCAATATGAGCAGCATCAGCAGACCCCTGTATGAGGAGCTTTCGCGCAACATTGCAGCGGGTGAGCAGAGTATTCTGTTCCTCAACCGCCGCGGAAGCAGCCGACAGCTGCTGTGCGGTGAGTGCGGTTATGTACCGCAGTGTCCGCGATGCAGTGTGTATCTGACCTACCATTCCGCCAATGACCGGCTGATGTGCCATTACTGCGGCTATTCGGAAAAGGCATCGCAGGAATGCCCCGACTGTGGCGGCGTAATGAAGCATATGGGTATCGGTACACAGAAGGTGGAGCAGGAGCTGAAAGAGCTATTCCCCGATACGGAAATTTTGCGAATGGATGCCGATACGGTAGGCGGCGGACACGAAAAGCTGCTGCACGAATTTGAAACGAAAAAAATCCCCATTCTCTTGGGTACGCAGATGGTGGCTAAGGGGTTGGATTTTGAAAATGTGACGCTGGTAGGCGTGCTGGCGGCAGATCTGTCGCTGTATGTGGATCACTACCGCGCATCGGAACGCACCTTCTCGCTGCTGACGCAGGTGGTGGGGCGCGCCGGACGCGGCGAAAAGGCGGGGCGGGCTGTGATACAGACCTATACGCCGGAAAATGATGTGATCCTTGCTGCCGCCGATCAGGATTATCCGCGGTTTTATGACGGGGAGATCCGCTTGCGGAAGCTACGGCGTGATCCGCCCTTTGCCGATCAGTTTTTGATCACGGTGACCGGCGGTGAGGAGGAATCGGTACGCCGCGCCTGCGCCCAGATCCGTGACAGCCTGCTGCAGCTTACACGGCGCGCGCCGTATGCGCAGCTGGAGTGGGAGGTTTTGGGACCTGCCCCCGCGCCGGTAGTGAAGGTGAATAACCGCTATCGCTACCGCGTGACGGTGATCGGTAAGAACGAAAAGCGGCTGCGGGATGTGATCTCCTCTTTTATGAAGGAGTTTGCCACGCGCAGCGAAAACCGCAATATGAACATATACGCAGATTGTAATCTGATGGATTAAGGAAGCGAGGATAGAGATATGGCACTGAGAAAAATCGTTGAGCAGGGTGATGAGTGTTTGACCAAGGTCTGCCGCCCTGTGACGGAGTTTAATAGCCGCCTGCATACGCTGTTGGATGATATGACCGAGACACTGGTGGATTCCGGCGGTGTGGGTCTGGCTGCACCGCAGGTGGGCGTGCTGCGCCGCGTGGTCGTGGTGATGGACGAGGATGAGCAGATCATCGAGCTGGTGAATCCCGAGATCATCGCAACGGATGGCGAGCAGACCGGCTTGGAGGGCTGCCTCAGCGTGCCCGGTAAGTACGGTATCGTGACGCGCCCCTATGTGGTGCGTGTGCGCGCGCAGGATCGCGATGGCAACTTCTTTGAGATCGAGGACGAGGAGCTGACCGCTCGCTGCTTCTGCCACGAGCTGGATCATCTGGACGGTCATCTGTATATTGAACGCGCCGAAAAGATGCTGAGCCCTGAGGAGCTGGAGGAGTACATCCGCCAGATGGAAGAAATGGAAGAGGGCGAAGACTGATGCGAATTCTCTTTATGGGTACGCCCGATTTTGCCGTGGCGTCGCTGAAACGGCTCGTGGAGGACGGACACGATGTGTGCGGTGTCTTCACCCAGCCGGACAGACCGAAAAACCGTGGTATGAAGATGATGTTCTCCCCGGTGAAGGAATATGCCCTGAGTCAGGGCTTGAGCGTGTATCAGCCGCTGAAAATGCGGGATGGCGAGGCGCTGGGTATTGTACAGCAGCTGCAGCCGGAGTTGATCGTGGTGGCGGCGTACGGCCGCATTCTGCCGGAGGAGATCCTCAACGCGCCCAAGTACGGCTCTATTAATGTGCATTCGTCCCTGCTGCCCAAGTATCGCGGCGCGGCGCCCATCAACTGGGCGATTCTGGACGGACTGGACGAAACCGGCGTGACCATTATGTATATGGCAAAAGAGCTGGATGCCGGTGACATTATCCACACCGCAAAGACCGCTATCGGCATCGATGAGACGGCACAGGAGCTGACGACGCGTCTGGCTGAGCTGGGCGCGCAGGCGCTGGCGGAGACGGTGGAGATGCTGGCTGCCGGTACGGCTGTCCGTACGCAGCAGGATCACAGCGCTCACACCTATGCCCCGATGCTGAGCAAGGAGCTTTCGCCTATCGATTGGACGCGCAGTGCGCGGCAGATCCACGATCAGGTGCGCGGCTTGATCCCTTGGCCCTGCGCCACCACGGAAGTGGGCGGCAAGCGGGTCAAGGTGTTTGCAACTGCCTTTGGCACAGAGACCAACGCTGCGGCCGGAACGGTGGTCGCTGCCGGCAAACAGGGCATCGAGATCGCCTGCGGTGACGGAAAGACGCTGCTGATCACCCAGCTGCAGGCAGAAGGCGGAAAGCGTATGGCTGCGGCGGACTATCTGCGCGGTCACAGTGTGCAGGTGGGCGTATGAAAGAAGCCAAGAAAATCGGCGGACGGGATGTAGCGCTGGAAGTGCTGATGCAGATCGACCGCGCTAACGCGTGGTCGGACGGCAGCTTAAAGCGAACCATTGCCCAAAATAAGCTGGACAGCCGCGAGGCGGCACTGGCCTCCCGCCTGAGCTATGGCGTGGTGCAGAATAAGCTGCTGCTGGACTATTACATCAGCTGCTACTGCACGCAGAAGGCGTCAAAACTGGAGCCGGTGATCCGCAATATTCTGCGCATCGGCGGCTATCAGATCCTTTTTATGGACAAGATTCCCCACCGCGCCGCTGTGAATGAGGCGGTGGAGATGACCAAACGCAACGGGCGGGAAAAGGCAGCCGGTATGGTCAATGCCGTACTGCGCAAGTTCGTTGCTAACTGGATGAATATGCCGGACCTGCCCAAGGGCAGCACGGCGGAATATCTGTCTGTACGCTACAGCCATCCGCTGTGGCTGGTGAAGCGGCTTTTGAAGCTGCTGGGCACAGAGGAGACGGAAGAGTTCCTGCGTTTGAACAACGAAATCGTGCCCACCACCATCCAGACCAATCCGCTGAAAACAACGGCGGAGGAGCTGGAGAAGGAACTGACCCAAAACGGCATTTCTGTGGAAAAACACAGCTGGCTGCCCGGCTGCTTTGAAGTGAGCGGCACCGGTGATCTGGAAAACCTGCCCGCCTTCAACGAGGGGCGGTTTATGGTGCAGGATGCCGCCGCCAGACTGGTGGCGATGATCGCCCAGCCTGCAGAGGATGATAAGGTGCTGGATATGTGCGCGGCACCCGGCGGCAAGTCTTTTTCCCTTGCCTTTGATATGGGGGACAAGGGACAGATCGTGTCCTGCGACGTGCATCCTCACAAGCTGAAGCTGCTGGAGAGCGGCGCGCAGCGGTTGGGCATTACCAACCTGCGTGCAGTCTTGGCTGACGGCACAGAGCATCACAGCGCTTGGGAGCAGGCGGCAGATTTGGTGGTTGCCGATGTGCCTTGCTCTGGTCTTGGCATCATCCGCAAGAAACCGGATATCCGCTATAAAAACCCGACAGAGCTGGCACAGCTGCCGGCACTGCAGATGAAGATTTTGGAGAATGCCGCCACCTATGTGCGTCCCGGCGGCACGCTGATCTACTCCACCTGCACCATTCTGCCGGAGGAGAACGAGAACGTGACGGAAGAATTTCTGGCGCGTCATATTGACTTTACTTTGGACAAGTTCACACTGCCGCTGCCAATCGGCTCCAGCAAGGGGCATCTGACCTTGTGGCCGCAGCGCTTTGGAACTGACGGATTTTACATCTGCCGTATGCGCAGGAAATGAGGAACCACAATGATCGACATCAAATCCATGACGCTGGAGGAGATCACTCAGGCGTGCCGGGAAATGGGCGAACCCGCTTTCCGCGGAAAACAAATATTTACCTGGCTGCACAAGGGTGTGACATCCTTTGACGGCATGAGCAATCTGTCCAAGCCCCTGCGTACCAAGCTGGCGGAGCGCTACTATATTACGGCGCCCACTGTCGCCCGGAAGCAGGAATCCAAGCTGGACGGAACGATCAAATATCTGTGGGAACTGGCGGATGGCAACTGTATCGAAACGGTTTTGATGCAGTATCACCACGGCAATACGGTGTGCATCTCCTCACAGGTGGGCTGCCGTATGGGCTGCGCTTTCTGCGCCTCCACCATCGCAGGCAAGGTGCGCGACCTGCGCCCGTCCGAGATGGTGGATCAGGTGCTGTTCACCCAACTGGACAGCGGTCGCCCTATCTCCAACATCGTGCTGATGGGTATCGGTGAGCCGTTGGACAATATGGACAATGTACTGCGCTTTTTGGAGCTGATCAACCACGCCGATGGTATGAACATCGGTATGCGCCACATCAGCTTATCCACCTGCGGTGTGATCCCCGGGATCGACCGTCTGGCGGAGCTGGGGCTGCAGCTGACGCTGTCGGTCTCTCTACACGCGCCGGACAGCGAAACGCGCTCGAAGATTATGCCGGTGAACAAGGCGTATGATGTGGAGCAGCTGTTTACTGCCTGCCTGCGGTATTTCCGCAAAACGGGGCGTCGTATTTCCTTTGAATATTCGATGATCGACGGTGTCAACGACCACGATTGGCAGGCAGACCTGATCGCAAAGCGGATCAGCGGTATGCCGGGTCACGTGAATCTGATCCCGTTGAATGATGTGGTGGAAAGCCCGTTTAAGCCCAGCAAGCGGGTGGCTGCATTCCAAAAGAGACTGCAGTCCCACGGTGTGACGGCAACGGTGCGCCGTAGTCTGGGCGGCGATATTGATGCGTCCTGCGGCCAGCTGCGCCGCAAGGCGATGGAGGAAGGAGGTGCTCTTCAGAAATGAGAACTTGGGGAATCACGGACATTGGTCTGGTTCGTAAAGAAAATCAGGATTCCTACGATGTGCGTTTGATCGGCGATTATACATCGGCGGTCGTGTGCGACGGTATGGGCGGAACCAACGGTGGCCGTTTGGCAAGCTCCACTGCGGTGCAGGAGTTCCAAAAGAAGCTGGAAAGCACCTTTGAAAAAGGAATGTCGGTGCAGCAATTGCAGCAGATGCTGGATTATTCTGTGGCGCTAAGCAACGATGTGCTGCACGCGGTCACACTGGAGAACCCGCTCTATCAGTATATGGGCACAACGCTGGTGGCTGCGTGGGCGTGTGATGCCTACGCGCTGGTGACCAATGTGGGCGACAGCCGTGCCTACCATATCACGCGCCAAGGGATCCATCAGGTGTCCCACGACCATTCTATGGTGGAGCAGATGGTGGAACGGGGCGAAATCACGCCGGAAGAGGCAAAGCATCATCCGCAGCGCAATTTGATTACAAGAGCGCTGGGACCGGATGCGTTTGTGCAGGCAGACAGTTTCTATGTGGAGTGGAAACAGGGAGATTTTCTCCTGCTTTGCACGGATGGTTTGATCAACACGGTATCAGATCAAGAAATTTTGTTTGAGGTGATCCAGAATGGAGAACCGGACACTTGTTTGGAACGGCTCTTGGCTATTTCCAAGCAGCGTGGGGCACCGGATAATGTGACGGCTGTCCTGCTGATGAATATTTAATTTGTCAACAAGTCGAAAGGAATTTTCATATATGGATCAGTATATTGGAAAAATGCTGGACAAGCGATATGAGATCCTTGAGTTGATCGGCACCGGCGGTATGGCCAATGTCTACAAGGCAAAGTGTCACCGGCTGAACCGTATGGTGGCTGTCAAGATCCTCAAGAGTGATCTGGCGGAGAACGCTGATTTCCGCCGTCGCTTCCGCGATGAGTCGCAGGCGGTAGCGCAGCTGTCTCACGCGAATATTATGTCCATTTACGATGTTTCCCGCCACGGGGAAGTAGAATATATCGTGATGGAGCTGCTGGAGGGCATTACGCTTAAGCAGTATATGGAGCGCCGCGGCCAGATGGATTGGCGCGAGGCACTGCATTTCATCACGCAGATTATGCGCGGGCTGAATCACGCCCACAGCCGCGGTATCATTCACCGCGATATTAAGCCGCAGAATATTATGATCCTGCGCGACGGCAGTGTGAAGGTGGCAGATTTCGGCATTGCCTGCCTTGCCAGTGCCGGACAGACGCTGACGCAGGAGGCGTTGGGCAGCGTACACTATATTTCCCCCGAGCAGGCGCGCGGTGACCGGATGGATGCCCGTTCCGACATCTATTCTGCCGGTGTGGTGCTCTATGAAATGCTGACCGGTCGCCTGCCCTTTGAGGGCGACAGCGCTGTGGCGGTGGCGATCCAGCATCTCAGCTCTGTGCCGCTGGCACCCCGTGATGTCAATCCCGGTATCCCCGAGGCGCTGGAGCTCATCTGTATGAAGGCGATGAGTCCGAATCTCGGTAAGCGCTACGGCTCTGCAGAAGAAATGCTGGAGGATTTGGAGAAATTCCGCAAGAATCCCGATGTGGATCTGGAGTATATCCGCATCGATCTGGAAGAGAAGCAGAACGAAGACCCCACTCAGCCCATCGCTACGGAGAAGGTGGCTGCTGCGACCCGTGCGGCAAGAAAGAAACAGGAAGAGCGCCGCGTCGAAGAGGAGAAGCAGCGCACCCGCAAGCTGATCGCTGTGATTGGCGGCGCAGTTGCCGCATTGCTGTTGCTGATTTTCGTGATCATCAAGGTGATCACCGGATTTGGCGGGGGTAAAGAGCCGGAAACCTATATGGTACCCAATGTAATGGGCAAGACGGTGGAGCAGGCGGAGATGATGACCGGTGTGAAGGGCGTCTTCACCATTGAAGTGGTGGGCACGAAGGTCAATCCCTCCTATAAGCCCGGACAGATCATCGACCAGACCCCTGCTGCCGGTGCCGAGCGTAAGACCAATCTTGTTATCAGTGTATATGTTTGTGCCGAAGAGGAGGCCAAAAAGATGCCCCAGCTGCAGGGAACGGAGTATAACCGCGCCAAGGTACAGCTGACCAATATGAATATGGGGCTGGTTTTTGAAAAGAAGGAAGAGTATAACGATAAGTATGAGCAGGGTATGGTGATCTCCACCACGCCTGCTGCCGGTGAGGATCTGAAGAAGGGCAACACCGTGCTGCTGGTGGTCAGCAAGGGACCGGAGAAAAAGCCTATCGCCGTGCCGTCTTTCCTCGAGATGACCATTGAGAACGCTGCATTGAAGGCGGAAGGCTTGGGTCTGAAGGTGGAGGAACATAAGTACGAGTTCAATGAGAAGCCTGCCGGCACGGTGATCGGACAATCCATCGCCGCCACCACAACGGTGGAGCACGGAACTTCTATCGTGTTTACCGTCAGTAAGGGGCCGGAAACCGTGGTGGATCCCCAGCCGGAGATCGTTTCCAAGTTTGTGCTGTTCTCCTTCCCGCCGGAATACACCGGTCCGCAGACTGTTGTGTTTAAGCAGGACGGCAACGCGGTAGGACAGATCACACTGGACGATATCGCGCAGCATCCCAGCATCACCCACGAGTTCAAGGGCGAAAAGGGCGTGAGGTGCATCGTTTCTGTGTGGATCGGTGACAAGGAGATCAGTGCGCAGGTGATCACATTTGAGTAAGGGTAGAATTGAAAAAGCACTCAGCGGCTTTTATTATGTGAATATCGGCAGTGAGGTGCTGCAGTGCCGCGCCCGCGGCAAGTTCCGCCGCGAAGGAATGTCGCCGCTGGTAGGAGATTGGGTGGAAGTGCGTGAGTTGGGCAACGGTGAGGGCTTTGTGGAGTCGATTTGCGAGCGGAAGAACGTGTTTTCCCGCCCCTCGGCCGCCAACATTGACCAGTTGGTCATCATCGCCTCCGGTGCGATCCCCATCACGGATCCTTATCTGATCGACCGCATCTCCGCTATCGCAGCGCTGAAGGGCTGCGCGGTGCTGGTGGTGCTGAATAAGTGTGATCTGGACAGAGCGGAGGAACTGTTTGACTTGTATCAGCGTTCTGCCATCCCCGTTGTGCGTGTCAGCGCCGAAACGGGAGAGGGAATGGACGAACTGCGAAAAGCGATCAGCGGCAAGCTAAATGCCTTTACAGGAAACTCCGGCGTTGGTAAATCCAGCATCCTCAATACGCTGGATCCGGCGTTCTCGCTGCCCGTAGGCGAGGTGAGCAAGGCGCTGGGACGCGGCCGCCATACGACGCGCCACGTGGAGATGTTCGCCCTTGGGAATGATACCTACGTGATCGACACGCCCGGTTTCTCTTCCTTTGATACGGAGGAATTGAATCTGGAACTGAAACGCCGCCTGCCGGAAACTTTTCCGGAGTTTGCCCCATATGTGGAGGATTGCCGTTTTGTGGGCTGCCGCCATATTAAGGAAAAGGGCTGCGCTGTGCTGCAGGCTGTGAAGAACGGCGAGATTCCTCGCCGCCGCCATGAAAGCTATGTGCGCCTGGCGGAAGAGCTGAAAAATGTGAACGAATGGGATAAAAAATAAGAAAAAGGGAGTGCCGGTAGACTGCCTTTTTCTTGCGTCATATACTGGCGTAGAGGAGGATGGATATGAGGCGGGATCATTGCGCTGCGGCGATTGGGATCTGTGCGCTGGCTTTGGGGCTGGGAATTTTGATTGCAGCGGTATTTCCGGTAGGGGCGCTGATGTTTATCGTGGCGTTTTTACTGATTGCTTGTGGATGTATGTGTTTGAAACGGCGTTAGGAGGGACGAAATGAAAATTGTGGTCTGGAAAGCACCGAAAATGCTGCGCGGTGTGCTGGCGCGGTTTTTCGGGATCAAGGAATAATGGAAAGCGCCCGCTCATACGCTTGGATAGCACAAGAAGTACAAGTGAATGAGAGGGTGTTGTTATAATGGAACTGAAATACAGAGATCTTAGCTGCTGTGAGGCAGCGGAAACACTGGTGGTGACCCACGAGGAGACGCTGGAAACGGCGATTCCGGAGTACTGTCCCGATATTACCCGCATCGTAGATACAGTGGGGCAGCTGAAGGTGCGGGAGAAAAAACTGTCCGGTGGGCGGCTGACCATTGGCGGCTTGGTTAAAGTGACTGTGCTTTACACATCTGAGGAGAGCAAGGGGCTGCGCAGCTTGACGCTGACCGTGCCTTTTACCTGCGCGGTGGATGACGAGCGGCTCACCGGCTGCCGCAGCGTATGTGTCAGCGGGCGTCTGCCGCTGGTGGAGGCACGGGCTGTCACCGCCAGAAAGCTGTATATGCGCGTGATGCCGGAATTTGAGGTGGAGGGAATCAACACCTGCACAAAGAAAGTGTGCCACGAGGTGGAGGGAGATGGCTCACTGCAGCTGCATAAGGAGCATTTGCATGTCCATATGCTGTCGGCGGTGGTGGAAAAGGAATTCCAGTTTAATCAAGAGTACCTGCCGGAGAGTGGCAAGGGCATACCGGAGGATTTGTTGCTGGATCGGGTGTTTTTGCAGGTGACCGGCTGCCAGCGCATCAGTACCAAGCTGGTGATCAAGGGGGATGCCACCGTTTCACTGCTGTATCGCACGCAGCAGCAGGAATTGAACAGCTGCGAGGCGGTACTGCCGTTTTCTCAGATCGTGGACGGCGTGGATCTGCCGGAATCAGCGGTATATCAGGCGCAGGTGTGGCCCATCGACAGCGATGTGCGTTTGGTGCGGACGGAGGGCGGCTGTGCCTTTGGTGTATCGATCCGCGTAGGGCTGATGATCCGAGTCTATCAGCAGGTAGAACTGGAGTACATAGATGACCTCTATTCCACGCGCTGCGGCACGAAAGTGCAGCGGCAGACGGTGACACTGCCGTCATCCCAAGTGCCGCAGGTGCTGCGCCGTGAGGCGGTACAGCATCTGGAATTCGGGCAGGGAAGACCCTTCGCCTGCCTGACGGGTGCGGAGTGCGGCGCAGTAACTGCCTTTGCAGAGGGGGAGAAAACAGCCCTGCGAACCAACCTGAGGCTGAAGATCTTATATTTGGATGAGTCCGGCGCACCGGTCAGCACGGAGCGTGTGGTGGAGGTAGAAACGCAGGTGGGGGAGCTGCCGCAGGCGGTGCGGGCAATCTGCGCGCCGCCGGTGATGCAGATGGGGGCGGACAGCTGTCTGGTGAAAATTCCGGTGGATTTTTGGGTGGAGCAGACACAGATGCACCGGATCGACGTGGTGGACACGGTGGAGCAGACGGAGCTGCCGCAGAGTGAAGCGCCATCCTTGGTGCTGCGCCGCGTGGGGGCAAATGAGCGGCTGTGGGATATTGCCAAGCAGTACCGCACCGAGGCACAGATGATTTGCAGCGTCAATCAGATCGAAGAGGATGGCAAGTTGCCGGCAGGTATGCTGCTGATACCTAAAGTGCGATAAAAAACCCCGGCTGCAACCGCAGCCGGGGTTTTCATATTCAGTTCTGTGCAAAGCGGGAGAGAAATTGGCGGGTGCGCTCCTCCTGCGGGTGGTTGATGACCTGCTGGGGATCGCCCTGCTCCACGATGACGCCGCCGTCCATAAAGATGACGCGGTCTGCCACATCGCGGGCAAAGGCCATCTCGTGGGTCACGATCACCATGGTCATATTTTCCTCCGCCAGCTGACGGATGACCTTCAGGATCTCGCCGGTCAGCTCAGGATCGAGGGCGGAGGTAGGCTCGTCGAAGAAGAGGATCTTGGGATCCATCGCCAGCGCACGGGCAATGGCCACACGCTGCTGCTGGCCGCCGGAGAGCTGGCAGGGATAAGCATCGCCCTTGTCGGCAAGACCCATCTTCTCCAGCAGCACTTCGGCGCGCTGCTTGGCCTCTTCCTTGCTGCGACCCAGCACGCTGATCTGCGCGTCGGTCAGATTTTTCAGCACGGAATAGTGGGGGAAGAGGTTAAAATTCTGGAATACCAAGCCGAAGTGGCTGCGAATCTTCTTCAGTGCTGCCTTGTCGGCGTAGACGGAATTGCCGTTTTCATCGTTTTTAGCGGCATAGTCACCCAGATACAGTAACTCACCGCTGTCCATCTCCGTCAGCAGCGTGGCGCAGCGCAGCAGCGTGGACTTACCGGAGCCGGACGGGCCGATGATGGCAACGACCTCGCCTTCAGCTACGTTAAGCGAGATGTCCTGCAGGACGTGCAGCGTATGGTTGTTAAAGCTCTTTTTGATGTTGTTCATTTCCAAAACATTCATAGCGTTGCACCTCCTTTATTCGTAGTAGCTCAAGCGCTTTTCAATGCGCTCCATTGCCCATGCGACGATGAAGTTGAAGATATAGTAGAATAGACCTGCCACAAACAGCGTCACGATACCGGGGGAGTTGGGCGCAACAGCGATCTGCTTGGCGCGGGTGAACATCTCCACCATACCGATAGCGTAGGCGAGGGAAGTGTCCTTGACCAACGTGATCACCTCGTTGGTGACGGAGGGCAGCACGCGCTTGACCATCTGGGGCAGAATGATTTTGCAGAAGGTCTGGGTCTTGCTGTAGCCCAGTACCTCGGCCGCCTCATACTGACCGACGGGGATGGATTCGATACCGCCGCGATAGATCTCGGCGAAGTAGGCGGCATAGTTGATGACGAAAGCCAAAATCACTGCGATAAAGCGCCAGTTGGTGGGCGGCACAATACCGAACAGCAGGTTGGGGCAAAAGAAGACAACGATGAGCTGCAGCATCAAAGGGGTGCCGCGCATAATGGAGATGTAGAATTTGGTCAGCCACTGCAGGGGCTTAAACTTACTGCTGCGGCAAAAGGTGATTCCCAAGCCCAGCGGCAGAGAGCCCAGCAGCGTCAGCAGAAAGATCGCCAGCGTGGTCAAAAAGCCCTGCCCCAGCAGGCTCAGCATGGTTTGATAGGTCATATTTGTTTCCTCGTTTCCGTTTCATTAAACCGCCGAATTGGGCGGAGGCATCAGCCCCCACCCAATTCGAGGAAGGTAAATCTTGAAGATAATCTTAATTGAATCAGCCCAGCATGCACAGATTGTCGATCACCAGACCAACGGACTCGTAGTTCTTTGCGATCTTCAGCATAGTGCCGTCAGCAGCCATCTTCTTCAGCTCGGTGTTGACAGCGTCACGCAGCTCGGTGTTGCCCAGCAGGAAGCCAACGGCGTACTGCTCGGTGGAGACAGCCTCTTCCAGGATCACATAGTCGCTGCCGTTCTGAGCGACCTGATAAGCGGCGACGCCGATATCAGCGGCAACAGCATCCACGGTGCCCTGCTTCAGCTCCAGGAAACCGGTGTTGTAGTCAGCCAGCTGCACAACTTCCTTCAGGCTGTTCTTGAAAGCTTCGTTGCCATCGATGCCATCCACAGCGGAGGAGGCGGTCTGTGCCATCACGGTCTTGCCGGCCAGATCAGCCAGCGTCTTGATGCCGGAGTCAGCCTTTACCACGATCACGATGCTGTTGTCAACATAGGGATCGGACCAAGTATACTCATCTTCACGGCCGGTATAGGTGAAGCCGTTCCAGATGCAGTTGATGTTGCCGCCCTTGAGCTCGGTATCCTTGGAGTTCCAGTCGATGGGAACAGCCTTGAACTCCCAACCCAGACGATTGCACAGCTCTTCAGCCATTGCCAGGTCGAAGCCATCATAGGTGCCGTCAGCAGCCAGATAACCGAAGGGAGGGAACTCGGCGTCGAAGCCGACGATCAGCTGCTGCTTATCCTTCTTGCCGCAGCCGATCAGCATAGTAGCGGTCATAACCAGAGCCAGTGCCAGACACAGGAATCTCTTCATCTTTTTCATCGTTATATCCTCCAATTTTTAATCGAGGGGCGATTTGTCGCGTCCCTTATGTTGTTGTCATCATATTAGCACTTTAGCGTGATAATGTAAAGAAGTAAATGCGACGAATGATGTAAAAATATGCGCTGTGTTTTTGTGCTAAATGCACAAAATGCGGCATTTACCATAAAAAGAGAGGCCACCTGCGGTTGACGCAGGCGGCCTCATATCGTGTTGCGAGCAAGTCTGTAAGCCGGGTTCTGTATTTGACAGTCATCTATCTAGCCGCATCGTTGCCAATGCGATCAAGCCACCTCGGGAGCGGCCGGGCAAGCCTGATGCCCCCATAGCGGTGTTGCTCCGGATAGAGTTTACAGCGACGGACACTTTCGAGCCGTCGGGTGAGCTCTTACCTCGCCTTTCCACCCTTACCCCGCGGCAAGCCGCAAGGCGGTATATCTCTGTTGCACTTTTCCTGAAGTCGCCTTCGGCGGGCGTTACCCGTTATCCTTGCCCTATGGAGCCCGGACTTTCCTCATGAACAGGCTTTCGCCTTGTTCCCGCGACTGTCTGGCTTACTCGCGGTTCTATTTTACAGAATGTGCGTGGGAAAGTCAACGCTTACAAAACGGTTTTTCTTGGAATCTCATTGAACTGGCGGGGAAGTTGGAGTATAATATATGATGTATAAAAACGATTTCCACAATGGAGGATAACAATATGACACTTCAGGAATATTTGGGATCGCTGCGCAATAAAACGGTGGCGGTGATTGGTATTGGCGTGAGCAATACGCCGCTTCTGCGCCTTCTGCTGGCTAATGGGATCGATGTAACCGCCTGCGATAAGCGTGAGCGCGACGATCTGGGCGCGCTGGCTGATGAGCTGGAGCGCGAGGGCGCCAAGCTGCAGCTGGGCGAGGACTATCTGGAGGGCTTGGATCAGGACGTGATCTTCCGCACGCCCGGTATGCGTCCCGATGTGCCGCAGCTGCTGCGCGCCAAAGAACAGGGCAGCGTGATCACCTCCGAGATGGAAGTGTTCTTTGATGTATGCCCCTGCTCCATCATTGCGGTGACCGGCAGTGACGGCAAGACTACCACCACTACGATGATCGCGGAGCTGCTGCGCGCTGCCGGCCGTACGGTACACGTGGGCGGCAATATCGGCAATCCGCTGCTGGCGCAGGCGGGGGAAATGAACCCTGATGACAGCGTGGTGCTGGAGCTGTCTTCGTTCCAGCTGATGACGATGCAGAAAAGTCCCCACATCGCTGTAGTGACCAATCTTTCCCCCAATCATCTGGATATGCACAAGGGGATGGAGGAGTATGTGGCCTCCAAGGAAAATCTCTTTATCCATCAATCCGCAGCGGATATCGCCATCTTCAATCTGGACAATGATATCACCCGTGAGCAGGGCACCCGCGCTGTGGGTGAGGTGCGTTATTTTACCCGCCACGCGGAGACGGAGAACGGCGTATTCCTGCGCGGGGATGAGATCATTCGCCGTAAAAACGGCAAGGAGAGCGTTGTGATGACGGTGCAGGATATCAAGCTGCCCGGTATCCACAATGTGGAGAACTATATGGCTGCCATTGCCGCGGTGGAGGACTTGGTGGAGGATGAGACCATTCGTCAGTTTGCCCGCACCTTCGGCGGCGTGGAGCATCGTATCGAGTTGGTGCGCACGCTGCGCGGCGTACGTTATTATAACGACTCCATCGCATCCAGCCCCAGCCGTACTATTGCCGGTCTTCGCTCATTCAAGGAAAAGGTGATCCTCATCGCCGGCGGCTATGACAAGAAGATCCCCTTTGATGTGCTGGGCCCCGAGGTGGTGGAGCATGTGAAGCTGCTGATTCTCTGCGGCGCAACGGCGGAAAAGATCCGTGATGCAGTGGTGAATGCGCCGGAGTATCAGCCCGGCAAGCCGGAGATTTTGATGGTTTCGCCCTTCCAAAAGGCGGTGGAGACCGCCCGCGACAGAGCGGAGGAGGGCGACGTGGTGACGCTGTCGCCTGCCTGCGCGGCATTTGACCAGTTCAAGAACTTTATGGAGCGCGGAAAGACCTACAAGGCAATCGTCAACAGCTGGGAGTAACAAAACAACTGCGCAGGGCATACACTGAAAAAGGAGGTGTGTGCTGTGCGGAAACTGCGGTATATCCGGCTGTCGCTGAAGCAGCGGGTGTTGGTGTGGATCGTTGCGATGACGCTGCTGCTGACCGGTATCGCACTGGTGGCCATCATTCATATGGAGCCGATTCTGGTCAGTCTGGCCACGGCACGCGTATCCAACACCGTGAATCGCGTGGTGGTTGCAGCGGTGAATGAGGCCATTGAAAACGGCGAGATCGACTACAGTATGCTGGTGGATTTCGAAAAGGACAGTGAGGGCCGCGTGACGGCGCTGAAGAGCAATATGGCGGCGTTCAACCGTTTGCAGGCGCGGATCGCAGACGATATTCTGCTGCGCTTATCGGAGGTTTCCACTACAGAGCTATCCATCCCGTTGGGAACTTTGAGCGGCTCATCGCTGCTGGCGGGCAGAGGTCCTGCCATCAAGATCAGGATGCAGACGGTGGGATCTACCACAGCAAGCTTCCGCAACACCTTTACCTCGGCGGGGATCAACCAGACGCGGCATCAGATCCTGCTGGATGTGAATGTGAATATGAGCATTTTGCTGCCGGGTTTTCGCGCATCCACTAAGGTAACCAATGAGATTTCTGTGGCAGAAACAGTGATCGTGGGCAGTGTGCCCCAGACATATACCAATTTCAACACATCCCCCGCTACGATCGACGATTACGCGGAAGATTACATATTAAACAATGGATAGGTGATAACTATGGATTATCGGGAAGAAATGAAATACCTGCGCGATACCCTTAACGCCCACGGCTATCGCTACTATGTGCTGGATGATCCCACGATCTCCGACTATGAATATGACCACACGCTTCGCCGTCTGGAGGATCTGGAGAAGGAGCACCCTGAGGAGATCACACCCGATTCGCCCACCCAGCGTGTGGGTGGACCTGCGCTGTCGGAATTCCAGCAGGTGGAACACGCTGTGCCGCTGGAGAGTCTGCAGGATGTGTTCGACGGTGACGAGGTCTGTGATTTTCTGGATCGTGTTGCAGAGCAACTGCCCGATGCGGAGTACAGCGTGGAGCCGAAGGTGGACGGTCTGTCCGTGGCACTGGAATATGAAAACGGTGTGTTCGTCCGGGGTGCTACCCGCGGTGACGGCCGTGTGGGAGAGGATGTGACGGAGAATCTGCGGACGATCCGCTCTATCCCGATGACGCTGCCGGAAAAGCTGCCGCGACTGATCGTGCGCGGTGAGGTGTATATGTCCCGCGCTGTGTTTGAGGAACTGAATGCCCAGCGCGAAATCAACGGTCAGCCGCTGATGGCCAATCCCCGTAACGCGGCGGCCGGCTCGCTGCGTCAGCTGGATCCCAAGGTGGCGGCATCCCGCAAGCTGGATATTGCCATTTTCAATCTGCAGCTGGCGGAGGGGAAGGAGTTTTCCACACATACGGAAACCATCGAATATCTGGCATCCCAGCATTTTAAGGTGATCCCAAACCGCTGCCTCAGTTCGGCAGAGGAGATGCTGGCGGAGATCGAACGGCTTAACGATGTGCGGATGGAGTTTCCCTTTGATATGGACGGCGCGGTGATCAAGCTAAATGATCTGAAGGACCGCGAGAAGCTGGGCAGCACCGCCAAATGCCCCAAGTGGGCCATTGCTTATAAGTATCCGCCGGAGCAGAAGCCCTCTGAACTGGTGGACATTGTGGTGCAAGTGGGTCGCACCGGTGTACTGACGCCCAAGGCCGTGCTGAAGCCGGTGCGGCTGGCAGGTACGACGGTGACCAATGCTACGCTCCACAATCAGGACTATATTACCCAGAAGGATATCCGCATCGGCGATACGGTAATCGTGCAGAAGGCAGGCGAGATCATTCCCGAGATCGTGGAAGTGGTGAAGGACAAGCGCCCCGAGGGTACGGTGCCCTATCTGCTGCCCACGGTGTGCCCCGTGTGCGGCGCACCGGTATCCCGCGATCCGGATGGCGCTGCTGTGCGCTGCACCGGCGCGGAGTGTCCTGCGCAGCTGCTGCGGAATCTGACCCATTTTGCCAGCCGTGCGGCTATGGATATTGACGGACTTGGCCCTGCCGTAATGGGTCAGCTGGTGGACAGCGGATTGGTGAAGACGGCGGCGGATCTCTACGATCTGCGGGCGCAGGATATTGCGCAGCTGGATCGTATGGGTGAGAAGTCGGCGGACAACGCTGTACACGCCATTGCAAAGTCCAAGGACAACGATTTGTGGCGATTGGTGTTTGCACTCGGCATCCGTCAGGTGGGCGAAAAGGCCGCCAAGGTGCTGGCAAAGCGCTTTGGCACGCTGGATGCGCTGGCTGCCGCCTCCGAGGAAGAACTGACCACTATCGACGATATCGGCGGAATCACGGCCGCCTATATCCGCCAGTGGATGGAGAATCCCCAGTCGCAGGATCTGATGGCGCGGCTGAAGGCGGCAGGTGTCAACACAGAGTGTAAAGAGAAAGTGCTTGACAATCGTTTTGCCGGAATGACTTTCGTGCTGACCGGCGCACTGGAACGCTTTACCCGCGAGGAAGCCGGCGAGATGGTGGAGAAGCGCGGCGGCAAGGCTGCCTCCTCTGTGTCCAAGAAGACCACCTACGTGGTGGCAGGCCCCGGCGCCGGTTCCAAGCTGCGTAAAGCGCAGGAACTGGGCGTGCCGGTGCTGAACGAAGAAGAGTTCCTTGAGATGCTGCAGTAAGGAGTATTTATGGCAAAACAGACAGACATCGCACTGCGCGGAATGCTGATGTATTCCGTATTCGTGCGCAATCATACGAAAGAAGGCACGTTCCGCGCCTTGGAAGCGGATCTGGACCGCATCGCCGCACTGGGGACGGATATCATCTGGCTGATGCCCATTCATCCCATTGGCGAAACGGCGCGCAAAGGCACTTTGGGCAGCCCCTACGCCATCCGTGACTACCGTGGCATCAATCCCGAGTACGGCACAATGGAGGATTTTCAACATTTGGTGGAGGAGATCCACCGCCGCGGGATGAAGTGCATCATTGATGTGGTGTACAACCATACCTCGCCTGATTCCGTGCTGGCGGCAGAGCATCCCGAATACTTTTTCCGTGACAGTGAGGGAAGACCCAGCCGTCACGTAGAGGAGTGGTGGGACGTCGTGGATCTGGACTACAGTAACCGCGAACTGTGGCAGTATCAGATCGATACCTTGGTGCAATGGGCGCAGATCGTGGATGGATTCCGCTGTGATGTGGCCAGTATGGTGCCGGTAGAATTCTGGGTGCAGGCACGGCAGCAGGTAGAGCAGGTTCGTCCCGGCTGTATCTGGCTGGCGGAAAGCGTGTTTGCCGAGCATATCCGCGCTATGCGTCGGATGTGTGAATACTGCGCATCAGATGCGGAGCTGTACGAGGCGTTTGATATGACCTATCCCTACGATGTGTGGACCACATTTGACGGCTGTTTCAGCGGCGAAAGTACGCTGGAGGATTATGCGCGGCTTCTGCATTATCAGGATGCCGCCTATCAGACTAATTATGTGAAGCTGCGCTGCCTGGAAAACCACGATCAGCCCCGCTTTGCAAGCCGTATTTCCAATGAACGGGAGATGCAGAACTGGTTCGCCTTCAGCTATTTTGAGCGGGGAACCACCATGCTTTACAGCGGAACGGAGTTTGCGCCGAAAAAGCAGATCTCACTTTTTGAGAAGGAAGATTGCTTTGCCGACGCGCAGAAGGATTGGCAGCCTTACCTTCAGCAGCTGCGCGGCATGAAGCGCAAGCTGCCGGTGGACGGCGATTACCGTGTATCGTGCAGCGGCACGTTGCTGTTGGGCGCGTATGACACGCCGCAAAAGAGCATTCGTGCTGTATTCAGTATGAAGGGCGAGAGCGGCACGGTGGCTGTGGATCTGCCCGACGGAAGTTACACCGATCTTGTGGACGGCAGGGAAGTGGTCGTTGAAGGTGGCACGCTGGTATGTGACGGACGCCCTGTGATCATCGAAAGGAGCGCGGCAGTATGAAGAAACTGATCTCCCTTGTGCTGCTGGTAGCGGTTCTGTTGGCAGGTTTGTATGTATTCCGCGCGGTATTCGGCGGAGCAGATGTGCCGGACAGCGGGCAGGATATTTCGCAGAATACGAACAATCAGGTGGATGCCGACGATGTGGATCTGCCGGATGAAAACGGCAGCTATACAACGAAGGAAGATGTGGCGCTGTATCTGTGGGTGTACGGTGAGCTGCCCGACAACTTCATTACCAAGAAAGAGGCGCAGAATCTGGGGTGGTCCGGCGGAGCGCTGGAACCTTACGCCCCCGGCTGCTGTATCGGTGGTGACCGGTTTGGCAACTATGAGGGTATTTTGCCGGAGACCAAAGGCGTGACATACACAGAATGCGATATTGACACAATGGGTCAAAAACGCGGTGCCAAGCGCATTGTCTTTTCCAGCGATGGTTACATTTACTACACAGAGGATCATTATGAGAGCTTTACCAACATCTGGTTTACCGATGAATACGAGATGATGGAGCGTGCTGTGCAATGAAAGTGATCGAACTGAAGGGCAGCGAGGCGCTGGAACGTGAGCAGCTGCACAAGACGCTGCAGGAAGCGCTGCAGCTGCCGGAATGGTACGGCGGCAATCTGGATGCGCTGTATGACTGTTTGACCTGCGTGCAGGAGGATACGCAGCTGGTGCTGATCGGCTGGCCGGATGAGGGCTATGCCGCTAAGGTGCGCCGTGTGATTCTGGATGCCGTGTGGGAAAATGAGCATCTGACGATGAAAGCAATCGACTAATTAAGAAACAAAGAAAAGCGTCCGCTGCAAGTGCAGCGGACGCTTTTGTAAGGTAGAAAACGGCACTCTTGTTTACCGATCTTCGTCAAAGTGGCGGAGAGAAGTATATACATAAATCGCAACGGCTCGATTGACAAAGAGAATATTCGCCAGTCTGCAAGCAAAAGGAGATACAGCAGGCAGACTTGACAATATCGGATAGATGAATTATACTATTATGGCATATGAAAGTGGCTGTGAAGGGAAGCAGTAAGCGGTTTGCGGATGCAAAGAGAGAGAGCGGTCGGTGCAAGCTCCCGTGAAGCGCCGCCCAAGTCGTCCCGGAGCTTTGGGCTGAACATTACAGTAAGCTCAACGGATGCCTCCGTTATCGGGCGGCGGTCGATGACCGCATAAGTGCGGGAGTTTTCCCGAATACAGGTGGTACCACGGACTGATGTTCGCCCTGTTTTGCAAAGGCAAAACGGAGCGGACTTTTTGTTTTGCCAAATTATCCGGAAAAAGGAGAAACGATATGCGTAAAGAGTTACCCAAAGTGTATGATCCCCGGGATGTGGAGCCTCGCATCTATGATATGTGGATGGAAGGCGGCTGCTTCAAAGCAGAGCCCGATCCCAAGAAGAAGCCCTTCTCTATCGTAATGCCGCCCCCCAACGTGACCGGTCAGCTGCATATGGGTCACGCGATGGACGCCACGCTGCAGGATATTCTGATCCGCTTTAAGCGTATGCAGGGCTATGAGGCACTGTGGCTGCCCGGCACCGACCACGCAGGTATCGCTACCCAGATCAAGGTGGAGGAGAACCTGCGCAACGAGGAGGGACTGACCCGCTACGATCTGGGTCGCGAAAAGTTCCTGGAGCGTGTTTGGGAATGGAAAGAGAAGTTCGGTAACCGCATCGTGGAGCAGCAGAAGAAGATGGGCTCCTCCTGCGATTGGGATCGCTCCCGTTTCACGATGGACGAGGGTTGCTCCAAGGCTGTGCGTGAGACCTTCTGTGATCTGTATGACAAGGGTCTCATTTATAAGGGCAGCCGCATCATCAACTGGTGCCCCAACTGTCTGACTGCTCTGTCCGACGCAGAGGTGGAGTATGTGGATAAGCCCGGTAATCTGTGGCACATCCGCTATCCTCTGTCCGATGGCAGCGGCGACATCGTGGTGGCGACCACCCGTCCCGAGACCATGATGGGCGATACCGGTGTGGCTGTTAACCCCGAGGATGAGAAGTTCAAGCATCTGATCGGCAAGACCTGCATCCTGCCCATTATGAACCGCGAGATCCCCATCGTGGGTGATGAGTACTGCGAGATCGGCTTTGGTACCGGCGCGGTGAAGATGACCCCCGCTCACGATCCCAACGACTTCGAGGTGGGTCTGCGTCACGGTCTGGAAGTGCTGCGTGTGATCAACGATGACGGTACGATCAACGAAAACGGCGGTAAATATAATGGTATGGATCGCTACGAGTGCCGCAAAGCCATCGTGGCAGATCTGGAGGCAGAGGGCTATCTGGTCAAGACCGAGCCCTATTCCCACAACGTTGGCACCTGCTATCGCTGCCACAACGATGTGGAGCCGCTGATCAGTGCACAGTGGTTCGTGAAGATGAAGCCTCTGGCCGAGGATGCGATCCGTGTGGTCAACGACGGCACCATCAAGTTTGTGCCTGAGCGTTTTACCAAGACCTATACCAACTGGATGGAGAACGTCCACGATTGGTGTATTTCCCGTCAGCTGTGGTGGGGTCACCAGATCCCCGCTTGGTACTGCGATGAGTGCGGCCAAATCAATGTCAGCCGCGAAGATCCTACCAAGTGCTGCAAGTGCGGCTGCACCAGCCTGACCCGTGACGAGGATGTGCTGGACACTTGGTTCTCTTCCGCTCTGTGGCCCTTCTCCACTATGGGCTGGCCCGACAAGGAAGCTGCTGACCTGAACTACTGGTATCCCACCTCTGTGCTGGTCACCGGTTATGACATCATCTTCTTCTGGGTTGCCCGTATGATCTTCTCCGGTATGGAGCAGATGAAGAAGGAACCCTTCAAGACCGTCTTTATCCACGGTCTGGTGCGCGATGATAAGGGTCGTAAGATGTCCAAGTCTCTGGGCAATGGTATTGATCCTCTGGAGATGGCGGACAAGTTCGGCGCCGACGCACTGCGTTTCAACCTGATCACCGGTAACAGCCCCGGTAACGATATGCGTTTCTTTGTGGAGAAGTGCGAGGCAATGCGAAACTTTGCCAACAAGATCTGGAACGCATCCCGTTTCGTGATGATGAACCTGACCATCGACAAAGTGGAGCTGCCCAAGAAGCTGGAACTGGAGGACAAGTGGGTTCTGTCCAAGCTGAACGACCTGATTCGCGAGGTCACCGACAATCTGGAGGCCTATGAGCTGGGCGTCGCTTCTGCCAAGATCTACGACTTCATTTGGGACACCTACTGCGACTGGTATATCGAGCTGACCAAGACCCGTCTGAACGGCGAGGACAAGGAAGCCAATCTGGCTGCGCAGAATGTGCTTTGCTACGTACTGCTGCGTATTCTGGAGCTGCTGCATCCCTTTATGCCCTTCATCACCGAGGAGATCTGGCAGGCTCTGCCCCACGAGGGTGAGTATCTGATCCGTGCCCAGTGGCCGGAGTACAGCGAGGCACTGAACTTCAAGGCAGATGCCAACGCTATGGAAGCTGTGAAAGATGCCATCTCCGCCGTACGTGCCCGCCGCGCCGAGATGAATGTGCCTCCTTCCAAGAAGGCACAGATGATCATCGTCACCTCTACACCTGAAAACTATGAAGAGGGCAAGCATTTCATTACCAGAATGGCTTACGGCAGCGATGTGACCGTTACGGAAACTGCGCCTGCCGATTTGGCCGGTATGGTCACCGTGGTTACCCACAATGCCAATGTGTATATGCCTTTGGCAGAGTTGGTGGACTTTGAGAAGGAGCTGGAACGCATCGCTAAGGAGCGTGCCAAGGCGCAGGAGAACCTGGAGCGCATCGAGAAGAAACTGGCTAACGAGAGCTTCGTTTCCCGCGCACCCGAGGCCGTCGTCAATGCCGAGCGTGAGAAGGCAGACAAGTGCCGTGCACTGATCGCCAAGCTGGATGAGTCCGCTGCGGCAATGAAAGCCTGATTTTCCGATCCCCCGGGCGGATTTCGACAGAAAGTTAATACACATATAAAATATAATCACCGTAGATCACTGATCTGCGGTGATTATTTTTTTGCCAAAGGAGCGCAGGCTATGGAGATAAAAGTGACAAATGAGAATCGCTGTGCGGAGATCCGGCTCATAGGAGAACTGGATCACCACGGCGCAAAAGGATTAATGGCAAAGATTGAAAGAGAAATCGAGGGACTGTTACCGCTGCAATTGGTGTTGGATTTCAGTGGCGTCACATTTATGGACAGTTCCGGGATCGCTGTGGTTTTGCGAACCAAACAGCGGATGAAGGAACTGGGCGGCACAGTGAAGCTGCGTAAGATCACAGCGCAGCCAAAACGCGTATTTGAAGCGGCAGGGATCAGCCGTATCGTAGAAATGGAATAAAGGAGGAATACATATGAGAGCGGAAAACTATGTCACGCTGGAATTTTTGAGCCGCAGCAGCAACGAAGGCTTTGCGCGGATGGCAGCGGCAGCCTTTGCGGCGCAACTGGATCCCACGTTGGACGAATTGGGGGATATCAAAACTGCGGTCAGCGAGGCGGTGACCAATGCAATCGTCCACGCGTATCCGGACAGAATCGGCAAGATCGTGATGAAAATGAAGATTTTGAGCGACAATGTGCTGGAACTGACGATCCGCGATTGGGGCTGTGGCATCGAGAACGTACAGCAGGCGCGTCAGCCGCTGTTTACCACCGGCGGCGAGGAACGCAGCGGAATGGGCTTTACCATTATGGAGAGTTTCACTGACCGGCTGACCGTCAAATCTGCGCCGATGAAGGGGACAAGCGTGACAATGCGAAAGCGGATTTCCCAGCGCATCACAAGCAGAAGATGAGTAGTGTGGAGTTGTTTACGCTGCTGGATCGGGCGCAGAACGGCGACGATGATGCCTGCCAGCAGGTGCTGACGGAGAATGCAGGACTGATCTGGTCAATCGTCAAACGCTACTACGGCTGCGGAGTAGAAATTGACGACTTGTACCAGCTTGGATGCATAGGATTTATAAAGGCTGTAAAGGGATTCGACCTCACATATGGAACACAGTTTTCCACCTATGCCGTGCCCAAGATCGCAGGGGAGATCCGTCGCTTTTTGCGCGATGATGGGGCAATCAAGGTAGGCAGAAGCATCCGCGAAAAGGGGCAAATGCTGTGGGGTGTTCGGGAACGGCTGCGCCAACAGCTGGGAAGAGATCCCAAGGTGTCGGAACTGGCAGCAGAAACGGGATTGACAGTTGAGGAGATCGCCAGTATTGAACTGGCAACCGGCGCACCGGAGTCGCTGCAGCAGGAAACGGCGGACGGATTGACACTGGAGTCCACTTTGGGCACAGAAGCGCCGGAAGAAAATATGATTGAAAAAATCGCGCTGCGGGAAGCGATCGATGCGCTTCCGGAGCGGGAGAAGATGACGATCCTGCTGCGCTTTTTCAAGGCCTTGACGCAGGAACAGACGGCGCGTATTCTGCAGGTATCGCAGGTGCAGGTGTCGCGGTTGGAACGGCGTGGGCTTGCCCATCTGCGGCAGATACTGGAAGAATAAAACAGAACCCTCTGCGTATGTCAGAGGGTTCTGTCAGGTAGAGCGGTATTCTCGGGCGAATTTTGCAAGGCGCGCTGCGCTTCGTGATCCACGGGCAAAAATTCGGTCATTGTGCCGCGGTAACGCTTTGGCATAAAAGTGTTCTGGCAGCGTGGATTGTAGCGCTCTTTGATGGCAATGGTTTCGTAGAAGCGCTTCCACAAAGCGCGGTAGTGGACTTCTTCCTCACCGGGGAGGGAGAGATGTACGTTGTCCACGGGGATGATGCGGGAGCGCCCCTTGGCATACAGCAGCAGTTCCTTGTGCGTGCGGTCATAGATAAACAGCGACTCGTTGGCATAGCGGTTGCAGAAATGGTGCCGCAGCAGCGGAAGCACCCGATTTTTGGGTTCGATCTCCGCACCTAACACGCCGTTATAGTCAGAGAAGCGGACGAAACCGCGCAGCTTTTCCAACTCGCCGTTCATATGGCGGATGGCCTTGGCGATAGGGTGATAAACTTCGTCTGCCTGATTTTTCAAAAAAGAAGAACCCTCACGGTAAAGCTTGCGTACCAAGCGATAGAGGTGTAGTTCCTTATCCGGCAGGCAGGTCAAAAAGCCCTTACGCAGCAAATCGGCTGCGGTGGGGGAGAGTTTGACGATACTGCGGTAAACTCTGCGCGCGTGCTCCGGCACAGTAATGACGGTGCGAACAGAATAGAACGAAAGTAGACAGCAATCCTCATCGCCATAAAAGGCGGTGGGGAATTCTTTATTGGTATAACTCTCGAATACGCAGCACAAAAAACCGTCAAATGTGGAGTCGTATTGATAAATGACCTCGTCCCATGCCATCATATCACCCCACAGAATCAAAAAGGGACAGTTGCTGTGCCGTTTCATCGGGCAGTTGGCCTTGCTCTATAGCAGCCAATTGTTGCACCAATGTAGCGGCGGAAAAATGCAGACCGCTGCGCATCCTGCCGCAGCAGGTGATGAAGAATTGCGCCCGCTTCAAAACAACGCCCAGCTTTTTTAAGTCCTCAAAGCGCAGATGCGTTGTCCGTCTGGCGGAAATGATCCTGCGGGCGCTGACAGGTCCGATTCCCGGGACACGCAGCAGCATTTCGTAGTCTGCCCGCATCACTTCTACTGGGAACTGTTCCATATGTCCGATTGCCCAATGACATTTGGGGTCGATCAAAGGATTAAAATCGGGGGTATCCTCGTTCAGCAATTCCTCGGCGCGAAACCCGTAAAACCGCAACAGCCAATCTGCTTGGTATAAGCGATGCTCCCGCAGCAGTGGCGGTTTGGTGTCGATACTGGGGAGCAAAGCGTGCTCTACCACCGGCACATAGGCGGAGTAGAACACGCGCTTGAGTTTGTATTTATCGTATAGGGATTGTGTCAGATGGAGAATGTGCCGATCGCTGTCCTGCGTAGCGCCGACGATCAGTTGGGTGCTTTGACCGGCAGGTGCGAAGACGGGGGCGTGGCGGAATTTGACAAGCTCCTGCTTGCTTTGGGACGCTTGATCGCGGATCAGCCCCATCGGCTTCAAAATCGCCTGCTTTGTCTTATCCGGAGCCAGTGTTTGCAGACCCTCCTGCGAGGGAAGCTCGATGTTGACACTCAAACGGTCAGCCAGCAAGCCCAACTGCTGCACCAGCTCCGGCGAAGTGCCGGGGATCGCTTTGGCGTGGATATAGCCGTTAAAGCCGTAATCCTCACGCAGCATCCGCAGGCTGCGGATCATCAGCTCTGTGGTATAATCGGGACTGCGCAGCACGCCGGAAGAGAGGAAGAGCCCCTCGATATAATTGCGCCGATAGAACTCGATGGTCAAATCGGCCAATTCCTTCGGCGTGAATGCTGCACGGCGCACATCGTTGGAACGGCGGTTGATGCAGTATTTGCAATCATAGCTGCAGCAATTGGTCATCAGCACCTTTAAAAGTGTGATGCAACGCCCATCCGCAGAGAAGCTGTGACAACAGCCGGCGATAGAGGAAGAGGTGTTCCCGATCTTGCCCGGCTGGAAGCCGCGGCGCACTCCGCTGGATGTGCAGGCGGCATCGTATTTGGCCGCGTCCGATAAGATCGTCAGCTTATCCAGCAGATCCATAAAGCCACTTAGGCAGCGCGGGTTCTACGCTTAGGCTGGGGATTCTCCAGATGCTGGAACAGACGAAGGAGATTGAGTGCCACGGAACCGGCGCCCAGTACGGTGATCAAAAAAGCGAAAGTCGTCATAGTAGTTACCTCCTGTGGAACTTTTGTTCTATCTGCATTATAAATCGAACAAGCGTTCTTGTCAATACACAATCGAACAAAAATTCTATTATTTTTCAGAAGCTGTTGACCCAAGTGGAATTCTGTATTAAAATGGGGGACAAGAACATAGAACAAGAGGCAGTTATGAGTGATTTGAACAGACGATTTATTGAGGCGCGGCAAAAGGTCATCGCGCTGGACTATCCACATCTGAATCCCCAACAGCGAAAAGGTGTTCTGGCAACAGAGGGCGCGCTGTTACTGCTTGCCGGTGCAGGCAGCGGCAAGACCACGGTACTGATCAACCGCGTGGCTAATCTGCTGAAGTACGGACGAGGCAGTGACAGTGACGAGATCCCAATGCCCATTACCATCGATGAGGTGGAGTTTCTGGAGCAGTATGCGGAGAATCCCGTGCCGGAGCAGAAACCGTTGGCGGAGTATCTGTGTGCGGTGGAGCCTGCGCAGCCTTGGGAAGTGTTGGCCATCACCTTTACCAACAAGGCGGCAGGGGAGCTGAAGGAGCGCTTGGAACGGATGTTGGGCGCATCGGCGCGTGATGTGTGGGCAGCTACGTTCCACTCTGCGTGTGTGCGCATTTTGCGGCGCGATATTGATAAAATTGGATTTGACCGCAGCTTTACCATCTACGATACCGATGACAGCAAGCGCGTCATCAAGGACATTTTGAAGGAGCTGGGGCTGGAGGAGAAATCCTTCCCCGTGCGCGAGGTGCTGGGCATTATCTCCGGCGCGAAAGACAAGATGCAATCGCCGGAGGAATTTGCGCAGCTGTGGGAGAGCCGCGGCGATTGGCGCAAGGTACGCATCGCCAAGGTGTACACGATGTACAACCGCCGCCTGCGGGAGGCCAATGCGCTGGACTTTGATGACATTATTCTTCACACGGTACATCTGCTGCAGCGCAGCAGTGAAACGCTGGAATATTACCGCAGAAAGTTCCGCTATATCCTCATCGATGAGTATCAGGATACCAACCAGATGCAGTACATGCTGGCAAGCCTGCTGGCCGGTGGACACGGCAACATCTGCGTGGTGGGTGACGATGACCAGAGTATCTACCGCTTCCGCGGTGCGGATATCGGGAATATCCTCAGCTTTGAAAAGCAGTATCGCAATGCCCGCGTAATCCGGTTGGAGCAGAATTACCGCAGTACGCAGAACATTCTGGATGCTGCCAACGCGGTGATCCGCAACAATAAGGGGCGCAAGGGCAAGACGCTGTGGACGCAGAACGGCGCAGGTGAAGTGGTGACGGTGAAGACCACCTTCAACGAGGGTGATGAAGCCAACTTTGTGGTGGGACAGATCATGATGAGCTACAACCGCGGCGCCAATTGGCGCGACCACGCAGTGCTTTACCGCACCAATGCCCAGTCCAACGCAATGGAATACGCCTTCAAACGCCACGGTGTACCGTACAAGGTCATTGGCGGTATGAAGTTCTTTGACCGTGCAGAAGTCAAGGATATGCTGGCCTATCTGTGTGTGATCAACAATCCATCGGACGATCTGCGGCTGAAGCGGATCATCAATGTGCCGTCCCGTAAAATCGGCGCGGCGACTGTGGATAAGGCGCAGAGTCTGGCTATTTCCTATGGAGTATCTCTGTACGAGGTTCTGTGCAAGGCAGGGGAGTATCCCGAATTGAAAACCGCAGCTGCAAAGTTGATTGCCTTTACAGATATGATCGGCGAGATGCAGCAGCGGCTGCAGGATATGGGGCTGGTAGAATTCTACGAATATGTCTGCCAGCGTACCGGCTATGTGCAGATGCTGCAGGACAAGGATGATATGGAGAGCCGCGGTCGGTTGGAGAACGTGCAGGAATTGACCTCCAGCATTATGGCGTTTTTGGAGAATGATCCGGAGAACCCCACGCTGTCCGGCTTTCTGGATGAGGTTGCGCTGTACACCGATCTGGACAGCCAGACGGACGCGGACAACAGCGTGACGATGATGACTATGCACAGCGCCAAAGGATTGGAGTTCCCGCAGGTGTTTGTAGTGGGTATGGAGGATGGCCTTTTCCCGGGAAACCGCGCGATGGGCGATGCCGAGGAAATGGAAGAGGAGCGCCGTCTTTGCTATGTGGCGATGACGCGCGCGAAAGAGAAACTGACGATGACCAATGCCCGTCAGCGTACGCTGTACGGCCGCACGACGCCGGCGATGGCATCCCGTTTCCTTAACGAGATCCCTGAGGAGAATATGGAATGGCTCAGCAAGCCGGAGCCTCGCCCTGCGCCCTCGCGTTGGGACGATTGGACGGACGATGCGCCCGTTACTTATTCGCAGGTACAGCCCGCAGCGCCCAAGAAACCGATGGCGGAGGCCGGCGGTATGATCCGCAAGGCGGCAGCACCTGCGGCGCTGCTGAAGCTGAACCCCGGCGAGAGCATTGTCCACGATGCCTTCGGCAAGGGTATGGTACTGAGCGTGCGTCCTATGGGCAACGATGCGCTGATCGAGGTCGCCTTTGATAAAGTGGGCACGAAAAAGCTGATGCTGAAGGCGGCAGGCAGCCATATTAAAAAGATGTAAAGTGGATTAGCATTACAGATAATGGGGGATGAACGATGGACTTTAGTGTGATGTTTGGCGTGATGAGTGTGTTGCCGCTGATTATGTTTGTGGTGTTTTTTGCTTTTGTTGTCGTGGTATTTGTCAAGATTTTGGGGCAGAAACGGGCCAATGACCGCTCGCCGCAGCTGACGGTGGATGCCGAGGTAGTAGGAAAGCGCACGGAGATCTCCCACCGTCATCACAGCAGTGAGCACCATATGAGCCACACGTCCACTTATTACTATGTGACCTTTCAGGTGGAAAGCGGTGACCGGATGGAGTTGCACGTGCCCGGTTACGAGTACGGTTTGATGATCGAGGGTGATTTCGGCGAACTGACCTTTCAGGGGACGCGTTTTCTTTCCTTTGCAAGAAAGGCTCCTGCAATGGATGAAAGTTAAGAAAACAAAAGGAGGCAAGAGCGATCCGCTCTTGCCTCCTTTGTTGAGTTGTTCCGCCGACAATGTAAAAAGCCCTGTGCGATGCACAGGGCTTTTGCTTGTCCAAGGTTAGATCGCTCTGGTAACTTTACCGGAACGCAGACACCGGGTACAAACATACACATGGCGGGGCGTGCCATTGATCATTGCCTTAACGCGCTTGACATTGGGCTTCCAAGAACGATTGGAACGTCTGTGGGAGTGGGAAACCTTGATACCGAAGGTTACGCCCTTGTCGCAAAATTCGCACTTAGCCATCCGTTGCACCTCCTTGCTGTGACTAACATTAAGCGCTTGCATTCACAAGCATTTGATATGATAACAGAAATGAAAGAGAAATGCAAGCATTATTTGACAAAAAACTAAAAAAATTTATGAAAGAATATTTGGAGGCTTCAAACGAAGAAAAGCATAGAATTTCACTGTGGGGAGTGTTGCGAAAATGCGGTACATAAGTTATAATATAGTGACTTATATCCACAGCGCAGATGCTGTGATATCCGTCCTATAGGAGGATCAGAAGATGGAAAAAGTGAAGCGCACACCTGCCAAGCTGAGCAATCTGGTGGAGAGTTTCGAACTTGAGATCATCAACAAAGGTGCAGATTTCGACACCAGAGAGATCACCATTCCCGATGTGAACCGTCCCGCCCTGCAGTTGGTGGGTTTCTATGATTATTTTGAGCCGCGCCGCCTGCAGATCCTTGGTAAGGCGGAAATGACCTATCTCAATGCGATGGACGAGAGGGAGCGTATTGTAGCACTGGATAATCTGATGCGCTGCGAGCTGCCGGCACTGATCGTTTCCCACAATATGGAGGTTCTGCCGGAACTGGTGGAGCTGGCGCAGAAGCACGGGCGCACCCTGCTGCGTACTTCGCTGCAGACGGTGAATCTGACCAGCCATATCATCGACTACCTCAACCGCGCGTTGGCACCGCAGATCGTGCGCCACGGCGTGCTGATGAACATCTACGGTCAGGGCGTGCTGATCCTGGGCGATTCCGGTATCGGCAAGAGTGAGACCGCTATCGAGCTGCTCAAGCGCGGTCACCGTCTGGTAGCTGACGATGCGGTGGAGATCCGGCAGGTGTCCAACAATCTGTACGGCACGGCGCCGGAGATCATCCGCCACTATGTGGAGATCCGCGGCGTGGGCATCATCGAGGTGCAAAAGCTGTTCGGTATGGGCGCGGTGCAGTTTGAAACCGAGATCGATCTGGTGATCCAGCTGGAACAGTGGGTAGAGGGTAAGTTCTACGACCGCCTCGGTTTGGGTGAGGATTCCTACACCATGCTGGGCGTTTCGCTGCCCTATGTGACGATCCCGGTACGCCCCGGTCGAAATCTGGCCGGCATCGTGGAGATCGCCACGATGAAGAACCGCCAGATGAAGTACGGCGAAAATTCCGCATACGATTTCGTGATGCAGTTTGACCAGAAGGTAGACGAGATGACCCGCAAGGCGAGGGAGAATGGATGAAGTATATCGGCATCGATATTGGCGGCACCAACCTTAAGGCAGGTCTCGTAGATGACCGCGGAACGGTGCTGGCGACAAAAAAGGAAAAGATCGCACAGATCCACAATGCCGAAGCGCTGGCATGGGCGATGGTGTCTATGACGCAGGAGCTGGCTTCTGCCGCCGGCGTGCCGCTGGATCAAATCAAGTCTGTGGGCGTTGGCGTGCCCGGAACGGTGGAGATCCACTCCGGCAGTCTGCTGTATACCTGCAATCTGCCGCTGCGTAATGTACCGCTGCGGCGGCTGTTCCACCGCTATCTGCACCTGCCGCTGTATATCGAGAACGATGCAAACTGCGCGGCGCTGGCGGAATACTATGTGGGCGCAGGGCGCGACAGCAAACGCTTCGTGACCGTCACGCTGGGCACCGGCATCGGCGGCGGCATCGTGCATAACGGCAAGATCTACCACGGCTCCAACGGTATGGCAGGAGAGGTAGGACATATGTCCATCGTGCATAACGGACTTGATTGTCCCTGCGGTCGCAAAGGCTGTTGGGAGCAGTATGCCTCCGCCACGGCGCTCAAGCGGATGACCCGTGAGGCGGTTGAATGCCACGGCGACAGTATTCTGGCGCAGGTGGTGGCAGAGAACGGCGGCGTCATCAGCGGACAATCGGCATTTATCGCGGCGCGCCGCGGTGACGCCGTGGGGCAGGCAGTATGCGACGAGTATATCGCATATCTGGCCGCCGGCATCACCAATCTGGTGAATATTTTCCAGCCTGACACACTGGCCATCGGCGGCGGTGTCAGCAATGAAGATGAGGAATGTTTGCTTAAGCCGTTGCAGCGGTTGGTGGCGCGGGACAGTATCCCGTGTCCGGCGGAGAAGAAGACGAAAATCGTCACAGCGCAGCTTGGCAATCAGGCTGGCATTATCGGTGCAGCGCTGCTGGGTAAAAAGAAGCGCTGAGATATCTTTTTGGAGGAAACAATATGCTCTGGTATGAGAGTTTGGATCAAAAAATACAGCAGTACCTGCCGGATCTGGCAGTGGAGTGCGATGTGCCTATGCAGCGGCACACCTCCTTCCGCATCGGCGGTCCTGCCCGGCGGATGGCTTTTCCGGTCAACCGCGAACAGCTGGTGATCCTGCTGGGTCTGGCGCAGGAGTGTGGGATCAAGCCCTTTATTATGGGGAAGGGTACCAATCTGCTGGTAGCAGACGAGGGTTTGGACACGCTGGTCATCAAGACCGAGCAGATGAACGCCATCCGTCAACTGGATGATGTGACACTGGAGGCGGATGCAGGTATTTCCTTGGCGCGGCTGGCAGTGTTTGCCCAACAGAACGGCTTGGCAGGTCTGGAATTTGCCCACGGCATTCCCGGCAGCCTTGGCGGCGCTGTGTTTATGAATGCCGGCGCCTATGGCGGTGAGATGAAGCAGGTGGTCATCGAGGTGGCTGCGCTGTTTGAAGACGGTGTGCGCTATCTGACCGCGGAAGAGGCACAGTTTGCCTATCGCCACAGTGTGTTTTCCAATGCGGATGCAGTGGTTCTGGGTGCCAAGCTGCGCCTTGAAAAAGGCGACAGTGCGGAGATCCGCGCCCGTATGGATGATCTGATGGCGCGGCGCAAGCAGAGCCAGCCGCTGGAGTATCCCAGTGCCGGCAGTACCTTCAAGCGTCCCACCGGCTATTTTGCCGGTACGCTGATCGAGCAGACCGGTCTGAAAGGTCTGACCGTAGGCGGTGCGCAGGTGTCCGAGAAGCATGCGGGCTTCGTCATCAATATTGGCGGCGCCACCTGTGCCGATGTGACGGAACTGATCGCGCAGGTACAGCAGCGTGTACTGGACGCCCACGGCGTACAGCTGGAACCGGAGGTCAAGATCATCCGGTAAGGAGGAACAATATGGAAATACTGATCATATCGGGTCTGTCCGGCGGCGGTAAAAGCCGCGCAGCCTCGTTTTTGGAGGATATCGGGTACTATATCGTCGACAATCTGCCGGCGGAGATGATGGTGAAGTTTGCCGATTTCTGCGCAGCTTCCAGCGGCCGCTATGACCGCGTGGCGCTGGTGTACGATGTGCGCGCGGCGGAGCCTTTTGATTTGCTGATCAACACGCTGGAGCGTTTGAAGACCAGCGGCGTTAACTGTCGGATGCTGTTTCTGGAGGCGGCGACCCGTACCATCATTAACCGTTATAAAGAAACACGCCGTGTGCATCCGCTGTCCGCCAAGGGGCTGAATATTGAGCAGGCGGTGCAGATGGAGCGCGAGATGATGCGGCCCGTTCGCGACCACGCGGATTTCATCATCGACTCCACCTCGTTTTCCACAGCCAAGCTGCGCAGCGAGCTGCTGAATCTCTTCGGCGATCAGAAAGACCGCACCGGTTTGAGCGTGAACGTGCTGTCTTTCGGCTTTAAGCACGGAATCCCCATTGAAGCGGATCTGGTGTTCGATGTGCGCTTTATGCCCAACCCCTACTATGTGGCGGAGCTGAAGAACAAGACCGGTCTGGACAAGGATGTGCGCGACTTTGTGTTTAACTTCCAGCAGACTCACAGTTTTATGGAACAGCTGCAGCAGATGCTCAGCTTTCTTCTGCCGCTGTACGCGGAGGAGGGCAAGACCATGCTGGTGATCGCCATCGGCTGCACCGGCGGACATCACCGCTCTGTGGCGGTTGCCCATGAAGTGGCAGATCATATTATGAAGGAAGGTTATCCGGTAACGGAGAACCACAGGGACATCTCGCGGTAAAGGAGAACGAACATGGAACGGTATGTGTATCATGTGTCACCGGAGCGGGGACCCCGAATCGTTGCCATTGGCGGCGGTACAGGACTTTCCACACTTCTGCGCGGCTTGAAGCTCTACAGTAAAAACATTACGGCGATCGTGACCGTAGCCGATGACGGCGGCGGCAGCGGTGTGCTGCGGCAGGACCTGGGTATGCCGCCTCCCGGCGATATCCGCCATTGTATGGAAGCGCTGGCCAATGTGGAACCGTTGATGGCGCAGCTGCTGCAGTATCGCTTTAAGGAAGGCGGTCTGGCAGGGCAGAGCTTTGGCAATCTCCTGCTGGCGGCACTGAACGGCATTATGCCTACCTTTGATCAGGCGGTGGAGGGAATGAGTCAGGTACTGGCAATTACCGGCCGGATCCTGCCGGTGACCACCGCCAATGTGCAGCTGGAGGCCGAATTTGAAAACGGAGCCAAAGCGCTGGGAGAGTCCATCATTCCCGAGCGCAAAAAGGAAGAAAACTGCCGTATCCAGCAGGTGCGGCTGCTGCCGGAGGGCACAAAGGCGCTGCCGGCTGCCATCGAGGCCATCGAGCGGGCGGAGATGATCATCTTTGCACCGGGCAGCCTCTATACAAGTGTGATCCCCAATCTGCTGGTGGACGGCATTGTGGATGCGATCCGCCGCAGCGAGGCGCTGAAGGTCTATGCCTGCAATATTATGACGCAGGAGGGCGAAACGGAGGGCTATACCGTGTCGGATCATATCCGAGCACTGTTCCACCATTCCTATGCGGGACTGTTTCATCTGTGCCTGACCAATTCCGGCACACTGCCGCAGGCTGTGATCCAGCGCTATCAGCAGAACGGTTCGGAGATGCTGTTCTGCGACAAGGATGCCTGCGAGGCTCTGGGCGTGGAGATCGTCAGCAGGCCGGTTGCCACTGTGGAAAACGGCTATGTGCGCCATAATCCGGGGCATCTTGCCCGGGAACTGATGGCACTGCACGCCGAGCGTACTATCCGCGTTGCCGGACAGACGGCTCGCGGCGGCGCGAGATATAAGAGAGAAAAATAACAAGGAGGGAAGGTATGCAGTCCTTTGCCTTTAAAGTGAAAAGTGAATTGTGCCGCGCTCACATACAGCGCGCGTGCTGCGCCCGTGCAGAGGCTTACGGCGTGCTGTTGTACTGCAATACCTTCAATTTCCGTGAGGTGCGTATCATCACGGAAAATCCGGAATTTGCCGCACGGCTGCCCCGTCTGTTTCGCCGCGCCTTTGATCTGAAATTCGACCGCGTGCCGGAGGATGATAACAAAGGTAAGCTGGTGTTCCAGATCACCGAAACGGAGAAATTGGAGAAGATCGTGAACCAATTGGGTTACGATCCGCGGCAGAATCTGGTGCTGCACGTGAATTATGGACTTTTGGAGGATGAATGCTGCCGCACTTCGTTCCTGCGCGGCGCATTTCTCGCCGGCGGCAGTGTTACCGATCCGGAGAAGCGCTATCATCTGGAGCTGACTACCTCCCATAACCAAGCCAGCCGCGAGATGGTCACGCTGATTGAGGAGATGGGCTTTTTGCCCCGCAGTGTGATGCGCGGCAGTAACAGTGTTACTTATTTCAAGCAATGTGAGCATATTGAGGATTTTCTTACTACGATTGGCGCTCCGGCGGCTTCGGTGGAGATGATGACTGCCAAGCTGAACAAGGAAATCAGCAATGCGGCCAACCGCGCTACCAACTGCGATATGGCCAATGTGAATAAGGCATTGGATGCGGCGCAGGAGCAGTGCGAGGCTATCGAAATACTGCAGGATGCCGGCAGACTGGAGCTGCTGCCCAAGCAGATCCAGGAAACAGCGCTGCTGCGTTTGAAATATCCGGATCTGTCGCTGGTACAGCTGGCAGAGCGGAGTGATCCGCCGGTGACCAAGTCCTGCATCAATCACAGACTGAGAAAAATTATGGAGACTGCGAGGGATTTAGATGAATAAACTGGAACGCTGCCGTAGAGCAAAAGAATACCACGATCTTGGCTTCAACTGCGCACAGAGTGTGCTGGAGGCATTCCGTGACCGCGTTGGTCTGACGGAGGAGCAGTGCCGCGGCTTGGCAACCGGTCTTGGCGGCGGCTTCCGTTGCGGCAGCATCTGCGGTGCTGCCAGCGGTGCGGTGCTGGTGCTGGGTCTGCTGCACCCCCACGCAACGCAGAACGATCCTGCCCGCAAGGCATATACCGCCAAGCTGACCAAGGAACTGCTGGCGCGTTTTTCCGCCCGTTTTCAGGGTCTGCTGGACTGCCGTGACCTGCTGCAGGCAAAGGATCTGCAGGGTACGGAGGAAGTGGCTGCGCTGGGTGCTGAAAAGCACTGTGAAACGCTGATCATTTCCGCAGTTTCGATTCTGTACGATTATCTGGAAGAACTGGAAGAGGAGTAAGCCAATATGGGTTTTGCGCATCTGCATGTCCATACAGAATATAGTTTGCTGGACGGTGCGTGCCGGATCCGCGATCTTGCCAAGCGCGTAAAAGAACTGGGGCAGACGGCTATTGCCGTAACAGACCATGGCGTGATGTACGGCGCCATCGATTTTTATCGCGCCTGCAAGGCGGAGGGCATCCATCCCGTGATCGGCTGTGAGGTCTATGTGGCGGCGCGCAGCCGCTTTGACAAGATCCACGAGTTCGATGCTGAGTCCCGCCACCTGGTGCTCTTGTGCCGGAATGAGACCGGCTACCGCAATCTGTCCTATATGGTCAGCCAGGCATATGTGGAAGGCTTTTACATTAAGCCCCGCATTGACCTGGAGCTTCTGCGCGCCCATTCTGAGGGTCTGATCGGTCTGTCTGCCTGCCTTGCCGGCGAGATCCCCAAGCGCATTTTGCAGGGTAACTATGGCGGCGCTAAGGAATATGCGCTGACACTGCAGGAGATTTTGGGGGAGGGCAACTTCTATCTGGAGCTGCAGGATCACGGCATCCCCAAGCAGCAGGAGGTTAACCGCGCGCTGCTGCGGATGCATCAGGAGACCGGAATTCCGCTGGTAGCAACCAACGACGCCCATTATCTGCGCAAGGAGGATGCCGAGAGCCACGATGTGCTGCTGTGCATCCAGACCGGCAAAACGGTGGATGATACCAACCGTATGCGCTACGAGCCGCAGAACTTCTATCTGCGCTCCACGCAGGAGATGGAGGAACTGTTTTCCGGCTATCCCGATGCGATCGAGAACACCCAGCGGATCGCGGATCGCTGTCACTTTGATTTTACCTTCGGCAAGTATCATCTGCCGGAGTTCCGGCTGCCTCCCGGCTACGATTCGCCCACCTACCTGCGCAAGCTGTGCGAGGAAGGCTTTTTGGAGCGCTACGGAACGGAGAAGGAGAGCTATCGCCAGCAGCTGGAATATGAGATGGATATGATCGGTAAAATGGGTTTTACCGACTATTTCCTCATTGTTTCTGACTTTGTGCGCTATGCAAAGAGTATCGGCATTCCCGTGGGTCCCGGACGTGGCAGTGCTGCCGGTAGTATGGTTTCCTATTGCCTGCACATTACCGACATTGATCCCATGGAGTATAGCCTCTATTTTGAGCGCTTTTTGAACCCCGAGCGCGTGTCTATGCCCGATATCGATATGGATTTCGGCGACACGCGCCGCGGCGAAGTGGTGGACTATGTCCGCCGTAAGTACGGCGATGACCACGTGGCGCAGATCGTGACCTTTGGTACGATGGCCGCCCGCGGAGCCATCCGCGATGTAGGGCGTGTGCTGAATATCCCCTACGCGGAGGTGGACGCAGTTGCCAAACTGGTGCCTGCCACGCTGCATATTACATTGGACGATGCGCTGAAGCTGAGCAAGCAGCTGTCTGACCTCTATGAGGCGGACGAGAAGGTGCGCCGCCTGATCGATATGGCGCGGGCTGTGGAAGGTATGCCGCGCCACGCATCTACCCACGCCGCCGGCGTGGTGATCACCAAGCGCCCGGTATATGAGTATGTGCCGCTGGCACGCAACGACGAATCCGTCGTCTGCCAGTATACGATGGTGACGCTGGAAGAACTGGGCCTTTTGAAAATGGACTTCCTCGGCCTTCGCAACCTGACGGTGCTGGACGATGCGGTGAAGATGGTGCGCGAAACGCAGCCGGACTTCACTTTGGAGTCTATCCCGATGGACGACGAGGAGACCTTCGCTATGCTGACGCAGGGGCACACCTCCGGCGTGTTCCAGATGGAGTCCACCGGTATGACCGGCGTGTGTCTTGGCTTGAAGCCCCACAATATTGAAGATATCACCGCTATTATTGCCCTCTACCGCCCCGGTCCTATGGAGTCGATCCCGCGGTTCATCGCCTGTAAGCACGATCCGAAGCTGATCACCTATAAGCACCCGTCTTTGGAGCCGATTCTGTCCGTTACCTACGGCTGTATCGTCTATCAGGAGCAGGTCATTGAGATCTTCCGCAAGCTGGGCGGATACTCGCTGGGTCAGGCGGATATGGTGCGCCGCGCCATCTCCAAAAAGAAGGCAAAGGAGATCGAGAAAGAGCGAAAATCCTTCGTCCACGGTGACAAGGAAAGAGGCATTACGGGCTGTATCGCAAACGGCATTTCCGAGGCTACTGCCGAGGCGATTTATGACGAGATCTACGATTTCGCCAACTACGCTTTCAACAAAGCACACGCCGTCAGCTACGCGGTGGTGGCATACCAGACCGCCTATTTCAAGTGCCATTATACCCGTGAGTATATGGCGGCGCTGCTGACCAGTGTGCTGGACAACTCCGACAAGGTGGCGGAGTATATTGCCGAGTGTAAGGATTGCTCCATTGCGCTGCTGCCGCCGGATGTCAACCGCTCTTACGATCGCTTTACGGTAGAGGACGGCGGAATCCGCTTTGGTCTGGTGGCCATCAAGAACATCGGCCGCGGATTGATCCAATCGCTGGTGCGCGAGCGCGAGCAGGGCGGAGCATTCACATCCTTCCAGGATTTCTGCGAGCGGATGTTTGACTACAACGATCTGAATAAGCGTGCTGTGGAAAATCTGATCCGCAGCGGTGCATTTGACTGCCTGGGCGCGCGACGCTCGCAGCTGATTGCGGTGTATGACAAGGTGCTGGATTCCATCGCATCCAGCCGCCGCCAGAATGTGGAGGGTCAGCTGGACTTCTTCGGTATGGCGAGTGCTTCTGCCGGTACGAACCATTCCCGCATCGCCCTGCCGGATATCCCCGAGTTTACGGCGGCGGAGCGGATGTATATGGAGAAGGAGACCACCGGTCTGTATCTCTCCGGTCATCCTATGAGCGACTACCGTGAGGCGGCAAAACGTGCCGGTGCGGCGTCCATCCACGCGGTACTGGAGGATTTCGCTGCCGAGGACGGTCCCAAGCGGTTCGCCGACGGGCAGAATATTACCATCGCCGGTGTAGTCACCTCCAGCAAAACGCGCACCACCAAGAACAACACGCTGATGGCGTATGTGATGGTGGAGGACGAGCTGGCGTCGATGGAACTGCTGTGCTTCAGCCGCACCATTGAGCAATGTGGCAGCTATATGCAGGTCAATACCCCCGTTCTGGTGAAGGGGCGCTTGTCCGTACGCGATGAAAAGCCGCCGCAGATCATGTGCGACACCATTTATCCGCTGCGGCAGGATATGCCCATTGCCAAAGCAGTGGAGCCTGCAAAGCGTGAGGAATCGGTGATCTATCTGCGCGTGCCTTCGGCGGACAGCCCGGAATTTGAGCATATCAAGCTGGTGATGACGATGTTCGAGGGCGAAACGCCGGTGAAGATCCGCGTGGCGGATACCGGCAAGCTGCTGGGTGCCAAATGTTTGAACCATCCTGCCTTCATTCAGGAGTGTAACGAATGGCTGGGCGTGGAAAACGTGGTGGTCAAAACTAAATAAACAAGAAGAACGCTGCCAAGTCGGCAGCGTTCTTTTCGTAATTATTTGCAGGCGCAATAGTTGCGGGTGCTGACATAGTCCTTTGGCATTTCCACGCTGTTGGGCGGGAAAAACTCGCCGACGGGGAATGCCACATTACGGAACAGACCGCAGGGATCCTGCTGGTCATCGGTGCAGCACTCAGTCTGGGGGATGCAGTAGTCATACACGGGGATCAGCAGCTGCGTGTCGCGCTCCAGCCGCACCAGCGTGAACTGACCCAGCGTGACATAATAGCGGCGGGAGGAGCAGTCGTCAAAGATCAGATCCTGCGAGAAGCAGCCGGCAATATAGCCGGGGATCTCTGTCAGGCAGCATTCGCAGCAGCCGGTGCGGCAGCACTCTGCGATCCGGGTGTCCAGCACGATGGGATCGACGGCTTCCACCACAGCGGTGGGCAGATTGGTGCGGATCCTTCCGGGGATATCCGACTCCTCCATTACCGTGTCAGAGGAGAAGATCTTGGCGCTGCCCTCGCTGCCAAAGAGGATGCAGCGCTTATCGAATACGCACAAGCCCTCCGCTTCAGCGCAGCGCGGGGTGCCGGTGGCAACCTGCAGCGTGACGCGATAGAAAAAGCGCATATCGATGGAATAGAAGCCGCGATTGAAGGTGACCGGCTCTACATCGGTGTAGACGTACAGAAGCTCCGCCGTACCGCCGCGGATCATCTGACAGCCGCTGAGCACCTGCTGTGCGGCGGTGGTGGGGTAGAAACGAAGGTCTTCGATACAGTCCTTGTCACGGCAGCTGTCGAAGATCTTTCTGGTATGGATACAGACGGACTCGCGGACGCTGCTCAGATCGCAGACCGGGCCCGGCATTCCGTTTTCAGCCATGATAAAACCTCCTGATAAGTAGTGAAAGAAACCTCTTTCACTCCAGTGTATGTGAGCCGGCAGAAAAGGTGAAAAAAGCGGCGGCAGAAAGCTCTGCCGCCGCTTTGCTATGTAGTTTAGGAATAGGAAAGGGGATCAGCATCCTCATCAACGATGCACACATAGCTCTTGCCAACACCCAGAGAGAAGGGGGTGCCGTCGGTGAGAGTATAGGTGAAGGGATCATCCATCTCTTCCTTGTACCAGTTGATCGCGACGCCCTTGCCGCCGCAGAAATACATACCCGTGCCGCTGCCTTCAATGTCGATGGACATATGACCGGTAGCCATTTCGTACATAGAGGTGAAGAGCACGATCACATTGGTCACGCCAACCTGCAGACCGGTGTTGCCGTCGATGTAAGCGTCATCGTACTGACCGACCATATAAAGGCCGGTGTTGGCATCGTAATCAAAGGTACCGGTCTTGTAGTGGGAGAACCACACATCAATATCGGTGGCATCCACACCGCCGTGGGGCGTGCCGTCCTTCACATAAGTGAAGGGATAGGAGAAATCCTCGGTGTGCTTGGTGCGCCAACCTTTGTCAGCGACCACTTGAGTGATACGCTCACCGCTGGTCATCAGAGTGTGCTCAAAGTCCATCGTTTCATAGCGTTTTTCGTCACGCCAGAAAGCATCAAAGTCGATCTCATCGATTTCATCAATGCCCAAGCGGTAGATAAGACGCATACCATCCTCGCTGCCGCCGGCATGGACATAGATGGCATCCATACCGTACACAGTTTCCACGAAGTAGGGGCGTGCGCTGCGAACAGAACCGATGGTGCCGATGGTGGAAATATCCTGATAGAAGCCAACCATACGGGTAATGGCGCCTTCCACATTGTATTCATAGATAATATCAGCGACAGATACGCCGTGCTGGGGCATCGCCAGATGGATGTTGTTGAGCATCACGGCTACAGGACGGTTATTCACTGCGTCGGGGTTCTGCAGCGGCTCGCCGGTCAAGGGGTTGGCAACCGTGGTATCGGGAATGACCTCCGGCAGAACGATGGGGATCTGATCTTCCAGCAGCTTCGGGTTGCGCCATCCGCAGGCGGTGCAGGAAAGAACGGTCAATACCGCTAATAATAAACAAACGAATTTTTTCATCGATTCGACTCCTTATGTAAAAATCCGACAAATAGGATAACAGATTGCGCTGGGAATTGCAATTGTATTCCGGAAAATATTTCAAATTTCTCTGTACAAAATAAGAAT
>JAGBEA010000006.1 GCA_017937195.1 Oscillospiraceae bacterium | reverse complement strand
CTGAACGACCTGGCTCCCATCAAGTCCGGCATCATGTGCACCATCCACGCCTACACCGGCGATCAGATGCCTCTGGACGGTCCCCAGAGAAAGGGTGACCTGCGCCGCTCCCGCGCCTGCGCCATCAACATCGTGCCCAACTCCACCGGTGCTGCCAAGGCTATCGGCCTGGTTATCCCCGAGCTGAACGGCAAGCTGATCGGCGCTGCTCAGCGTATCCCCACCCCCACCGGCTCCACCACCATCCTGAACGCTGTTTGCGCTAAGTCCGTCACCGTCGCTGAGATCAACGCCGCTATGAAGGCCGCTCAGACCGAGTCCTACGGCTACACCGAGGACGAGATCGTCTCCTCCGACATCATCGGTATGCGCTTCGGTTCTCTGTTCGATGCCACCCAGACCATGGTCTGCGCTCTGCCCGATGGCAAGACTCAGGTTCAGGTCGTCTCCTGGTACGACAACGAGAACTCCTACGTGTCTCAGATGGTCCGCACCATCAAGCACTTCTCCACCCTGCTGTAAGCTGACGGCAAGGTAAGACAAGTTAAAAAGAGAGTTCACTCTCTTTAAGTTTTCCTTCTTTTTTGTTCCGCTGACAGCGCCGCCATTATGGCGGCGCTGTCAGCTTGTACTCTTAACGGAAAACTTTCCATTTCCTGCCATTTATTTCCGGTTTAACGGAAGTTTTGCCGCCTTTTTAGCGGTTTTTTCGAAAAACCCCTACCAATTTCATTTTTGCTGTGTTATAATGAGCCAATGAAATTTACTGTTGGGGAAAGGAACCCACTTTTATGGAACTCAATCCTATTCTGGCCGGCAAGCTGTCCTTAAACAGCGACATTCCGCTGTACGCCCAGCTTGTTGGCATTATTAAGCGTCACATTTCCTCCGGCACGCTGGCCGTTGGCGATCTGCTCCCCTCCGAGGCGGAGCTGTGCCGCTCACTGGATATCAGCCGCAACACCGTCCGTCAGGCCATCGGCGATCTGGAGGACGAGGGGCTGGTAGTCCGCAAGCGGGGTAAGGGCACATTCGTGGCCGATCCCAGCACCAACCGCCGCGGTGTGCGCTACTCCTTCACCACGGAGGTCTCCTCTCTGGGTAAGGTGCCGTCCTCCACACTGGTGGACTTCGATCTCATCGAGGCCGACAGTGAGCTGTGTCGCAAGATGGAGCTGAAGGAGAACACCTGCGTGTACTGCTTCACCCGTATCCGCAATGTGGATGGCCAGCCGCTGATTCTGGAGACCTCCTACTATCCCCAGTTCATCTATCCCAACCTGACACGGGAGATGGTGCAGACCCACAGCTTCTATAGCCTGCTGTACCACGTGGGTATCACCCCTTTCTCCGCCGATGACTCCTATGAGGCAGTCACGCTGGATGCGCAGCGCGCAGCACTTCTGGACGTACAGCCCGACAGCAGCGCCTTCTATCATCAGCGCCGCACCAAGACGGAGGATGGCCGCATCTATGAGTACACCTGCAGCTATATCCGCGGTGACCGCGTGCAGTTGGACGTACATATGCAGAAAACCGGTATGACTTTCGTGCGTACCATTGATTGATCTGTCAAATCCCCGAGCCAGCAGCTCGGGGATTTTTATTTGTAACGGATTCGTTAACAATTCCCTTCGGGCATTGCATTTGATTAATTGCGGTGTTACACTGTAAAATGAATAAATTTGTGGAAAACTTCCGCTTTTTCGCCAAAGGAGCTTGAAATTTATGCCGAAATTCAGCGTTAAAAAGCCGCTGACCGTGTTTGTCACAGTGCTGGCAATTGTCATTCTGGGCATTGTGGCTTACACGAAGATGACCCCCGATCTGCTGCCCAATATGAACTTCCCCTATGTGATCATCGTCACCACCGATCCCGGTGCAAGCCCTGAGGCGGTGGAAAAGGAGATCACCCGCCCGATGGAGCAATCTATGTCCACATTGGATCAGATCAAGTCTGTCACCTCCACCTCTCAGAACAGCGTTTCTATGGTAACGCTGGAGTTTGAGGAGAGCGTGAATATGGACAGCATCAGCGTGGATATCCAGCAGAAGATCACCGCGCTGCAGGACGGCTGGGACGATACGGTGGGCTCCCCCTATGTGCTGAAGATCAACCCCTCTATGCTGCCGGTGATGGTGGCGGCGGTTGGTTATGAGGGGAAGAACACCTATGAGATGTCCGAGTTTGTGGAAGAAGAACTCAGCGATAAGCTGACCGGCATCAGCGGTGTTGCCAGTATCGATGTCAACGGCTTGGTGGAGCGGCAGCTGCATCTGCTGATGCGCGATGAGAAGCTGGAAGAACTGTCCGGCAAGCTGACCGACGCCATCAACAAGCAGCTGGATGACGCCGAGTCCCAGCTGCAGGATGCCCGCGCCCAGGTTGTGGAGGCGCAGGAGATGCTGCAGGATATGCAGGAAGAAACCATGGACGAAACAGCGGAGACCGTGGTCTATGCCCTGCAGGCAGCACTGCGGGCGCTGCGGAACGGGCAGGGTGAAAGTGAGGAGACGCTGGCCGAGCTGCGCGAGATCCGCGCTGAAAAAGAGCTTCTGGATGCGCAGCAGGCTGTTTTTGATGAGAAGATCGAGGCGATCCGTCAGGACGAAAGCCTGAGTGACGAGGAAAAGGAAGCAAAAATCGACGAGATCGAGCGCGATCCGGAATACATCCGCGTGCAGGCCGATCTTGCCGCGCTGGATCTGCGTCTGGCGGCGCTGGGCAGCAACTGGGAGAATCTGGACACCGATATCGAGATGGAAGAAGCGGACCGGCAGGCCATGCTGGAGCTGCTGTACCGTCTGGAAAACGACGATGATCTGTCCGATATTGTCGATCAGGTGTCCGACGGGCTGATGTCCGTCACCGACGCGATGATGCAGCTGATCAGCGCCAACATCCAGCTGGAGCTGGCACTGACGGAGATCGACTCCGGTCTTGCACAGCTGGAATCTGCCCGCGAGGAGGCGTTGAAGCAGGCAGATATGGGCGCGGCGTTGAATATTAACACGGTTTCCGCGCTGCTGACGGCACAGAATTTCTCTATGCCCGCCGGCTATCTGACCGAGGACGGCGTCAGCTATATGGTGTCCGTGGGTGACAGCATTGACAGCCAGCAGGCGCTGGAGGATATGATCCTCTTCGATCTGGGGATGGAGGGCGTGGAGCCCATTACGCTGAAGGACATCGCCGATGTGTTCATCACTGACAACGGCAATCAGATCTACGCCAAGCTGGACGGTGAAAACGGCGTGATCGTTACCTTTACCAAGCAATCCACCTATGCCACAGCGGAGGTTTCCAACAATATCCGCGCCCGCTTTGATGAGCTTGAGGCGGAATATCCCGGGCTTTCCTTCAAATCCCTGATGGATCAGGGCGACTATATCTATCTGATTATTGAAACCATCCTCTCCAGCCTTGCATGGGGTATCGTGTTCTCGGTGTTGATTTTGTGGCTGTTCCTGCGGGATATCCGCCCCACCATCATCACGCTTTGCTCCATCCCCATCAGCCTGGTGTTCGCCATTGTGTTGATGCACTTCTCCGGCGTGACCATCAATATGATCTCTTTGAGCGGTCTGGCTGTTTCGGTGGGTATGCTGGTGGATAACTCGGTAGTGGTCATCGAAAATATCTACCGTCTGCGCAACAAGGGTGCCACCGTCATTCAGGCGGCCGTCTCCGGCGCGCAGCAGGTGTTGGGCGCCATCACCGCCTCCACGCTGACCACCGTGTGCGTGTTCGTCCCCATCGTGTTTGTGGAGGGTCTGACCCGTCAGCTGTTTACCGATCTGGCACTGACTATGACCTACTCGCTGATGGCAAGCCTCATCGTGGCACTGACGCTGGTGCCGGCTATGGCATCGGGTATGCTGCGCAAGGAAAAGCCCGTCAAACCCGGTGTGCTGGATCGCATCGCCCCCTATTACCGCAAAGCGGTGGCGTGGTCGCTGAATCACAAGGTGGTTGTGCTGCTGCTGTCCTTTGCACTGCTGGTATCCTCTGCCGGTCTGACATTGGCACGGGGCTTCACCTTTATGCCCAACATCGACATGAATATGCTGAACCTCACCATCACCATGCCCGAGGGCATCGAGCGTGAGGAAGCCGTCAAGCTGGCAGACGAGGTGCTCAAGCGTGCCGCGTCGGTAGAGGATGTGGAGACGGTGGGTGCTACCATGAACGGCAGCGGCACCAATGTGCTGAATATGAACGCCTCCGCCGGCGGCACCTACGATGTCACCGCCTATATCACGCTGCCCGAGGGCAAGTTCGGCTCGGTGGCAGGCAAGAAAATTATGGAGCTGTGTGAGGATCTGGACTGCACCGTGGTGGCAACCGGTCCGCTGGATATGATGACCATGCTGACCGGCAGCGGCGTGACGCTGGAGGTCTACGGCGAGGATATGGAGCTGCTGCACCAGACCGCCCGCGATCTTGCCGCGGCAATGTCCGCCATCCCCGGCACAGCCGATGTTTCCGACGGTCTGGAGGACGCCGCAAAGGCGCTGCACATCTCTATCGACCGCGATGCAGCTATGAAAAAGGGAATGACGGTGGCGCAGATCTATATGCAGGTGGCCGCTGCGCTGACTACCTCCGCCGAGGGTTCCGATATGACGCTGGACGGTATCGATGTGGGCGTAACCATTGAGGGCAGCGAGTCCGCCCGCCTGACCCGCGACACCCTGCTGGATCTGGAGATCACGGCGGACAGCGGTTCCTCCGGTGGTTCTATGAGTATGATGGGTTCCTCCGGCGGCTCTATGAGCAGTATGATGGGTTCTTCGTCTATGGGCGGCACAGTCTCCTCCGGAGCTTCCAACTCCTTCAAACTTTCCGAGGTGGCCACTATCGAGGAAACGGTCAGTCTCAGCAGCATCAGCCATAATGAACAGCGCCGCTATGTCACCGTTTCCTCCGCCATTGCCGAGGGCTACAATGTCACCCTCGTCACCGCCGATGTAAAGAAAGCGGTAGCGGCAATGGAGCTGCCCGAGGGAATCCGCGTGGAGTTTCAGGGTGAAAACGAGATGATTATGGACGCCATGATGCAGCTGGTGCTGATGCTGCTGCTGGGCGTGGTGCTGGTGTACTTCATTATGGTGGCACAGTTCCAGTCCCTGCGCTCCCCCTTTATCGTGATGTTTACCATTCCTCTGGCCTTTACCGGCGGCTTCATTGCACTGCTGCTGTCCGGCATTGAGCTGAGCGTCATCTCGCTGATCGGCTTTGTGATGCTGGTGGGTATCATTGTCAACAACGGTATCGTGCTGGTGGACTATATCAACCAGCTGCGTCTGGAGGGTATGGAGCGCCGCGAGGCGATCATTGAAGCAGGCATCACCCGTCTGCGCCCCATTCTGATGACCTCCATCACCACGATCCTCGGTCTGGTGGTAATGGCGTTTGCCAAGAATGCCGGCACGGCGCTGATGCAGCCGGTGGCACTGGTGTGCATCGGCGGTTTGACCTATGCCACGCTGATGACGCTGTTGGTGGTGCCTTGTATGTACGACATTCTTGCCAACCGCGATCTGCGCAAGGTGGACGAGGATGATCTGAAGCTTCTGGACATCTGATCTCTGCCTATGAACCAAAAAAGCCCTGTGCCAAATTGGCACAGGGCTTTGTGTTATGCAGCTTTTATTCCACTGCCTCGATGAGGCCGTAGCCGCCGTTGTTGCGGCGATACACCACGCAGACCACACCGCTGTCCACACTGCGGAAGACATAGAAGGAGTGATCCAGCAGATTCATCTGCAAAATCGCCTCCTCGGTGGTCATCGGCTTTACGGAGAAGCGCTTGGTGCGTACCACCTCGTACTCCGCATCCTCCACGACCTCGAACTCCGGCACCTCCGGCGCCAAAGCCTCGGCGCGCAGGTTCTTGGCCAGACGGGTCTTGTTCTTGCGGATCCGGCGTTCAATGAAGTTGACCACCGCGTCGATGGCACCGCGCATATCGCCATCAGGATCCTCTTCCTGCGCACGGAAGAGTGTGCCGTTGGCGCTGCGAATGGTCAGCTCCACCACACAGCGGTTCTTCTTCTCCACGGCGAAGGTCACAAATGCCTCAGCATCCTCCTGAAAATAGCGGTCCAGCTTGCCGATCTTCTTTTCGGCATATTCCTTGACGGAGTTGTTGAGATTGATCTTTTTGCAGGTAAATGTGAACTTCATATTGGTTGCTCCTTTCCAAGTGTCCCTTTGGGGGACAGGGGGAAAAGGGTCAGGGAGGGATTTCCCTTTATCCTTTTATTTATTATAACAGATTGCTGCAGCCTTGAAAAGTGGGCAAGCCAATTTTTGTTAGAAATTAACAAAAATTTTCAATTTGCCGCCCTTTCGCCTTCCTTCGTCAAAACCTCTCTTTTTTTGTCAAAAGCTCCTATTTACAAGAGGAAGTGAATGGTTTATCATCATAATCGGAAGCTTTCCAATATCCCACCCGCTTGAGCCGCTCTGCTTGCAGGGCGGCTCCCTTTTTGGCATTTTGTCGAAATTTGTTACTCCTCCTCGCAGCTCCGTATATACATCTCCTCCGCTTGCAGCAAGGCACATTGCAGAACATCTCTGGCGCGCTCATTTTCTTTTGTGTCCGCCAACAAATCCAGCGCATCCGATGCCGCGCCGCACACAATTGCATACATCTTTTGATAATCCGTCATTTTGCTCCTCCTCTCCGCATTATATGTTATATTTTATAACATATAATATATCTCTTTTCAAGCATATTCTATGTTAGAAGAGAGGTGATTCAAAATGGCAGGGGAGCTGATCGTAAAGCCCAAACGGCCAAAGGGTGAGGACGGGCACCGTGTGTTTTCTGTCCGCCTTCCTGAAGAAACGGTCGTGCGGCTGGACAAATTTGCTGCACAAAGCGGACGGAGCAGGAACGAACTGATCGGCATGTTTTTGAACTATGCGTTGGAGCATTGCAAAATCTCCGATCAATAAGCTTGTAGTGAGCCGCTCTGCTTGCAGGGCGGCTCACTTTTTTGCATTTTGTCGAAATATTCACCTTTTTGCCCTGCATTGATTTTCTATGTAAAAAATGCTATACTGTTTCCACTCTTATTCCACAGGAGGTGGCCTATGTTCAAGATCTGCCGCCGGGAGCAGCGCTTCCGGCAGGAGCATTTAAGCTGTGTGCGCCACATCACGCTGGATCCCTACGGTCCGGGTGTGGTACGCATCCATATGATCCCGCCCCGCGCCGAAACACCGGACGAGCCGTTTTTGCTGCTGCTTAACGGCGCCCATCTGGTGCCGCTGAATCTGTCGTGGGCGGTACTGTTGAGTTGCTTTATGGATCATCTGGAACCCTTCAGCGGCAAGGAGATCGGCGAGGTGGATTGGCAAGCCATTGCTGAGGGCACCGTGAAGGCGGCGCGCCGCGTCTATCCCACCGTATCCTCCGCCCGTCTGCACGACGATCTTTCGCTGATGCTGGACTCCCTGATTGACATCGCCCGGGGCAATGAGCCGGAGGCGGAGGTGGAGCTGCTGACGCTGGGCGAGTACGCGCCCTGTATGTCCGCGCCCCACCGGATGGATCTGATGGTCAGCGCTATGACCAAGGACGGCACGTGGCACTGCAACCAGAAATGTCTGCACTGCTATGCCGCCGGTCAGCCTATGGGCGAGCAGCGGGAACTGTCCACCGAGGAGTGGAAAGCCGTCCTTTCCAAGCTGCGGGCAGCCAATATTCCGCAGGTGACCTTCACCGGCGGCGAGCCTACACTGCGCGAGGATCTGGTGGAGCTGGTGGGCGAGGCCGCGTGGTTTGTGACCCGCCTAAACACCAACGGACGGCTGCTGACAGAGCAGCTGTGCCGCGACCTCTACAACGCCAGCCTGGACAGTGTGCAGGTCACGCTGTACAGCGCCGCTGCCGATGCCCACAACGCCTTGGTGGGCGCACCCGGCTTTACCGACACAGTGCAGGGTATCCGCAACGCAGTGGATGCCGGCTTGATCGTATCCATCAACACACCTCTTTGCTCGCTGAACCGCGACTATGCCGAAACGCTGCGCTTTGCCCACCGTCTGGGCGTGCGCTATGCCACCTGCTCGGGGCTGATCCCCTCCGGCGACGCGCTGGGCAGCGAGAGCTGCGCCACCCGCTTGAGTGAGGAGGAGCTGACCGATATTCTCCGCGATGCCACTGCCACGGCGGCGGCGCTGGGAATGGAGCTGGATTTCACCAGTCCCGGCTGGCTGAGCGAAGAAACGCTACACGCATTGGGTCTGCACCTTGTGCCCAGCTGCGGCGCGTGTTTGTCCAATATGGCGCTGGCGCCCGACGGTACCGTCGTCCCCTGCCAGAGCTGGCTGGGCGGCGTGACGCTGGGCAATATGCTTACCGACGATTGGCGCACCATCTGGGACAGCCAGCAGTGCCGCGCCATCCGTGAAAAGAGCGCGCTGACGGAGCATATCTGTCAGCTGCGCACCGGCAACAAGGAGGTGCAGCAATGATGAAACGCCTTTCCGCTCTCCTCACCGCCCTTATGCTGGCAGTCTGCCTGCTGCTCCCCTTTGCTGACACCGCTCACGCCGCGGATCTGGACTATATCCACCGCTACGATGTGACGGTTACCCCCAACGCCGATGACGGCAGCCTGCTGATCCGGTTGGACTTCCGCTGGGAGGTGCTGGACGAGGGTCCCGTCACTTGGCTGCAGATCGGTGTGCCCAACGGCAGCATCCGCGATGTGCAGGCGCTGAGCGACAATATCGACGAGCTGGACTACGACAACAGCTATATGTACGTCTACTTCGACCGGGAATATGACGACGGCGAGGTTTTTGACTTCTCCTACAGCTGGGTGCAGGAGTATATGTACACCCTGCCCAATGACGGCACGGTCAGCTACAACTATACCCCCGGCTGGTTTGACGGCGCGCGCATTGGCGAGATGACCGTTACCTGGAACGCGCCGCAGGGTGCCGCACTGGCATCAATGGGTTCTTCCGCCGACAGCAAGTGGACGGAACAAGTGATCGGCAGCTCCTATGTCTTCACCGGCACGGATCTTGGTCACGGCGAGACGCTTACTGTGCTGGCCAGCTATCAAAACTGGCCTGCGGAGCTGTACTGGGAGTACAGCAGCGAAAACCTGCCGCAGGACGATTATTACTACGATGACTATTATGATGACTATGATTATACCGCGGAAGTGATCAGTATGGCCTTCACCGTAATCGTGATGGTGATCGTGATTATTATCGTAGTCAATGTGGTGGCGGGCAGTTCCTATCGCGGAGGCTTCGGTACGCCGCGATATGTATGCTGGCACGGTCTGTGGTATCCCGCCGGCTTTGACGGACGCCCCAAGCCCGGCAGCGTGGGCACGAAGACCAAGCCCAAAACACCGCCTCGCACCACCAATCGCCGCAGCGGCGGCGGATTCGGCGGCGGCAGCCGCGGCGGCGGATTCGGCGGCGGCGGTTTT
>JAGBEA010000005.1 GCA_017937195.1 Oscillospiraceae bacterium | reverse complement strand
TTCTCGTCGCCGTCACATAAATATGCTTCTTCCGCTTGTTGCTGAGCGCGGATTAAATAGTTCTTTGCCACGCCAATATTTGCCTGCTCCAATTCTTCCACAGCGTCGGTTACAGCATTGAAAAGCAGTGTGTAGAGTTTTTGGTAATCTACCGTAAAAACACCCCCTAAAACTGATAAAAACATCGTAACACAATCTTTCTATGAGGTCAAGTGACCTCATAGAAAGAGCACTTCCTTGTTATCATACAAGCAAGAGAGGAGGTGCACTGTGTGATTGATGCCGTATGGATTGGACAAGTGCTGCGAAAGCACCGAGAAGAAAAGGGAATGTCGCAGGAAGTCCTGAGCGGCTTGGCCGGACTGGACAGAACGCATTACAGTAAGATAGAGCGCGGCTTGCGCAGTCCTACCTTGGATACGCTTTTCAAAATCGCGCAGGCACTGGATATTCCTCCCCATAAGCTGGTAAAAGCGATGGAAGCTGCTGTGCAGGAGCAGCAAGATTTGTAAATAAAAAAGAGCTGACCTATCGGGTCAGCTCTTTTTTAGCGTTATTCGATCCCAAAGAACCGCTTGCCGTTTTCCGTGGTGATCCGCGCCACCTCGTCGGCGCTGATTCCCTTGATTTGAGCGATTTTCTCCGCCACCAGATACACCAAGCCGGAGTCGCACCGCTTACCGCGATGGGGCACCGGCGCCAGATACGGCGCGTCGGTCTCGATCATCAGATGCTCCAGCGGAAGTTCCGCCACCACATCCGGCGCCTTGCGGGCGTTTTTGAAGGTCAGCGCGCCGTTGAACGACAGCATCCACCCCATTTTTACCAGTGTCCGCGCGTCCTCCACGGAGCCGGAATAGCAGTGGAACACGCCCTTGACCGACGGAAATTCCTTTACAATGGCCAGCGTGTCGGCGTGCGCTTCGCGGTCGTGAATGATCACCGGCAGCTTCAGCTCCTGCGCCAGCTGCAGCTGTGCGCGCAGCACCTGCTGCTGGAACTCCCTTGGCGGATTTTCCTCCCAGTAGTAGTCCAGCCCGATTTCACCGATGGCCACCACCTTGGGGTGCTTTGCCAGCTCACGCAGCGCATCGATATGCTGCGGCACGAAATCGTGGCAGTTTTCCGGATGGATGCCCACTGCGGCGTAAACGTGGTCATAGGTCTGCGCCAACGCAATGGCGGTGCGGCTGGACTCCAGCGTGCAGCCGGGGTTGACGATCAGCCCCACGCCCTTTTCGGGCATAGAGGCCAGAAGCGCCTGCCGATCCTCGTCGAACCAGTCGTCATCGTAGTGGGCGTGGGTATCAAAAAGCATACAAATTACTCCTTAAAACTGTGGAAAACTTGGCGAAAAATGTTTTACGTGAAACAATCAATAGACTTTCGCTTCTTCTTCGCCGGTCAGCACCCGCAGGGCGCCCTGCGCCAGTGCCAGCAGCTCATCCTCGCCGGGATAGACGGTGACCGGTGCGATCCACTCCACATATTCCCGCAGCGCCGCCACGGTCTCCTTGCCGTAGGCAATGCCACCGGTGAGAATGATCTGATCCACCTTCCCCTTCAGCACCACCGCCATCGAGCCGATCTCCTTGGCGATCTGATAGTGGAAGGCGTCCAGCACCTCGGCGATGGCGGTATCATTGGCTGCCTTGTCGCGGATCTCGATCATATTGTTGCTGCCCAGATAACCCACCATACCGCCGCGGCCGGACAGCATCTTCTTGATGTCGGCAATGGAGTACTCGCCGCTGAAGCACAGATTCACCAGCTGACCTGCCGGCAGCGAGCCGCTGCGCTCGGGGGAGAACGGACCGTCGCCGTCCAGCGCATTCTGGGTGTCCACCACGCGGCCGTGATCGTGGGCGCCAACGCTGATGCCGCCGCCCATGTGGCAGACGATCAGGTTCAGCTCCTCATAATCGCGGCCTGTTTCTCTGGCGTAGCGCTTGGCAACCGCCTTTTGGTTCAGCGCGTGGAACTTGCTCTGGCGCTGCAACAGCGGATGACCGGAGTAGCGCGCCACTGGATTCAGCTCATCCACAACGGGGGGATCCACCACGAAGGAGGGAATGCCCAGACCGTCGCCGATCTCCCGTGCCAGCAGTGCGCCCAGATTGGAGGCATGCTCGCCGCCAACACCGATTTCGCAGTCGGACACCATCTGATCGTTGACGGCGTAGGTGCCGCCGGGGATGGGACGGATCAAGCCGCCGCGACCCGCCACTGCGGACAGCGCGTGAATGTCGTAGCCGTTGGCGCTCAACGCATCCAGCACCAGCGCCTTGCGGAAATCCTTCTGATCTGCCACGTGCTCATAGCGGCCGATCTCCTCGGCGCTGTGGCGCAGCGTGGTGTCAAACAGCAGCGTCTCATCGCGGAAAACGCCGATCTTGGTGGAAGTAGAGCCGGGATTGATGACCAGAATATCATAGGACATAAGTTGTTCCTCCTTTTGTGGTTGAAAAAGTCGTGGTATTTCTTGGTTAAATTATACCTTACGCGGCGCCATCTGTAAACGGCGATTTTTGTGACGCAAAAAGCAAAAGAGAACTGACCCGTTGGGTCAGCTCTCTTTTGTCGCAGTAAAAGCAGAGGCGTTATTTGGGCATTTCGTTTGAAAAAGAGACAGACCAGTCCCGCTTTCCCTCTGTTTTCTCATAGCAGACCAACAGATCTGTCTCCGCCTTATTGGAGGATGTCAGCAGCGCACCGTTGATCTCGGCGGTATAAACAAGGCGCACATTTTCTTCGTCTCTGCACACGGTCTTTCGGAAAAGATCTGTGTAGCCGGTTTGATCGGCGTCTATAAACTCCAAAATGTAGCGAAAACCATCCTCGCGGTATTCCAGCCAAAGCGTGCTGCGATAAGCGGTGGCGGCTGCTCCTGCGAGATTCTGTGGGTTCTTTCCTGCCAGTGTCAATAATTCTGTCAGCAAAGGAGCGGGAAGTGCAGCAGGGTTGTCTGTAAGTCGTGCGGCAAAAAATTGTTGCATCTCCGGCAGAGAGAAAATCTGTCCTGCCAGCGTTATTTCCTCATCCGTCAGCAGGACTTGCGGCATTTCCTGCAAAGCAATTTCTCTGCTGATGGGTTCCGGTGCATAGTGCCAGCCTTGGTTGCGGAATATTTCCCGCACGAACCAGCCCGCCGTCAGCAGCAGGATCACCGCCAACAGCGATCCGTACAGCTGCAGGAAAAACCGGCGGTTCTGCCGTTTAACGGCAGCCATATAGTCCAACTCCTGCGCCGTGGCCTGCACTTTCATCGGCGCGCACATTTCCGCATAGAGGGCACGGCAGCTGCTGCAGTGGAGAAGATGCTCTTCTACCAGCTTTTGACTCTCCGGCGTGGCAACCCCGTCGGCACATAGCGGCAGCAGATCACCAATCACATGACAATTCATAGCTTTCCCTCCATTTCCCGAAGAATTTGACTTTTTAAGCGGAAAAAGGCGACTCTTGCCCAGCTCTCACTTTTTCCCAGTGCCAAAGCGATCTCCGCAAAGCGCATCCCTTCCAGACGCATGATAAACAACTGCCGCTGCTCCGGCCTGCAGCGCTGCAGAAGCGACCAGATCTCCTCCAATTGCTCTTTTTTCATATACAGAGCCTCGGCGGAGGGGGCCACCATATTTTCCGCGGCGTCCAGCGTTGCCATCCTTCGCTTTTTCCGGCAATAGTTCAAAAACAGATTGCGGCCGATGGTACAAAGCCAAGTGGACGGCTTATATTGCGCGTCATATCGCCCGATTCTTTCCACGGCGCGGAAAAAGGTCTCCGCCGTCAGCTCCTCGGCCAAAGAGGGATCGCCGCAAAGGGACAGCAGATACCCGTATACGATGTGGTAATTTTCCCGATAGAATGTTTCGAGCATCGGATCCCTCCCCTCTTTTGCTGATTATACACGCCGCAGCACCTTTTTGTTACAAAAAAATTGCCGCTTCTTAAAGAAACGGCAATTTTTATGAGCAGATGAATGGTTACATTGCGCTGACGATGGCAGCGGTGTCGCGGGCGATCATCAGCTCCTCGTTGGTGGCGATGACCAGAACCTTTACCTTGCTGTCCTCGGCGGAGATATCGTTGATGTCCAGGCCGCGCTTGAGATTCTTGACCTCGTCGATCTTCAGACCCAGATACTCCATATCGCTGCAGACGGCCTCGCGCACGCCCACATCGTTCTCACCGATACCGCCGGTGAACACCACGCAGTCCACGCCGCCCATAGCAGCGGAGTAAGCGCCGATGTACTTCTTGATATCGTAGTTGAACATATCGCTGGCCAGAATGGCGCGCTTGATGCCTGCCTCGATGGCCACTTCCAGGTCGCGCTTGTCGCTGGATACGCCGGAAACGCCCTCAAGACCGGACTGCTTGTTCAGCACGTGGTCCACTTCCTCGCTGGTCATACCGGTGACCTTCATCAGATAGCCGGGGATGGAGGGGTCAATGTCGCCGGAGCGGGTGCCCATCATCAGACCGGCCAGAGGAGTCATACCCATAGAGGTATCCACCACCTTGCCGCCGTCAACAGCAGCGATGGAAGCGCCGTTGCCCAGATGGCAGGTAATGATCTTCAGCTCTTCAGGCTTCTTGCCCAGATACTCGGCAGCGGCCAGAGAAACGAAGCGGTGGGAAGTGCCGTGGAAGCCGTAGCGGCGCACGCCGTACTTCTCATAGAACTCATAGGGCAGAGCGTACATGAAAGCCTTGGGGGGCATGGTGGAGTGGAAAGCGGTGTCGAAGACCATGACATTGGGCATATCGTCGCCAAACACCTTCTGGGCGGCGCGCAGACCCACAACACCTGCGGGGTTGTGCAGGGGAGCCAGGGGGCTCAACTCTTCATAGGCCTTGATGAGCTCCTCGGTGACCAGAGCGCTCTCGCGGAACTTCTCGCCGCCGTGGACGCCGCGGTGACCGATGGCGCTGATCTCGCAGACGCTGTCGATGCACTTGCCGTCGCCGGTGGTCATCATCTCCACCACCTTGGCAAAGGCCTCAGCGTGAGTGGGGAAAGGAGAATTGACAGACCAGGTGCCGTCCTTCAGCTTATGGGTGATGCTGCTGCCGTCCATGCCGATACGCTCGCACAGACCCTTGCACAGCAGCTCCTCGTTGGTCATGTCGATGAGCTGATACTTCAGGGAAGAAGAACCGCAGTTGATAACCAGAACTTTCATGGGATTGTTTCCTCCTGTTTTCGTTTTGACTATATGTTTTTTATTTTGTCTTGCATGGTAAAAATGGGAAATTCGCCACTAATCAGTATACTATGGGCGGCAGGAAATTGCAAGGTATGCTGTGCAGATTTCCTGCTTTGAAGCGGGAAAATCTCACGCCAGCTCCAGCACTACGGGGCAGTGGTCGCTGCCGTAGACCTCGCTGCGGATGGCGGCCTCACGGATGCGCTCACGCAGCCGCTCCGACACGATGAAATAGTCGATACGCCAGCCTGCGTTGTTGGCGCGGGCATTGAAGCGGTAGCTCCACCACGAATAGGCACCCACCGCGTCGGGGTACAGCGCGCGGAAGCTGTCCACAAAACCGTCTGCCAAAAGTTCCGTCATCTTGGCGCGCTCCTCATCGGAGAAGCCGGGGTTCTGGCGGTTGCTCTTGGGATTTTTCAGGTCGATCTCCTGATGGGCCACATTCAAGTCGCCGCAGTAGACTACCGGCTTTTTGGCGTCCAGCTCCTTGAGATAGGCGCGCAGATCATCCTCCCACTGCAGTCGGTAATCAAGGCGCTTGAGTCCGTCCTGACTGTTGGGCGTGTAGCAGCAAACCAGATAGAAATCCTCATACTCGGCGGTGATGACGCGCCCCTCGTGGCGGTGGATATCCTCGCCGAAATCGTAGGTGACGGAGAGGGGTTCGGTCTTGGTCAGCACGGCTGTGCCGCTGTACCCCTTTTTGTCGGCGGAGTGGAAAAAGCGGTGATAGCCATCCAGCTCAAAGACAGCCTGCTCCGGCTGCA
>JAGBEA010000041.1 GCA_017937195.1 Oscillospiraceae bacterium | reverse complement strand
GGCGGCGGCGGTTTTGGCGGCGGCAGCCACTGTGCCTGCGCCTCCAGCTGCGCGTGTGCGTGTGCCTGCGCCTGCGCAGGCGGCGGACGTGCCGGCTGCAGTGCCAAGAATCTCTACGGTGCGGTGCAGTTGAGCCGTGAGCTGACCGAAAAGCTGATGGATAAATAAAAAAATCCCGAAGGGAACTCCCTTCGGGATTTTTTGTTATCTTCTTCTGCGCTTACCCTCACGGCTGCGGTTCAGCTCCGACATCTTGCTGTCGGACAGCGTCATAAACTGCTTGAGCTTGTCCTCAAAGCTCTGCTCCGCGGTGGGTGCGGTCTGCGCCGGTGTTGCCGGCTGCTGGACTGCCGGACGGGATGTGCGGACGGGGCGCGGCTGCCGCTCCGGCTGTGCCTGCGCCTGCTTGACGGACAGACTGATCTTTCCATCTGCCACGGACAGGATCTTCACCTGCACCTCCTGCCCCTCGGCCAGAAAATCGTGGACATCACTGACAAAGGCATTTGCCACCTCGGAAATATGTACCAAGCCGGACTTGCCGCCCTCCAGCGCCACAAAAGCGCCGAACTTGGTGATGCCGGTCACCTTTCCGCTTACGATCGTCCCAACCGCCAATTCCATACGCGTTTGTCTGTACTCCTTTAATCTCCGGTATCAGTGGTTCACATCATAGAAGATGCGCTCACCCTGCTCAGCCATATTCAGCTGCTCACGCGCCAGCTCCTTGATAAACTCGGGATCGTCGGCGCGCGCCAGATCATTGGCCAGAGAAGCGTTTTCGCGTTTCAACTGCTCCACCTGCGCACTCAAGCGGGTCTCCTCTGCACGGGCGGTATCGATCTGCGCATAGACATTGAAGGTCTCAAATGTGACCACGCCGATCAGCAGCAGCACCACCAGCATCATTACGCCGCCGCGCTTTTTTGCGCTTTTTTTGTTCTTCATGGTTGCTGCCGCCTCCTTTCCCGTTGTCATTCTCCCCCAAATAGGGGCAATCCCACTTATACTTTTTAATTGTAGCGTATTTCCTCCAAAAATAAAAGAGTTTTTTTATGGAAATTTCAACTTTTTTTACCAATTCCATGCTCCATGCAGCCGGTTTCCACAGCACCGCGCCGAATTCTGCCGCCGCGCGCACCCAAAATTTCCACAGCGGCAGCAAAAGAGGGCTCAGCAGCAGGAAATACAGCGCGAACCCCAGTGCCGCTGCCGCCAGCATATACAGCCGCAGCTCACCCCCGCCCAGCCGCAGCGCAAACATCCACAGCATCAGCAGCATCACCGCAGTATACAGCGCATCTGTGATGTGGGTCACGGTGCGGCTGCGGCGATAGAGGCGCACGGCCCGCAGCAGATCATACAGACATCCGCCCAGCAGCCCCAGCAGCGCCGCCTGCGCAAAGGAGACCAGCTGCGCCTGCACATAGTTTTCCATCAGCCAAACAGCCGCGACAGCAGCGAGCCGCGCTGGGTCGGCGCCTCTTCGTAGGTTACCGCATCGATCTGCCCGTCCACATGCAGCTCGCCCCCATCCAGTGAGAGCTTGCCGATGTGCAGCTCCTCACCGCTGACGATCATCGTGCCCACGCAGGTGGATAGCACGATGCAGTTCTCGTCAAAGCGCTCCACATCCTCTACACCGGAGACCGTCAGGCGCCGCCTGCCGTGCAGCTCCACCCGATGCTCCACACTCTGGGCATTCATCTCATAGACCATAAAAAATTCCTCCCATTCATCAGTGCTGTCACTAATGTGTATGAGAGGAATCTTCATTTTATCACTTACTTGTCCTGCGCAAGCTCGCGGTACATGGCGGCAGCCTCCGCCTTGCCGGCGTTTTCCTGCACGCTGACCACCTCCACCGCCACGGTGCGCTCACCGAAGCGGATGGCGATCTGGTCGCCCACCTTCACATCGTAGCTGGCGCGCTGCACCCGATCATTGACGGTGACACGCTCGTTGTCGCAGGCCTCGTTGGCCACGGTGCGCCGCTTGATCAGACGCGACACCTTCAGCCATTTGTCTAATCTCATATTGCTCTCCTGCATCATAAACGCCGGTGTGAATGTTCACACCGGCGCTATCGTTGTTCGCCTTACCTTACTTGGCCACAGCGTCCTTCAGAGCCTTGCCGGCCTTGAAAACGGGAGCCTTGGAAGCGGGGATCTCGATCTTCTGCAGGGTCTTGGGGTTCAGGCCGGTGCGAGCCTCTCTCTTCTTCACCTCGAAAGAGCCAAAGCCAACCAGCTGCACCTTCTCCTCCTCGGCCATAGCCTCGGTGATGGTGTTCAGGGTTGCGGCGATGACGATCTCGGTATCCTTCTTGGACATGCCGGTCTTCTCTGCGACAGCGGCGATCAGTTCAGCCTTATTCATACTTGTTCCTCCTAAAAATTTTCCTTCGTGCCGCGGCTGGGCGGCGGTTGAATCTATCCCAAAACGAATGTTCGCCTTAAGAACGTTTTGCTTTGTCCCACAGCGCCGTCAGCTCATCAAGAGGCATGTCCTCCATGACTGCGCCCTGCGCACGGACGGCCTCTTCCACAGCGCGGAAGCGGGAAATGAATTTTTCGCAGGTGTCACTCAGTGCCTCCTCCGGATCAACACCGGAAAAACGTGCCACCTTTACAGCGGCAAACAACACGTCGCCCAGTTCCTCCTGCACGCCCTCACCCCTTTCCACGGCGCGGCGCAGCTCCGCCGTCTCCTCATCCAGCTTGTCCAGCGCACCGGAGACGTCCGGCCAGTCAAAGCCTGCCTTGGCGGCCTTGGCCTGAATTTTTTCCGCGCGCCACAGCTGCGGCAGCGTGGATGCCACACTTTCCAGTGTGTCGGTGGCGGTCTTCTGTCCCTTCTCCTGTTTTTTCAGGATGTCCCAGTTGACCAGCACCTCCTCCGTGGTATCCGCCTGCACAGTGGCAAATACGTGGGGATGGCGAAACACCAGCTTCTTCACCACGCCGTCGATCACATCTTCCATAGTGAAGCGGCCGGCATCGGACTCAATGTCCGCGTGGAACACCACCTGCATCAGCACATCGCCCAGCTCCTCACACAGCAGCGGTGTGTCCTTGCGGTTGATGGCCTCGATGACCTCGTAGGTCTCCTCCAGAAAGCCGCGGCGGATAGACTCGTGGGTCTGCTCAATATCCCAAGGGCAGCCGCCGGGGGAGCGAAGAATGTGGATGACCTCCAACAAGTCATTATAATCATAATGTGATTTCAATTCAAAATTTACCATACTTACTCTCCTATTGCAAGAGGTTTTCCCTATACGACAAAATTTCCTTATGGAATTCGCAAAAAATCGGCAATTTTCTCACCTTTTGGCAGGGCAAGCAGATCCTGCCGTGTCACCGCACCCAGCAGCACCGCAGCCACCGCGTACACCAAGACTGCCGCCGCAATCGCCAGCAAAACGGCAATACCGCTGCCGTCCAGCACACGGTTCAAGAAGGAGTGACACCCCATTGCTGCCACCGCCATCAAGGCTGTGGCGGTCAGGGGACGGATAAAGATACGGAAATAATCGGGGCGCTGGGGAATGCAGCGGTGGATAGCGATCAGATTCAACACCGTAATCAGCACGTAGCAGCACAGCGTGCCCACCGGAGCGCCCTTGATGCCGATGTCGGCGCGGCCTACCAGCGCCGCGTTGGCGGCGATCTTCAATCCGCCGCCCAACAGCAGCGAGACCACGGGGATGTACTCTTTTCCGTAGGCCTGCAGCACGCCGTTGGTCAGCACCATCAGGCACACGAAGATGCAGGCGATGCCCAGCACCGACAAGTGATACGCTGCCGCGGCAGCCGTTTCCGGCACGGCAGGATACAACAGATCAAGGATGGGTCCGGCCAATACCGACAGACCCACGCCTGCAGGAAACGCCAGCAGTGCCGTAAGGCGGAACGCGGACTCCGTACTCCGGCAGGCACCCAGCCGATCGTTGCGGGCAAGTGCCGCGCCGATGACGGGAATCAGACTCACCGTGACGGGATAGATGAAGGAGGACGGCAGGTTAAAAAGCGTCATACCGAAGGTATACTCACCATACAGCGCCGTTGCTGCCGCTTCCGACAGCCCCAGCTTCCCCTGCAGCGTTCCCATCACCAGCACCTGATCCAGCAGCGTGATGCAGCTCATACCGCCGGCACCCACTGTGATGGGCACACCGATCCGCAGCAGCTCGCCGGCGATCTCGCGCCGACCCTGCGGCAGATCACTGCCCGCTTTCCCGCTGCGATGGCGCAGCAGATAGACCGCCAGCACCAGCAGGCTGATCAGCGAACCTACCGACACACCGGCGATGGCACCGGCGGCAGCGATGTCGGAGCTGTAGCCCCTGCCCAGCAGCAGCCACGCCAGGCTCAAGCCCACCAGCAGCTTGCACAGCGATTCGATGATCTGGCTGGCGGCAGTGGGCTTCATATTGCCCTGCCCCTGCGTATAGCCGCGGATGGCGGCGATCAGACACACACACAGCACACTGGGCGACAGCGCCAGAATAGCGGGAGCGGCCTTACTGTCGTGCAAAAGAACAGCCAGCTGCCGAGGGAACAGCAGCATCACGCCGCTGCACACTGCGCCGATGGCAAAAAACAGCACCAATGCTACGCGGAACACCCGCCGCCGCTGATTCACACGCCCCAGCGCGTGAGCCTGCGACACCAAGCGCGACAGCGCCAGCGGCAAACCGGCAGTGGACAGGATCACCAGCAGATTATAGATGTTGTAGGCCACATAGAAGTGCGCCATTCCCTCTTTGTCCAAGAGGTTGCCCAGCGGGATCTTATACAATGCACCGATGACCTTGGTCACAGCAACAGCCGCAGCCAAAATCGCCGCACCGGTCACAAAGTTTTGCCGCCGCTCCTTTGCCATAAACTGCCCCTTTCCCGTTGCTCCACATCAAAGCGGCGCGGAGCATGATGCTCCGCAGCCGTTTATTTCAGCATATTTTCATGGAAGGTGCGGAACGCCCGCAGATTCTCTGCCCGCTTATCCTCGCGCTGGATATACTCAGTGGGGAACTTGGCGTGGAACACGCGCTCGATCCTGCCGCGACGGGCATCCACCATTTTGGTGGAGCCGCCTGCGCCCAGCGAAAGAATACTGTGCAGCTCTTCCATGATGTAAATATTATACAGCCCCTCCGCGCCGGATATGCACCAGCCCACATTTTCAAAGCTGCCGGACATATATTTCTGGCGGTAGAGATAATAAGGCATAAAGCCGGCAGAACGCAGTGTGGGATTGGCATAGTCCAGCATAGCGCCCACCTCCTGCGCCGTTGGGATCTTACTGCCCTCCAGCAGAATGCGGCTGCCCTTTTTCAGCGCCAGCGTATGCACCGTGATATTATCCGCGCCGTAGCCAAGGCACTTGTCCAGCGTACGGCGGAACCCCTCCGGCGTGTCCTCGGGAAGTCCTGCGATGAGGTCCATATTCACATGGGGAAAATGCATGGAGGCCACCAGTTCCATGGTCTTTTCAATATCGGCGGCGCTATGCTTGCGTCCGATGGCACGCAGCACGTGATCCTCCAGCGACTGAGGATTGACGCTGATGCGGTCAGCGCCGTGATCCAGCAGCACCTGCAGCTTTTCCCCATCAATGGTGTCGGGGCGGCCCGCCTCAATGCAGTACTCCACGCAGCCGCTCAGATCGAAGCTGCGGTTGAGATGCCCCAGCAGGCGGTCCATCTGCGCGGCAGACAGTGTGGTAGGCGTGCCGCCGCCCATATAGAAGGACTTGATCTTCAGCCCCGTCTCCTTCACCATCTGCGCAGCATCGGTGATCTCGGCAAGCAGCACCTCCAGATACGGCTCCATCAGCGAAAAGCTCTTTTCCACCGATGCCGACACGAAGCTGCAGTAGGAACAGCGGGTGGGGCAGAAGGGGATACCCACATAGAGGGAGATCTCGTTGGGGGCGAGGTCAGCCTTGGCCTTCAAGCCGGCTTTGGCAGTTTCGATGGCCAGACGGCGGCGCTCCGGCGCCACAAAATAGGTGTCACGCAGAATGCGGTCGGTCTCCTTCTCGCTGCAGCCCTGCTCCAGATAGCGTCCGGCGATCTTACCGGGTCGGATACCGGTCAGTGCGCCCCAGGAGGGGGTGACACCGGTGATCTCACGGGCAGCCTTGAAGAAGCTGAGCTTCACCGCCTTTTGGCGCAGCCGCTCCAGCTCATATTCATCCGGTGCGGCATCCACCGCCACGCGGGCGACGCCCCGTGCCGTTTTGCCGCCATAGGTCAGATTGGTCACAGCTGTGGCAAACTTTTTGCCCACCGACAGCGCTACCTCCGCGCAGTTTTCCTCCTCCTGCGCCGGATCGTACACCGGACGCTCATCGGGGAAGAAAGCCAGCAGGCTCTGCTCCACAGCATAGCGGTCATCGTGACCGCGGAAAATCAGTTTCATACTCGTTCCTTTATGCCATGGTCAAGCCGTGGCGCATATAGGGATTGCCTTTTCGTTCACTGTCCAGATCGGTGGCGCGGTCGTGTCCGGGATAGACGCGATAATTGCCCTCCATCCGCCCAAGCCGTGCCAGCGACAGCAAAATGGCGCGATAATCGCCATCGGGGAAGTCGGTGCGTCCGCAGGAGCCCCAGAACAAGGTATCGCCTGCGAAAATCACATCGCCCACCACCAGGCACACGCTGCCGGCGCTGTGTCCGGGGGTCTCCATCACGCGGATGGTCAGCGCACCCAGCGTCAGCTCATCGCCCTCGCCGTACCAGCGCTGATTCTTCTCGCCCAGACGGGGGAACTTCAGCGACCACGGGGAAGACGCAGACTCCACTGCGTCATTGGGATGGATATACACGGGGGTGTCGGGATAGTGGCGCAGCAGCGCCGCAACACCGGTAAAATGGTCATAGTGACCGTGGGTCAGCAGGATATACTGCAGCGCACAGCCGGACTTCTCTACCCACTGCGCCACGCGGTCGCCCTCTTCACCGGGATCGATGACGGCGCAGACCTTGTTCTCCTCATCGCACAGCAGATAGCAGTTGGTCATAATAGGACCTACGGCCATAGATTCGATCTTCATAGGAATCGCTCCTTACACATTCAGCTGATCGGTGTCCACTACCAGTGTCAGCGGACCGTCATTGATGGATTCCACCAGCATCTCCGCGCCGAACTCGCCGGTCTCCACGTGGATATCCTTATCCCGCAGCACTTGTACGAACTTCTCATACAGCGGGATGGCCACCTCGGGACGGGCGGCGGCGAGAAAGTCGGGACGGCGGCCCTTGCGGCAGTTGCCGTACAGCGTGAACTGGGAGATCACCAGAATCTCGCCGTTCACCGTCTCCAAACCACGGTTCATCTTGCCGTCCTCATCCTCGAAAATCCGAAGACCGGCCAGCTTATCCGCCAGCTTGACGGCCTGCGCCTCCGTGTCCTCGTGGGTCACGCCCAGCAGGATCAGAAAGCCCTGACCGATCTTGCCCACGACATTGCCGTCGATGGTCACACTGGCGCTCTTCACTCTTGTCAAAACAGCACGCATACTGCGATACTCCTTTCACGCTTTATCCGGCAGGGCGGGCGACCCGCATCACGCCGGGGATCTGCTCCAGACGGCGGATTACCACCTTGAGCTGTTCGGCATTGGTCACCTCGATCTCGATCTCGACGAGACCGAAGCCGTCGGAGGTGGAGCGGGCATTCAGCGAAGACACCCGCGTTTTGGTGGAGGACAGCACCGTGGAAATGTCCACAATGAGACCCATTCGATCCTTGGCGGTAACCTGCAGGGCGGTGCTGTAGCCCTCCTGCGTATTCTCCGCCCAACTGACCTTGATCCAACGCCCCTCGTCCTCTTTGCTGCGCCGCTCGGGCAGCGCATTGGGGCAGTCGCTGCGGTGGACGCTGACGCCCTGACCGCGGGTGATAAAGCCCACCACCTCGTCGCCGGGCACGGGGGCGCAGCACTTGGCGAACTTTACCAGACAGTTGGCCATACCCTCCACAATGATGCCCTGCACCGCCTTCTGGCGCACGGGCTGGACGGGCTTGACCTCGGGTTTTGCCTCCGCCGCTGCAGGATTTTCCTGCGTGCGGGCGGCGATCACGCGCAGAATGTCCTCGCGCAGACGACCCACGATCTTCAGCGCCGTCACGCCGCCGTATCCAATGGCAGCATACATATCGTCCAGCGTATTATAGCTGAGCTTGCGCAGGATATGGGGCAGATTTTCCTCTGTTGCCAACTCCTTGATGCTGACTCCGGCGCGCTTGAGCTCGGACTCAAAGGAGGCGCGGCCTGCGGCGATATTCTCGTCGCGGCGCTCCCGCTTGAACCACTGACGGATCTTGCTGCGAGCCTCACTGGAGCGGGCGATCTTGATCCAATCGCGGCTGGGACCGCGGGCGGACTGGGAGGTCAGCACCTCCACCACATCGCCGTTGCGCAGATGATAGTCATACTGCACGATGCGCCCGTTGACCTTGGCGCCCACCATATGGTTGCCAACGGCGGAGTGGATGCTGTAGGCATAGTCGATGGGGGTGGCGCCTGCAGGCAGATTGATCACATCGCCCATGGGGGTGAACACGAACACCTCGTCAGCAAACATATCCACCTTCAGCGAGTGGATGAACTCCTCGGCGTCAGCGCCCTCCTGATTCTCCAGCAGACGGCGCACCCATTCGTAGCTGGTCTCGTCGCCTGCGCCTTTGCCGTTCTGCTTATACTTCCAGTGGGCGGCGATACCGTACTCGGCGATCTCGTGCATCTCGCGGGTGCGGATCTGCACCTCGAAGGGGATGCCGTTGGTGCCCATCACGGTGGTGTGCAGGCTCTGGTACAGATTGGGCTTGGGTGTGCCGATATAGTCCTTAAAACGACCCAGAATCGGCTTATACAGATCGTGGACAATGCCCAGCACATTGTAGCAGTCTGCCACCGAGTTGACGATCACGCGGAAGGCGATCAGGTCAAACACTTCGTTGAGCGTCTTATTCTGGGCATACATTTTGCGGTAAATGCTGTAAGGATGCTTCAGCCGGCCGTAGACAATGGCATCGGCGATACCTGCATCCTGCACACGCTGCAGGATCTGGTGGTCGATGGTGTCCATAAAGTCCTTGTGCTCGGCTTCCTTGTCATTCAGCGCCTGAATGATCTCCTCATAGCCCACGGGATCCAGATATTTCAGCGACAGATCCTCCAGCTCCCACTTCATACGCTGCATACCAAGGCGGTGTGCGATGGGGGCGTAGATCTCCATGGTCTCAAAGGACTTCTGCTTCTGCTTGGCAGGCGTCTGGTACTCCATGGTGCGCATATTGTGCAGGCGGTCGGCGGTTTTTACCAGAATCACGCGGATGTCCTTGCTCATAGCAAGCAGCATCTTGCGCAGATTCTCCATCTGCTCCTGCGCCTTAGAGGTAAATTGGACACGGGTCAGCTTGCTGACGCCCTCCACCAGATCAGCCACCGTGGTGGAAAACATCTGTGCCACTTCTGCGTGGGTGGCGGTAGTGTCCTCGATGGTATCGTGCAGCAGCGCCGCCATAATGGACTCCGAGTCCAGATGCAGCTCCTCAGCCACGATCTGTGCCACTGCCAGCGGATGGGTCACGAAGGGGGAGCCGTCCTTGCGGTTCTGACCCTCGTGCGCCTTGGCGGCAAACTCATATGCCGCGCGGATCTGTGTGAAATTGGCAGAAGGATTGTAGGATCGGATCGTTTCTTCCAGATGCAGATACTTTTCTTCCAGCGTCATCACTTGCCACCTCTTTTCGGTGTTTCCAAAATGCTGTTAAGCCGGCGGAAATAGAGGGATTCTTCCAGCTGTACCTTCTTGCCCCCGTCCGTCAGCTGCAGCCGGATCTCTTCGTCGTCGCGGGTGAACTGCAGCAATCCGCGCTCGCGGAACACTTCCAGACACAGCACGGCACGGGCAAAGGGCTCCGGACCGCCCATCTCACCGGCCAAGCGGCGGACAAAGGGCAGATAATAGGTCTGCAGCGTTTCTGTTCCCACCTCGTGCTGCAGTGTACGCCACGCGCGGACGCACTGCTCCCGGGCAGGCAGCAAACGGGTCGCCTCCTTGGAACGCAGCGGCTGCTCGGTGATACACCGCTCCACAAGGCGCAGCGCCTCTTCCTCTCTGGCGCTGCAGCTCAACGACGGGCGGATATCCACCATCTGCAGCTGCACACTGCGGCTGCCGCGGAACTCATTGACCTGCAGGTAGAAAGCGGCATCCACGCGGCTGCCCTGCGCCACACCGCAGGTCTGGGAAACGGCGGAGAAGAAGATGCCGTCAAACTGGCTGCTTCCCTTGCTCAAACGCAGCTTCAAATGACGGTTTTGTCCCACATTCTGGGCGCGCTCCAGCGTGGCGCCGCGCAGGCAGAATACGGGGCGGCTGTTGCCGGCGCCGTACGGCTCCAACGTGCTGAGCGCCTCCACCTCATCCAGTGTAACCCGGCCGGGATGGGTCAGCGCCACGTCGATCTCCAAGCTGGATACCGGCGCCGCACCGCCGCGGTACGCCTTGGCATATTGATTCACCCTCGCACGGAATGCGGGGATATTTTTCTCTTCAATGGTAAAGCCGGCGGCCAATTCGTGTCCGCCAAAGCCCCGCAGCAGATCCGAACAGCTCTCCAGCGCGGCAAACAGATTGAACCCACCCCAACTGCGGCACGAGCCCTTGCCCACATTGCCGCTGAGATGGATCATAAAGCTGGGGCAGGAGTACTTCTCGCTCAAGCGGGAGGCCACGATGCCCACCACGCCCTGATGCCACTCATCACTGCTCAGCACCAGTGCGCTGCGCTGATCCGCAGGCAGCGCCTCGATCATCTCCAGCGCCTGGGAATAGATGTCCTGCTCCACATTCTGCCGCTCGCGGTTCAGCGCACACAGCTGCCGCGCCAGCGTTTCGGCGCGGGTGCGATCCTCGCACAGCAGCAGGTCCGCCGCCATATCCGCCGCACCCATTCTGCCTGCGGCATTGATGCGCGGCGCCAGCACAAAGCCGATCTGCACCGAGGTGATGGCTTTATCCGCCAGCCCCGCCTCGCGCAGCAGCGCGTGCAGACCGATAAAATCGGAATGGTCGATGCTCTCCAGACCGCGGGACACAATGGTTCGGTTCTCATCCGCCATCAGCATCACATCCGCCACCGTGCCGATGGCAGCCAGCGTGCAGTAGCGGGCGAACAGCGCCTCTTCCCGATCCGTTCCGCCCAGCGCCAGCACCAGCTTCAGCGCCACGCCGCAGCCGGCCAGATGCTTGAAGGGATAGCTGCAATCACTGCGGTGGGGATCCACCACGGCAACCGCATCGGGCAGTTCTTCCTTGCATTCGTGGTGGTCGGTGATCACCACATCCATCCCCAGCGTGCGGGCATATGCCACCTCTTCCACGCCGGTGATGCCGCAGTCCACCGTGATCAGCAGCTTTACGCCCTGCTCGTGCAGTGACAAGATAGCATCGTTGCCAAGTCCGTAGCCATCCTCAATGCGGCGGGGAATATAGTGCAGACAGTCTGCCCCGTGGGAGGTAAGATAATCCACCAGAATGCAGGTGGCGGTGATGCCGTCCACGTCATAGTCGCCAAACACGGCGATGCGTTCGCCCTTGGCAACGGCAAGGTTGATCCGCTCCACCGCACGATCCATATCCTTCATCAGGAAGGGGGAGTGGGTCAGACTTCGGTCGCGCTCCAGAAAAGCGGCCGCAGCTTCCGCAGTAGTCACACCGCGGCTTGCCAACACAGCGGAGACCAGCCAGGGGTAGCCCGCATCGCTCAAACGCTCCACCGCCCCCTCGGGCACGGTTGCGACATTCCACTTTTGAAATTTCATTCTTTGGGCCACCTCCTTCTGCCGCGCGATAAAATGCGCATAATAACACCAATAATACTTTATTATAGCAAACTGCGCGGAAAAGGTAAAGCACAAATCAACTCACAACGAAAGCTTTTCCGGCTGTTCTCTCAGTTCAGGCGGTGAAATTTTGTTGCATTTGGGTTTTTATTCCCGTATAATGAATATATTCTACAGAAAGTCGAGGAACTGCTAATGCGTCCTGACGGAAAACGAGTAAAAGGGCTTTCGCCCATTCTGGCAGCAATGCCCTACATCATGCCCAAGCGCTACGACGCGCAAAATACCATCACCGAATACATTGACGAGGAGATCATCAAGCAGTACATCCGCCAAAAGCGCCGCGAAGGCACGCGGTTGGATCATATGAGCGTGATCATCGCCGCCTACTATAAGGCCGCGCTGAAGAACCCCAAGATCAACTATTTCGTGATGAACCGCAAGATCTATGAGCGGAATCACTTCTGTGTCTCCTTCGTGGTGCTGAAGAAAGGCGCCGATGGCGGCGCCGACCAGACCACGCTGAAGGTCTATCTGGAAAAGAACGACAATGTCTTTAAGATCCACGACCGCATCCAGCAGCTGGTGACCGTGAATACGCAGGCTACCCACTCCAACAGTACGGACAAGTTCGCCCGCTTTATGCTCTCCCTGCCCGTTCTGCCCCGCTTTGTGCTTTGGCTGGCCACTGTGCTGGATCACCACGGTCTGCTGCCGCGGTTCATCGTGGACCTCTCCCCCTTCCACACCAGTATGTTCATCACCAATCTGGCCTCCATCCGCACCAGCTATATCCACCATCACTGCTATGAATTCGGCACCACCAGCGTGTTTATCTGCATGGGTAAGCCGGTGCCCGATTTCATCAACGGCAACTTCGACAAGAAGGTGATGCCTCTGGGCATTGTGATGGACGAGCGCATCTGCTCCGGACACGAGTACGCTGCATTCTGCAGCGATTTCCGCCGGTATCTGACGCATCCGGAGATGCTGGAGGAAAATTTTGACGGCTCCACCGATCCCGAAACACTCCTTGGCCAAGAAGCTGCCGAAGAAGAGAAGGAACCGTCCGCTGTTTGATCAGGTACATTAAAAGGCACGTCAAACCAAGTGGTTTGACGTGCCTTTCTGCAGCAATAAAAAAGGAGAGGCAAAGCCTCTCCTTTTTATGTACTTGTTGCGTTTCTGAATTAGAACCACAGACCCCAAGCGATGAAGCCCAGGCAGGCCACAACGCCGGTGAACAGCAGGACGATGACCAGGTAGCCCATGATGTCCTTGGCGGACAGCTTGGCAACACCCAGAGCAGGCAGCGCCCAGAAGGGCTGCACCATGTTGGTCCACTGGTCACCCCAAGCGATAGCCATAGCTGCACGGCCGGGCTCAACACCCAGAGCATCGGCAGCGGGCATCACGATGGGACCCTGAACGCCCCACTGGCCGCCACCGGAGGGAACGAAGAAGTTCACGATACCGGCGGACAGGAAGGTCCAGACGGGGAAGGTCACATTGGTGGAGATGGACACGAAGAAGTTGGAGATGATCATAGCCAGAGACTGACCATCAGCACCCTTGGCGGTCATCATACCAATGATACCGGCATAGAAGGGGAACTGCAGCAGGATGCCGGCAGCGCCGGAAGCAGCCTCGCCGATAGCATCAACATACTTGCGCAGGTTGCCGTGCAGCAGGATGCCCAGGAACATGAAGATCATGTTGACGATGTTCAGACCCAGAGAAGCAGCAATGTTCTTGCCGGCCTGAACCTGCTGGACGAAGAAGTAAACGATGTAACCAAAGCCGAACAGCAGGGTGATGACCCACAGGATCTTGGAGTGCTCCATCTTGTCAGCGGGAGTCTTGACCTCGTAGGTCTTCTCTTCCTCGTCGACCAGCAGGGAGGGATCGATAGTGACGGTCTTCTCCTTGGAGGGATGCATGGCGTAGTTCACCAGAGGCATGACCAGCAGGACGATGCCGCACATAATCAGGTTCATGGGGTGGAAGATGGTGTCAGCGGTGGTGGCGGTGTAAACAGCCTCGCCGACCTTATAGCCGCCGTTCAGAGCCAGGGGGATGGAGCCGGACAGACCAGCATGCCAAATCACGAAGCCGGAGTAGGCGGAGGCGATCAGCAGGGGATAGTCGATGGTGGGAACGCGCTTGGCAACTTCCTTAGCCAGCAGAGCACCGGCGATCAGGCCGAAGCCCCAGTTCAGCCAGGAGCAGATGGTGGCCACCATAGTGGTGATCAGGATAGCCTGGAAGTTGTTGTGAGCCAGAGAAGCCAGCTTGCCCAGCAGCTTCTTGACGGGCTTGGCAGAAGCCATAGCGCTGCCCAGAACCAGAACCAGAGCCATCTGCATGGAGAAGCTCAGCAGGGACCAGAAACCGGAGTCAGCACCCCAAGCGCCGACCATGGCGATGGGACCCAAACCGGTGGCGATCATCGCAGCAACGAACACCACGATGGTCAGAATGACTGCGAACAGGAAGGGATCGGGCAGCCATCTGTTGACTACGTTAACGCAGCCGTTTACGATTTTCTTAAACACAGAATACACTCTCCTTTTAAATTTTGGGATTTCTGCACGGAAGTGAGAATCCGCCGTACAGGTTGCTTTCCCGATTTTGTCGAAAAAGCAATCTCCTCAACGGTATCATTCTACACCAGCATCTTTTCAATTGCAACCTTTATTTTGCCAAAATTTTAACGGAATTGCTGTGCAAATTGATAAATTTTTAACATCAATGGTCGATTTTTATACACAATGTTCCCGCGCTTGTTGAATATTTTAACAATCTGCGGCAAAATCACCGCTGTGCCGATGCAACCGCGGAAAGGCAAAATCTCCCGCGGCAGCGCCGCGGGAGATTGCTGATTGGTTCCGTTTACAACTGCGGATCAAAAGGATCGCGTGCATGAAATTCTCCGTCGTTTATATCGTCCTGCGGCGGGAACCAGCCGATGCCCTTGGCGGTCTTGATCTGCTGGAAGTAGCCCAGATCGGTCTGGAAGATATAAGGGGTGATCCAGATATTCAGAATGCCCAGCGTCAGACTGCCCAGCAGACTCCAGCCGAAAAAGCTGAGATCCAGCACAAAGAGATCCATCTTGTAGCCATAAGTCTGCATCTTGCTCATATGGATGGCGTCCATAATCCCCATCTCCGGATTCTCGCACAGATTGTACACCGCAAACCGGTAGCGATAGGCGGCAACAACACCGGGGATGACAAACAGCAGGCTCCACAGCGACACATAAATGTAGATCACAATATCCAGCAGGATCAGCTTGCCCACGAAGGAAAACCCGTCAAAGAGGGAGGTGTAATCCATATGTTCACCGCGGCGCACGCCCAGATGATACAGCGTCCAGCCGCCGTACAGCACCGTACCCAGCAAAGATGTGACCACCGCCACGAACAGCGCCACCATCGGTGGGATGGACAGCGCGCGCAGCAGAAATGCAGGGATCTCCACCGTGGGGAAATAGTTTTCCAGATAGGTGACGGCTTCGCCGTTGACATATATCCGCGTTGTGTCCAGCGCATAGACAATCGCCAGATACAGCAGCGTGACCACATAGGCAGACACCTTGGCGTTGCGGACAATTTCCTTTGCTTCTTTTTTTAATTGAATGCGATCGAGCATAGAGATGATTTCCTTTCTTTGCAAAACGCGCATATACATTATATATATTGTAGCATAGTCTTCCGCAAAACACAACACCTGCCTTACTCTTCCAACATTATGGCCGAAAATGTCAAAATCCCGTGATAAACCCTACAAGGTACTGGACAAAACGGCAATTTTGCTGTAAACTAAAACGCAGTATGGGGTGGAATCTAACCACCCATAAGTAAGATGAGGTGAAAGACAATGGCACAAGCTTTCTTTGGCGGCGTTCATCCCAATGATATGAAAGCCGCAACCAATGAAAAGGCCATCGAGCAGATCAAAGCACCTGCTGAGGTGGTCATCCCCATGTCTATGCACATCGGTGCACCCTGCAAGCCCGTCGTTCAGAAGGGCGACAAGGTGACCATCGGTCAGGTGATCGGTGAGCCCGGCGGTTTCGTTTCGGCTCCCATTCACGCCAGCGTTTCCGGCACCGTCAAGGCCGTTGAGCCCCGCCCCTTCTCTATGGGCGGCAGCTTTATGTCCGTGGTGATCGAGAACGACTTCCAGAACACCGTTTGCGCAGACATCAAACCCGTAGCCGATCCCGACAGCCTGACTCCCGAGCAGCTGGTGGAGATCGTGAAGAACGCCGGTATCGTCGGTCAGGGCGGCGCTACCTTCCCCACCCACGTGAAGATCTCTTCCGGTCTGGGCAAGGTGGACTATGTGCTCATCAATGCTGCTGAGTGCGAGCCCTACATCACCGGCGACCACCGCACCTGCCTGGAGCGTCCTGAGCAGGTCATCAAGGGCGCCGCTCTGCTGGCAAAGTGCTTTGGTGTGGATAAGGTCTACATCGGCATCGAGGCCAACAAGCAGAACGCCGCTGACGTTCTGAATGCCACCATCAAAGAGCTGAAGGCTCCCGTGGTGGTGGAAGTGCTGCACACCCGCTATCCCCAGGGCGCTGAAAAGCAGCTGGTGCAGGCCATCTCCGGCCGCCAGGTGCCTTCCGGCAAGCTGCCTGCCGATGCCGGCTGCTGCATCTTCAACCTGAACACCACCTGCGCCATCTACCGCGCCGTTTACGAGGGTATGCCCGTTGTGAACAAGGTGGTCACCGTGTCCGGCTCCGGTGTGATCGAGCCCAAGAACATTGAGTGCCCCATCGGCACCCCCATCTGCGATCTGTTTGACGCTTGCGGCGGTCTGAAGGAAGAGACCTACAAGCTGATTATGGGCGGTCCTATGATGGGTCTGGCTCAGTACGATGTCAACGTCACCGTTGGTAAGGGTACCGGCGCTATGCTGGCCTTCGCCGGCGATGAGGAGAAGTACGTGGCAGAGCCCCAGTGCATCCGCTGCGGCAAGTGCGTCGGCGTTTGCCCCATCCGTCTGGAGCCTATCTTCATGTACAAGTATCTGATGAAGGGCAACTGGGAGGCTTTCCGCGATCAGCTCCACGGTATGGACTGCATCGAGTGCGGCGCCTGCACCTACACCTGCCCCGCCCGTCTGCCTCTGACCCACGCATTCCGTCTGGGCAAGCAGCAGGTCAATAACGCAAGAATGGCAGCTCAGGCCAAGGCCGCTGCCGAGAAGAAGGAGGGTTAAACGATGACTGATTACAAGAATCTGAAGTTGATCGCTTCCTCCTCTCCCCATATCCGTTCCAACGAGGATACCCGCAGCATTATGCTGGATGTGATCATCGCCATGCTGCCCGCTCTGGGTATGAGCATCTATGTGTTCGGCATTCAGGCTCTGGTGCTGACCCTGATCTCCGTGGCTTCCTGCCTGTTCTGGGAGTGGGGCTACCGCAAGCTGATGAAGAAGTCCTCTTCCATCGGCGATCTGTCCGCCGTTGTCACCGGTATGCTGCTGGCATTCGTCTGCCCCGTCAGCCTGCCCTGGTGGGCCATCGTGATCGGCGCATTCTTCTCCATCGTTGTTGTCAAGCAGCTGTACGGCGGCATTGGCTGCAACTTCCTCAACCCCGCTCTGGCCGGCCGCGCCATTCTGGTGGCCAGCTATGCTTCCTTTATGACCCAGTGGGTCACCCCCGCTGAGAAACTGCCCATCTTCGGCTCTGCCGCTGATGTCACTACCGGCTCTACCCCCCTGGCTCTGATGAAGGACGGTGCTTTCAATGAGCTGCCCACCATCCGTGAGATGTTCCTGGGCACCATCGGCGGCTCTCTGGGCGAGGTTTCCGCTCTGGCCCTGCTGCTGGGCGGCATTTATCTGATCATCCGCAAGGTCATTTCCTGGCAGATCCCCGTGGCTTACATCGCCACCGTGGCTGTAGTTTCCCTGATCTCCGCTCCTGCCAACATCGGTGCTGTGGACTATATGCTCTACAGCGTCCTCGGCGGCGGTCTGATGCTGGGCGCCATCTTCATGGCAACCGACTATGCCACCTCCCCCGTGACCAAGCCCGGTCAGCTGATCTTCGGTATCGGCTGCGGTCTGCTGACGGTGTTCATCCGCCGCTTCGGTTCCTATCCCGAGGGCGTTTGCTACTCCATCCTGATTATGAACTGCTGCACTTGGCTGCTGGATAAGTACATCAAGCCCACCATCTACGGTGCGCCCAAGAAAGAAAAGAAGGAGGCGGCTGCAAAATGAAGATCTCTCCTAAGTTTGTTCTGAAAGTGGCCGGCACTCTGACGATCATTGCTCTGGTCACCGCTGCTCTGCTGGGTCTGGTTGACGGCGTCACCCGCGATAAGATCGCCGAGATCGAAGCGGAAAAGACCCGCGTGGCCATGAGCGCCGTTACCCCCGCCGGCAGCGAGTTTACCGACGCGCTGGATATCTCCGATTCCGTGGCCGCCGCTGCCTCCGCTCAGGGCGGTAAGGTGGTGGAGCTGTACGGCGTTACCAAGGACGGCGTCGAGGCCGGCTGCGTGATGAAGATCACCGCTTCCGGTTCTCAGGGCACCATCGTGATGATGGTCGGCGTGGACGCCAACAAGGCCATCACCGGTATCTCCGTTGTTTCTCACGCTGAGACCTCCGGCATCGGCACCAAGGTTGTGGGCAACGATCTCAATGATGCCGGCGTCCCCGTTCTGGATCAGTTCGTAGGTATGTCCGGTTCCGGTACTTTGGTGGTTAAGAAGAACATTACTCCGATCACCACCGCCACCGTTACCACCAAGGGCATCACCACCGGCGCCAACGCCGCTTTGGCTGCCGCAGAAGCTTTGGGCTAAGAAAGGAGGACCTTCGATATGAATTTTGGTAAACAGCTGAAAGAGGGTCTGATTAGCCAGAACCCCGTGTTGGTCCAGCTGCTGGGTATGTGTTCCACTCTGGCCATCACCACTTCTTTCTTCAACGGTCTGGGTATGGGTATCTCCGTTCTGGTGATCCTGACCCTGTCCAATATCTTCATCTCCCTGCTGCGCAAGATTATTCCCAACGAAGTGCGTATCGCCTGCTACATCGTGGTCATCGCCGGTTTCGTTACCTGCGTGGATCTGATCCTGAAGGCTTTTGTGCCTGCTCTGTCCAACTCCTTGGGCGTGTTCATCCCCCTGATCGTGGTGAACTGCATCATTCTGGGCCGTGCCGAGGCTTTCGCCAGCAAGAACAGCGTGGCCGCTTCTGCAGTGGACGGCATCTGCCAGGGTATCGGCTATACCCTCGTGTTGGTCATTATGTGCGTGTTCCGTGAACTGCTGGGTTCCGGCACTTTCGGCGCCGGTCTGCTGGGCGGCGGTGAGCTGGGCGCAGCTCCCGGCCTGCGCATTATCCCCGAGCAGTTCGGCATCAAGATCCTGACCATGCCCGTGGGCGGCTTCCTGACTCTGGGCGCTCTGATCGCCGCTATGCAGTGGGCTCTGACTAAGGCCAACAACAAGAAAAAGGAGGCCAAGTAAGCTATGGAATTTACTACTCTGCTCGCCATCTCTCTTGGCGCCATTTTGGCTAACAACTTCATTTTTGCCCAGTTCCTGGGTATCTGCCCCTTCCTGGGCGTGTCCAAGAAGATTGACACCGCCGTTGGTATGGGCGCTGCCGTTACCTTCGTTATGGCACTGGCTTCCGCTTTCTGCTTCTTCATCAACAAGATTCTGGTGGACCTGAATCTTGCATTTATGCAGACGGTGGCGTTTATTCTGGTCATCGCTTCCCTGGTGCAGTTCGTGGAAATGTTCCTGAAGAAGTTCATCCCCACGCTGTACACCGCTCTGGGTGTGTACCTGCCCCTGATCACCACCAACTGCGCCGTGCTGGGCGTTGCCCTGCTGAACGTGCAGAACGATTACAACTTCATCGAGTCTGTGGTCTACGGCATCACCGGCGGTCTGGGCTTCCTGCTGGCCATCTTCCTGTTCGCGGCTGTCCGTGAGCAGACCGAGTTCTCCGAGACTCCCAAGGCTTTTGAAGGTTTCCCCATCGCTCTGGTCACCTCTGGCCTGATCGCTCTGGCGTTCATGGGCTTCAGCGGTCTGAAGGTCTGGTAAGGAGGAGGAAACATTATGGATTATATGATTGTTGTTTGGGCCGTTGTGGTTCTGGGTGCTCTGGCCGTGATTTTCGGTCTGGTATTGGCCATCGCTTCCAAGGTCTTTGAAGTGAAGGTCGACGAGCGTCTGCCCTTGATCCTGGAATGCCTGGCCGGCGCCAACTGCGGCGGCTGCGGCTATCCCGGCTGCGCCGGCTGTGCCGAGGCTATGCTGGCCGGTAAGGCTCCCGTCACCGCCTGCGCTCCCGCAGGTCCCGAGAATGCTGCCAAGATCGCTGCCATTCTGGGTATGGAAGCTCCCTCCGGCGAGAAGATGGTTGCCCACGTTCTGTGCAACGGCGGCACCAACGCCAAGAAGAACTTTGAGTATCGCGGCGTCAACGACTGCCTGGCTGCCACCAAGGTGTGCGGCGGCAGCGTGCTGGACTGCAAGTACGGCTGCCTGGGCTTCGGCTCCTGCGTAGCTGCCTGCCAGTTCGATGCTATCCACATCGGCGAGAACGGCGCTGCTGTGGTCGATAAGGAAGCCTGCACCAACTGCGGCGCCTGCCGTGAGGTTTGCCCCCGCAAGCTGATCGTGGAGGTCCCCTACAAGCAGAAGGTGTTCGTCAACTGCTCCAACAAGGATAAGGGTCCCGCCGTCACCAAGGTGTGCGCCGTGTCCTGCATCGGCTGCGGTATGTGCGAGCGTACCTGCAAGTTCGACGCCATCCACGTTGTGAACAATGTGGCCGTCATCGACTATGCCAAGTGCAAGAACTGCACCATGTGCGCCAAGGCCTGCCCCAAGAACGCTATCGAACCCATCCCCACTCCCGAGGAGAAGGAGAAGTTCAAGGCCGCTCAGAAGGCTGCCGCTGAGCGTAAGGCTGCTGCTGCCAAGGCCGCTGCCGAGGCTGCTGCAAAGGCTGAATAAGCTGGATTTGCAAAAAAAGAGGATTGTCCACGCGGACAATCCTCTTTTTTTGCTTGCTTTTTCCACAGCAGGCGGTATAATGAAAACAGAATAGGCAGAGTAGGTGTCTGTGTGTTGCCAAGTGCCGGCGGGACGGGGAGTTGTCCGCCGGACGAAACGGCGTAAGCCGTGCAGTACAGATGCCGCATCCCGCTGCCGCATATCGGGCGCGGAGCATTGCTCCCAACTCCTCTGTGCGGCTGTCCCCTATGGGCTGCCCATATACAGAGGAGGTTTTTTATTATGAAGCTGTATGCAACCCCTTTTTCCCGCGGCTACTGGCGCGATGCCGCCCGTGAGCTGAAGGATCTGCGCAAGCTGGTGTTCGCCGCGCTGATGATCGCCGCGTGCATCATTTTGAACAAAGCCAAGATTCCGCTGGGGGAAAATCTGTCGCTGAGCGTGACCTTTCTTGCCCGTGCGCTGTGCGCCGCCGTGTGCGGCCCCATCGTCTCCATCGTATTCGGCGCGGCGGAGGATACGCTGGGCTTTTTCCTCTCCACCTCCAACGGCCCCTATTTCCCGGGCTATATGCTGACCACCATCTCCGGCTGCGTGGTCTACGCGCTGTTTTTCTACCGCGCAAGAATGACCCTTTGGCGCATCATCCTTGCCAAGCTGATCACCAACATCCAGAATGTGCTGCTGGGCTCGCTGTGGAGCGCTATGCTCTACAGCAAGGGCTACATCTATTATATGACCACCAGCGCATGGAAAAATGTGCTGTATTTTCCGGTGCAGGTGCTGCTGCTGGTGTTGATTCTGCAGGAGGTGCTGCCCTTGATGCACCGTCTGCGCTGGTCGCCCTGCCAGCTGGAGGATGAGCGCATCCCGTGGCTGTGAGATCCGACTATATCGAAAACCGCACCTGCCAAGGTGCGGTTTTCTTTGTTCACAAATCGTTTACCGTTCCGCCTATTGACATTAAAGGGAAGGGGTGGTAAACTGCGTTTAGCACTCGAGAGGTATGAGTGCTAAACGGAGATTTGCTATGAGTTTAACGGATCGAAAAAAGCAAATACTGAAGATCGTGGTGGACGGCTATATCGCCACCGCCGAGCCGGTGGGCTCCAAAGCCATTGCCGAGAAGATGCCCGGCAAGATCAGCAGTGCCACCATCCGCAACGAGTTGGCGGATCTGGTAGAGCTGGGATATCTGGAGCAGCCCCACACTTCGGCGGGGCGGATCCCGTCGGCCAAGGGCTATCGTCTGTACGTCAACGAGCTGATGGAGCAGCACACCCTCACCGCTGAGGAGATCGCCGCCATCAACCAGTCGCTGACGGGCAAGCTGGCGCAGGTGGATCAGGTGGTGTCGCAGGCCGGACAGCTGGTGTCCCGCGTGGTGGGCTATCCCGCCTACGCTATGGCAGGCGGCAAGAGCGCTGTGATGCCCCGCCGCTATGAGCTGATCGGCGTGGATGAGCGCAGCTTCATCGCCGTGGTAATGCTGTCGGACAGCCGGGTCAAGAGCCAGCTGATGAGCCTGCAGCTTGCGGTGGACGCCGATACGCTGCCGGAGCTGAGCCATCTGCTCAACACCCACTTCACCGCCATCGGCGCCGAGGAGATCAGCCTGCGGCTGATGAATCTGTCCGATCAGGTGGAGGGCAGCCGCTTTTTGCTGCTGCATCAGGTGTGCGACTACACCTGCGAATTGCTGCAGCAGGCATCCCATCAATCGGTCTATACCAACGGCGCCAGCCAGCTGCTGACGTTCCCCGAGTATCGGGATGTGGATAAAGCCCACGATCTGGTCAGCTTTATGGTGGACAATAAGGAGTCACTGCCCATTCCGGCAGGCGACAGCCCCATGCAGATTCTGATCGGTCCGGAAAATGTAAACGATGCGCTGAAAGAAAGCAGCGTTGTCATCGCCAGCTACGATATTGGCGACAATATGAGAGGTCTGGTGGGTGTGGTCGGCCCCACGCGTATGGATTACGCCACGGTGGCCGCCCGTCTGAGCTATTTTGCCGAGAGCTTGAGCCGTATGTTCGGCGCTCCCCGCCAGCTACCCAACAAGGAGGAAACCAACCAATGAGCAAAAAAGAAAAGATGGACATTCCTGCCGAGGAGGTCAACACCGAGCCGGCAGCGGAAGACGTAAAGGCGGAGTCTGCGGAAGAAACTGCACCCGAAACCTTTAACGTCACCCGCGAGCAGATGGAGAAGCTGGAAGGCCTTGCCCAGATGCTGGCAGAGTCCGGCGACAAGTATCTGCGTCTGGCTGCGGAGTACGATAACTTCCGCAAGCGCACCGCCAAGGAAAAAGAGGCGCTGTACGGCACCGCAAAGGCCGACACTGTCAAGCCTTTCCTGGATGTGTATGACAATCTGCTGCGCGGTGCAGCCCAGTTTGCCGAGGATGATCCCAACCGGCAGGGTATGGAGCTGATCTGCAAGCAGTTTGTAGATGTGCTTGCCAAGCTGGGCGTCACGGAGATCGACGCGCTGGGCAAACCCTTTGATCCCGAACGCCACAATGCCGTGATGCACGTGGAGGACGAAACCGTAGAGGAAAGCACGGTCGTAGAAGTCTTCCAGAAGGGCTTCATTATGGGCGATCAGGTCCTTCGTTTCCCCATGGTCAAGGTGGCCAATTAATCCGTCACCAAGCGCAGCGCGCATTTTCATTATATCAACAACTTACTTTTCATATTTAGGAGGCAAATATTATGTCTAAAGTTATCGGTATCGATCTGGGTACGACCAATTCCTGCGTAGCCGTTATGGAAGGCGGCGAGGCTGTTGTCATCGCCAACGCAGAAGGCAACCGCACCACCCCCTCTGTGGTGGCATTTTCCAAGACCGGCGAGCGTATGGTGGGTCAGGTCGCCAAGCGTCAGGCCATCACCAACCCCGACCGCACCATCGCATCCATCAAGCGTGAGATGGGCAGCGATTACAGAGTCAACATCGACGGCAAGACCTACACTCCTCAGGAGATCAGCGCCATGGTGCTGCAGAAGCTGAAGGCCGATGCCGAGAGCTATCTGGGCACCACCGTCACCGAGGCGGTCATCACCGTTCCCGCTTACTTCACAGACGCACAGCGTCAGGCCACCAAGGACGCAGGCAAGATCGCCGGTCTGGATGTGAAGCGTATCATCAACGAGCCCACCGCAGCCGCTCTGGCCTACGGCATGGATAAGGAGCATGAGCAGAAGATCATGGTCTACGATCT
>JAGBEA010000040.1 GCA_017937195.1 Oscillospiraceae bacterium | reverse complement strand
TTCATTTGACTGCCTCCTTTAGTGTTAGTGCGGTTGGCGAACCTGCTCTATTCTACTATGGGAGGCACTCCTTTTTCCATCTATAAGAGTTTAATGCCCCCGGCAGAGCCGGGGGTTGCTTGTCTCTAAAGAGCCAAAGCAAACCCCCGCAGTACGCACTGCGGGGGTCTTTTTTATTCTTCCCGATGATGGGTGGCGCGATGCCGGATCAGCTGGGCGGCGATGGACACCGCGATCTCGGCAGGGGTCTCCGCCTCGATCTCCAAGCCAATGGGGGTGGTCACCAGATCCAGCTCCTCCTCGCTCAGTCCGTATTGCTCCTTCAGCACCTGCCGGACGCCCGCCGCCTTCTTGCGGCTGCCGATGACGCCCACATAGCAGGGGCGGCATTTCAGAATCTGCGCCTGAATTTTGGTGTCATAGGCGTGTCCGCGGGTCATAATGCAGGCATAGTCCTCCGCGCCGAGGGTGACATAGGCTGCCAGATCGTTGAAATCCACCACCTGCACCTCCTCCGCCGTGGGGAACAGCTCCCGCTTGGCAAATTCGGGGCGGTCATCCATCATCACACAGCGAAAGCCCACATGGGTCAGCAGCGGCTCCAGCTCCTGCGACACGTGACCGCAGCCGAAGATATACACCCGTCCGGGGCTGTTGATCTGCTCGACACAGTAGCTCTCCTCCCCGTTTTTCAGCAGCTTCGGCTGGCGGGGCAGCTTTTCCAGCACCCAATCGGGCACCGCTCCGCCGCACACGCCCTCCTCTGCCGTGTACAGACTCATGGCGCCGCCGCTGCCGATTTGGGAGATCAGCCACAGCGCCGCGCCGGATGCAAACAGCGGCTCTGCCGCCTGCGCCAGCTGCAGCGTGTCCTTGTCGCCGTGGGGAATATAGTGGAAAAACACGCTGACATCGCCGCCGCAGATCATTCCCAGATTCTGCACATCCTCCCGGTTCAGCGCGAAATCCTGCTGGGCGGAGCTGCCGCTTTGCAGCACCTGCAGCGCCACCTGCTCGCACCGGTATTCCACAGCGCCGCCGCCGATGGTGCCGCAGATCCGCCCGTCCTTACCCACCAGCATTCTGGCGCCGGTTCCTCTGGGGGTGGCGCCGGTGGCGGCGGTAATGGTCACCAGCACCAGTGCCTCACCGGCGGACAAGCGCCGCGCCATCTCTTTGAGCATCTTTCTCATCTGCAAAACTCCTTTATCAGCCGTATACTTCCGTTTCTTCCACGCATTCGTCCTTGATCCTGCCCACCAGATACTGCAGCGCATCCACTACATTCGGGCGGATATCGCCGCCGATCAGCACGCACATAATCTCGTCGCCCACCTGCAGCTCACCCTCGTTGAGCCACGCCTTCACATAGTAGATCCCCTGATGCTGACGGGTCTGGGCAAGCACCTGCTCCAGCTTTTCCGCATCGTAGGAAAAGTGCATCCCCACCACCGATCTTGTGTCCGCCGCGCCCTGCCGCACCGCCGCCTTGGCGCTGGCGCGGACGACGCCGCAGTGGGTCAGGTACATTCCGATCTTCCCCGCGTTGGCGTGGGCTTTGGCCTCCTGCAGCCACGCATCCATAGAGGGTCGTTCTTGTTTCATCCTCCGTCCTACCTTTCCGCAGCGCAATCCACGCTGCCCTCGCCGCGCAGCAGCTCCAAACCGTGCTGCAGCGGCTCAATGACCGCAAGGAGGTTCTCCTGCGCCGCCTTTTTGCTGCCGGGCAGGTTCACCATCAGCGTGCGGCCGCGGATGCCGGCCACGGCGCGGGAGAGGCAGCCCTTGGGGGTGATTGCCATTGACGCCGCGCGCATCGCCTCGGGAATGCCGGGGGTGGGGCGCTCCATCACCGCCACGGTCGCCTCGGGGGTCACATCGCGGGGTGCAAAGCCGGTGCCACCGGTGGTCAGCACCAGCGCCAGCTCCAGCTCGTCGGCGCATTTGCGCAGCTCTGCTTCGATCTGCGCCTGTTCATCGCCCACAAGGGCGGTATAGGTCACATCAAAGCCATATTCCCGCAGCAGCGCGGACAGATTGGGCCCGCTGGTGTCGGTCTGCTGACCGCGGCTGCATCGGTCACTGACGGTAATTACCGCAGCTGTAAACATCATCATTCCTCCCTTTGATAGTCGCCGTGTACGCCGCCGGTCTTGCAAAGCAGCCGGATGTCGGCGATGACCATATCTTTCTGCACCGCCTTGCACATATCGTACACCGTCAGCGCCGCGGCGGATACCGCCGTCAGCGCCTCCATCTCCACACCGGTTCTGCCGTCGCATTTCACGGTGGCGGTGATCTCTACGCTGCAGCGCTCCTCATCCAGCCGCAGCTGCAGATCGATGCCGGCCACCGCCACGCTGTGGCACATTGGGATCAGCTCCGGCGTCTTTTTCGCGCCCATAATGCCTGCGATCTGGGCAACGGTCAGCACATCACCTTTCTTAATGCCGCCGCTTTGGATCAGGGCAAAGGTGTCGGCATTGACCAGCACCCGTCCGGCGGCAACAGCGGTGCGCCGCGTGACCGGCTTCTCGCCTACATCCACCATCTTCGCCCGTCCCTGCTCATTAAAATGGGTAAAATCCGCCATCATTTATCCTCCGATCCGATTCATCGTCCGTCCCGCCCGGGAGGGGCTGTGCGCCGACAGCTCGCCGTGGCAGGCAGGTTTTGCCAGAATGGCACGGCGGAACATCTCCGCCATCTCGTCCTTGTCCAAACCCTTGATCAAAAATTCCTCGCCGCTGTGCAGGCAGGGCTTCAGCCATCCGTCCGCCGTCAGGCGGATGCGGTTGCAGCGGTGGCAAAAATGCTGGCTGATGGGGCTGATGAGCCCGATATTGCCCTGCGCGTCCGGCAGGCGGTACAGCCGCGCCACACCGCCGTCGCTCTGCTGCGCCGCCGCCTCCGGCAGCGCCTGCAGCACCCGATCGCAGGGGATGTAGGCATCCGGCGTGAACGCATCCCCTTGCAGCAGCGGCATCAGCTCGATGAACCGCACATCCACCGGATACTGCCGCGTCAAGTCTGCCAGCGCCGGGATCTCATCGTCATTAAAGCCGCCCATCAGCACCGCGTTGATCTTCACTTTCTCAAAGCCTGCCTCCAGCGCGGCGTGCAAGCCGTCCAGCGCCTGCTGCAGCGTGCCCAAGCGGGTGATGTGGGCGTATTTTTCCGCATTCAGCGTATCAAGACTCAGATTCAGCCGCTGCACGCCGGCACGGCGCAGAGGCTTTGCCAGCTGCGGCAGCAAAATACCGTTGGTGGTGAGGCACAGCTCCTCAATGCCCTCCACCGCAGCAGCCTGCTCGCAGATGGAGAGGATGTTACGCTTCACCAGCGGCTCACCGCCGGTAATGCGCAGCTTGCGGATGCCCAGTGAAGCGGCTACCTCCACAGCGCGGAGCATCTCCTCCTGCGTCAGCATTGCCCCGTGGGGCTTCTTGCACACGCCCTCCGCCGGCATACAGTAGCGGCAGCGCAGGTTGCACAGCTCCGTCACCGAGAGGCGCAGATAATGAACTTGTCTGCCGTAGTTGTCGATCATACTCAATACCTTCCAAAGGTGCAGTTGGGCCAGTGACAGCTTTTGCACAGCTGGCACAGTCCGCCGTCCGCCAAGCGGATCAGCTCGTTCTTCGTAATTTTGTCGCCTGCAAAGATTTGGGGCAGCAGCACATCAAAAATAGTGGTGGGCAGCTTGATGGCCGCGCCGGGTACGCCCAGAATGGGCACATCGCCCAGATACGCCACCAGCGTCATATTGCCCGGTTGGGCAGGCACGCCGTGGGTGATGATCTCCGCCCCCAAGCGCCGGATGGCCGCCGGTGTCAGATCATCGGGGTCCACGCTCATACCGCCGGTGAAAATGAGGAAATCCGCGCCGGCGGCCAGATGCGCTCTGGCGGCCTCCACGATCATCTCCAGCTCATCGTCACAGACAGTGACGCCCACGATTTCGGCAGGATAGTGCTGCATTTTCTGCCGCACCACCGGCTCAAACTTATCCGCAATGCGGCCGGAGTAGACCTCCGAGCCGGTGATGATCACGCCCACCTTTTTATTTTTATAGGGGTGCAGCTGCAGCAGGTTCTCCTGCGCGCACAGCGCCTCCGCCGCAAGGATCTGCTCCTCCTTGGTCACCAGCGGAACGATCCGCATGGAGGCAAGGCGCGCGCCGCACTCCACCGGATAGTGGTCGGGCAGCGTGGCGATGGTAATGTCGCCGATGGCGTTGATTTTCTCCAGCAGCGCCGTATTCACCCGCAGCATTCCCCGCCGATCCGCCATCAGCAGCACCTTGCCCTCGGCAGGCTCGGTGTAGTGGGCGCCCTCCACAGCCGCCATCGCCGCCAAGCGTCTGGCGCAATCGTCCTCGTGGATCTCGCCTGCGTTTTCCTCCCACACAAAGACGGTGCGCTTGCCGATGTTCAGCATATGCTCCACATCCTCCTGCCGGATGATGTGGCCGCGGCGGAAAGCAACGCCCTTGAATCCGTCATTCATCTCCGTAATATCGTGACACAGCGCCATTCCCACCGCGTCACACACGTGGATCTTTTTCATCCCGTTCCCTCATTTCTCTCAATCTTCCAGACACAGCAGCGCCTCCGGCGGCAGAGCGACCTCCACCTCGTCACTGCGCAGTGTTTCCCAAAGCGCCTTTTCCAATTCCCAGCCGATGGGTTGCCCGCCGCCGACGGGCTGCAGCATCACCACCACAGAGAAGGGATTTTCGATCTCCTCCACCACGCGGCAGCGGCAGCTGTTTTCTCCGCCGCCGGCGCGGATGTCGTGCATCCGGATGCCCACAGCAGCGGTCTTTGGCGAGATTTGCGGCGCACGCAGCGTCAAGCCCCAATCCGTGGCATAGAGGGTGCCATCTTCCAACTCTTGGGCGGCGGAGATGTTTTTGCAGCCCGTCAGCACCGCACCGGCGCGGGTGCGGGGTGCGCGGAACACCTCCGCTTTCGTACCGGCGGCGGTGATTTGCCCGTCATCCAGCACAGCGATACGCTGCGCCAGACGGAATACTTCACTGCGATCGTGGGACACCAGCACCGCCGTCTTGCCAAACTCCCGCAGCACCTGCCGCACTTCCCGCTCCAAGCGGAAGCGCAGATGGCTGTCCAGCGCGGAAAACGGCTCATCCAACAGCAAAATGCGGGGCGCAGACACCAACAAGCGCGCCAGTGCCACGCGCTGCTGCTCGCCGCCGGAGAGCTGATGGGGATAGCGCTGCCGCAGCGGCAGCAGATCAAAGCGCTCCAGCACCGTCTGCACCATCGCCTCCCGCTTATTCTGCTCCTTTTCCCGCCTGGCGCCGGCGCGGATATTCTGTTCCACCGTCATCTGTGGGAACAGCGCGTAGTTTTGAAACAGTAACCCTGCGCGGCGCTGCTGCGGCGGAAGATCGATCTTCTGCTGCGAGTCAAACAGCACCTCGCCGTCCACCACGATCCGTCCCCGATCCGGCTTTTCGATGCCGGCAATACACTTGAGAGTCATACTCTTGCCGCTGCCGGATGCGCCCAGCAGCGCCAGCGTTTCATCGCCCGCCTCCAGCTTCACCTGCAGGCAGAACGAACCCAGCTTCTTTTCAATGTCCACATACAGCGACATTTACGCCCCTCCCTTCTGCCTGCGCTTTTCCAGCAGATTCACTGCCAAAAGCACCACAAAGGAGATGGCAAGGTTCACCAGCACCCACCGCAGCGCCGCGGCGTCATCGTTAGTGCGCCACAGCTGATAGACGGTGGTGGATACGGTGGCGGTCTTGCCCGGAGTATAGCCGCAGATCATACTGGTGGCGCCGTATTCTCCCAGCGCGCGGGCAAACGCCAGCACCGTTCCGGCTAAGATCCCCTGCCTGCAGTAGGGCATTCGGATACGCCAGAAGATGTAGGAATTGGGCAGACCCAAGCACTGCGCCGAGTATGCCAGCGTCTCGTCAAAGGACTCAAACGCGCCTCTTGCGGTGCGGTACATCAGCGGGAAGATCACCACCACCGTGGCAAAGATCCCCGACCACCACGCCATGGTCAGCGGCACATCGAACATCTGCAGAAACCACGCGCCGATGACCCGCTTGGGACCCAGCAGCCGCAGCAGCAGATAGCCCACCACCGTAGGCGGCAGCACAAGGGGCAGTGTGAACAGCACATCCAGCACGCCCTTGACCAAGCGGGGCGTTCTGGCGATGTAATAGGCGGTGAAAATACCGGCGAAAAACACGATGCCGGTGCTGATCAGTGCGATGCGTATGGAGTTGTACAGCGGAAACCAATCCATAATTCACTCCTATGCAATGGGGGTGAAGCCCACGGCGGCAAACACCTTGTCGCCCGCCTCACCGGTGAGATACTGCAAAAACGCCTGCGCCTCCGCCCTGACTTCACAGCGCTCTAAAATAGCGGCAGGATAGATCACCTGCCCGCACATTTCGGCGCTGGCAGTATCCACCACCGTCAGGTGGGCGGAAAAGGCGTCGGTCTGATAGATGATGCCGCAATCCACCATCCCCTCGCTGACCTGCGTGGTGACCTCCTTGACATTGGAGCCGTAGGTGACAGAAGATGCCAGCTCCGCCTCCTGCAAGCCGTAGTAGGTCAAAATCTTTTGCGTATACTGCCCCACCGGCACATCGGCATTGCCTATGGCCAGCAGGAGCTCGCCGCGGCGCAGAGCCGCCGCCAGATCGTCGTAGGATCGGATACCGGCAGGATTGCCCTCCGGCACTGCCAGCGCCACCTTGTTTTCCAGAATATCAAAGCGGCTGTCCGGCACGACACCCTCCAGCTCATCCATCTGCTTTTGTCCGGCGGAAATGAAGATGTCACACTGCGCACCCTCCTCGATCTGCCGTTTCAGCGTGCCGGAGGAGTCGAAATTGAAGATGATGCGCACCTGCGGATGCGCCGCCGTATATGCCTCGCCCAGCTGCGTCAGCGTTTCGGTCAAGGATGCCGCCGCGAACACGGTCAGCTCCACGCCCTCGCTCTTTTGCCCGCAGCCCGTCGGCAGGCACAGCGCCAGACAAAGCGCCACTATTGCAATCCGTCTTTTCATATCCGCGCCTCCTGCCCCAGTTTTTTACAGACAGTATACCCTATCCCGCCTAAAAAGTATGTTGTTTCAACAACATTTTTGTGGTACAATCGTGGCAGAACACCAATCGGGAGGTGCGCTATGGATGCATTGGTAAAGGCTTTGCAGAAAACCGGACTCTTCGCTGCGCTGAGTGAGGAGGTGCTGCGGCAGGATGTGCTGCCCCACCGGCAGGTGCAGGAGTACCGCAAGGGCGAGTTTCTCATTGAGCCGCGGCAGCAGGTGAACCGCTTCGGCGTCATCCTCTCCGGCAAGGTCCACATTCTGCACATCTCCCCCGAGGGGAATTACAGCCTGATGTCGGTGCTGACCGCCGGCGAGATTCTGGGTGCGGATCTCATCTGCACCCGCACCCGCATCTCCCCCTATCACGCCGCCGTCGCCGCACCCGCCCGCGTAGTCTATTTTCCTACGGAGATGATCACCCGGCCCGGCTTCATCCGCGAGCCGTGGCGGCTCAAGGCGCTGACGGCGCTGCTGACGCTGATCTCCCACGAGAATATGAAAAAGGAGTACCGCCTTGCGATCTTGACCCAAAAGGGGCTGCGGCAGCGGATCGTCACCTATCTGACGATGCAGGCGGCGCGTCTGCAAAAGAACACCTTCTCCATCCCCTTTTCACGGGAGGAACTGGCGGCCTTCCTCTGCGTCAACCGCAGCGCCCTCTCCCACGAGCTGAGCAAAATGCAGCTTGAGGGACTGCTCACCTTCCGCAAGAATCACTTTACGCTGCATATGCCCATAAAATAAATATCCCCCGGCAAAGCCGGGAGTATTTCATATGCGGGCGAAGCCCTATGTTACCAGCCACGCGGTGGGCGCGTAAGTAATTCTTTCTTTTGCATTTTGCCTATCGAAGCCTCCCTTGTGTAAAGGGGAAACAGCCGAAGCGCCGCCGGTGGCGGATGCAGCGAGGCTGTTTCGAGGCAGCGCCCCGTTTGGCGGGCGTGAACAGCGCACGGGAAACGGCTGGCGCAACGGTGGACAGCACCCCGCAGGGGCGGAGGGATTGTCCGTCTCCACAGCAACGGTGGATTGTCCATCTCGCTGACGCGCACACACTTCCTTCTGTGCCGATGGCGTGTTCTGTCTCCGACGGGTAACTTTTGTCACCAGCGACAAAAGTTACCAAAAACGCCGCAAGGCACCGATGGTTCCTTGACCTCCTTTGCTCTACTGCGGCAAATCCGTAAGCCGCTAAATGTTGCATTGCCTATACGTCTAACCCGCTCAGCCGCTTACTTTTCTGCGAATATAGAATCACTTTCTTCTTTCGTTTTATTTTTTATCATCGGCAGAAGCCTTTTTTTGAGCCACTCGCCCAGCGAATGGTTTTCGTTATACAATAAAAAAGGTCGCTAAAAAGCGGCCTTTTTTCTATTTTAGACCGTTTTTTCGGACAGACCGCGTGATATTCTGTCAGCAGAAAGGGGGAGAATTTGCTATGGAAAAGACAGCCGTCATTCTGATGGGCATCCAAGGCAGCGGAAAAAGCACCTTTTACCGCACCTATCTGGCGCAGGATTTCGTCCGCGTCAATCTGGACACTCTGAAGACCCGCCACCAAGAGCGGCAGCTGCTGGACGATTGCATCCGGCAGAAAAAGAGCGGCTCTGCCATGGCAGAGCCGCTCTTTTACAGTTTTCTTATTCCTCAACGAACACCACTTCGCCGGTGGCAGCGTCCATAGACTGCACCATTGCCAGCGACTCCAGATGGTAGCCCAGATTGCGCATGCGGCGGCCGCCCTCCTGGAAACACTTTTCAATCACGATGCCCAGCCCCTCGACGGTGGCATCCGCCTCCTCCACGATGGAGATCAGCGCCTGCAGCGTATAGCCGCCTGCCAGAAAATCGTCCACGATCAGCACGCGATCGTCACCGGTGATGAACTTCTTGGCCACCACCACCTTGCTGTCCTTATGGGACTCAGATTCGATCTGCGCGGTGTAGACCTCGCCGTCGATATTGATGCTGCGGGACTTCTTGGCGCACACCACCGGCACACCGAAGCAGCGCGCCACAGCGCAGGCGATGGCAATGCCGGATGCCTCGATGGTCAGCACCTTGGTGATGGGCTTGTGGGCAAAGCGGCGGTGGAACTCCGCGCCGATCTGATCCATCAGAGCCATATCCATCTGGTGGTTGAGAAAGCTGTCTACCTTCAGCACATTGCCGGGCTTGACAACGCCCTCATCACGAATCCGCGCCTGCAAAAAGTTCATTCCGGTACCTCCCACGCTCTTTTTCTTTATCATACCATCTTTTTTCCCGCTTGTCAGCCAAAATGTTATAAAATTTTAACAATTTTCCTTACAGCAAAAAACAGCGCAGAGCCTTTTCGACTCTGCGCTGTTTACGTGTGATAAAATGCCCGATTACTTGTTCTTGGCAAGGCTGCGCTGGATCAGCTTGACGATCTCCACAACGGGGATCACCAAAATGGCCAGACCCACAGCAATGGCGTACTCGGTCAGACCGATCGGCATAAAGCCGAAGGCAGCAGCCAGGAAGGGGATCTCCAGCAGCAGCGTGGTCAGAACCAGCGAGCCGATCATTGCCGCCCACAGAATCTTATTCTGGCTCTTCAGCGTGAAGACGGACTTTCTCTGAGAGCGCAGGTTGAAGGAGTGGAAGATCTCGCACATACTCATGGTCAAAAAGGCCATGGTCATACCGTGCTCGGAAACACCCAGCGCACGCAGCGCAGCAAAGGAGCCCACTGCAGGATCCATCATTGCGCCGATGATATAGGAAACGACGGTCAGCACAGTGACCAGAATGCCCTGATATGCGATGTCCACAAACAGACCGCCGGCGAAGATGCCCTCCTTGGAATCGCGGGGAGGTCGGTTCATGGTGTCAGGCTCTGCCTGCTCCATACCCAGTGCCAGTGCAGGGAAGCAGTCGGTCACCAGATTGATGAACAGCAGGTGGACGGGGTTAAGCAGGGTGAAGCCCATCAGCGTGGCGGAGAACACACCCAGCACCTCGGACATATTGGAAGCCAGCAGGAACTGGATGGCCTTGCGGATATTGTCGTAGATGCGGCGACCCTCGCCTACGGCAGAAACGATGGTGGCGAAGTTATCGTCAGCCAGCACCATATCGGCCACGTTCTTGGTCACATCGGTGCCGGTGATACCCATACCCACGCCGATGTCTGCGGACTTGATGGAGGGTGCGTCATTGACGCCGTCACCGGTCATGGCGGTGATGGCATCGTTCATCTTCCATGCGTTAACGATGCGCACCTTGTGCTCGGGCTGCACGCGGGCGTACACGCCGTACTGCTTGACAAACTCGCCGATCTGCTCGTCGGGGATGGCATCCAGCTCAGCGCCGGTAATGGCCTGAGAGGCGTCAGTGATGATGCCCAGCTCCTTGGCGATGGCAACGGCGGTATCCTTGTGGTCGCCGGTGATCATCACGGCACGGATACCGGCGTGGCGGCACTCCTCAATGGCGTCCTTCACTTCGGGACGGACGGGGTCGATCATACCGGCCAGACCCAGGAACACCAGCTCCTGCTCCAAAAACTCGGGGGTGTTGTCGGTGGGCTTCTCCGGCCAGCTGCGCTGGGCAGCTGCCAGCACGCGCAGAGCGCGGTCTGCCATAGACTTATTCTCGCGCAGGATCTCGGCGCGCTTCTCCTCGGTCATGGGCAGGGCCTTGCCATCCTCATAGTAGTAGGCGCAGCGCTGCAGCACCACATCGGGACCACCCTTGGTGTACTGCACATAGTGACCGCCCAGATCGTGGACGGTGGACATCATCTTACGGCCGGAATCGAAGGGAGCTTCATCCACACGGGGAGTAGCCTTCTCCAGCTCTGCCTTGTGCAGACCCACGGAGTAGGCAAAGTTGACCAGAGCGCACTCAGTAGGCTCGCCCTCGGCCTGATTGTTGTCATTCAGCGCAGCGTCGGAGCACAGCGCCATAGCGGTGGCCATCAGTTCGGTAGGGCCGGTGTGATCCACCACGGTCATCTTGTTCTGGGTCAGCGTGCCGGTCTTATCCGAGCAGATGACCTGGGTGCAGCCCAGCGTCTCCACAGCGGTCAGGCGGCGGATCACGGCGTTGCGCTGGCTCATCTTGGTCACGCCGATGCTCAGCACCACGGTGACCACGGTGGCAAGACCCTCGGGGATGGCGGCAACGGCCAGAGAAACGGCCACCATAAAGGTCTCCAGAATGACGGTCAGGGTGTGACCCTCTACGCCCAGCTCGCCGCGGGCCATAAACAGATTGAACGCGAAGATGAACACGCAGATGCCCAGCACCATCTTGCTCAAGAGCTTGCCCAGCTCATCCAGCTTGCGCTGCAGGGGGGTCTGCTCGTCTGCGGTGGCAGCCAGAGCGCCGGCGATCTTACCCATCTCGGTATCCATACCGGTGCGGGTGATGAGGGCGCGTCCGCGGCCATACACCACAGTGGAGCCCATATAGCACATATTCTTGCGGTCACCCAGAGGTACATCGTCCTGACCTGCGGCCATACCCAGCACCTCTACCATCTTGTTGACGGGGACAGACTCACCGGTCAGGGCAGCCTCCTCGATCTTCAGGCTGGCGTTTTCGATGATACGGCCGTCAGCAGGCACGGCGTCGCCGGCCTCCAGCAGCACCACATCGCCGGGCACCAGCTCATCGGAGTGCAGCACCACCAGCTTGCCGTCGCGCAGCACCTTGCAGGTGGCGGCGGTCATAGACTGCAGCGCCTCGATGGCGGCCTCGGCCTTACTCTCCTGAATGACGCCCAGAATGGCATTGAGCAGAACAACTGCCAGAATGATGATGACCTCAGCCCACTCGTTCTCACCTGCCAGCATACCGGTCAGCGCGGAAACAGCGGCGGCTGCCATCAGGATGATCAGCATAGGATCCTTCAGCTGTGCCAGAAACCGCTGCAGCAGCGTAGGCTTCTCGGCTTCCTTCAGCTTGTTGGGGCCGTACTGTTCGGCACGGCGGGCAGCTTCCTCACTGGTCAGACCGTCTGCCGTGGTCTGCAGGTTTTCCAGCACCTGCTCTTTGGACAGGGTATACTCCCGTTCCATCATGTCGATTCGCTCCTTTATCTTAATTTTTATGATTTTCCTATATACAAGAAAAACTCATACGCTTGCCGGGGTAGGGCTTGCGTATGAGTCTCATTCTTTCAAAACAGGCCGGGCCATTAAGCCGAGTGACGAACCTGTTTCACCTGCGCGGGCAGGTGGAATTACTCCCTCATATGGTGGGAAGATTAAATTGCCGACAGGTATTATATCAAGCCGTATTCCCCACTGTCAAGGGTAGGATGTCCACTTTTGGACATTTTTACAACTTGTTAACATATCACTCCGCCGCAGCGCAGAGCTTGGCAAAAAAGCGGTACAGCGGCACCAGTTCCGCCAGTTCTGCCACGATCTCCTCTGCCAGCGCAGGAGAAAAGATCCGTTCGTCCAGCGGTTTTTCAAACTGCAGCGACAGACTCTTCTTCTGCAGCCACGGCCGCAGCAGCTCGCTGGGGGCACCCTTGTCGCGGGCGTACTCCGGACCCACCAATTCAAACCGCCCGCTGCACTTGAAATCGCGTACCAGCTTTTCCAGCTCCCGCGGATCTGCCTGCACCTGCTTGCGGAAGCGCTCCATCGTGGCAGGTGACGCCGCCCAAAAACCCATACCGTAGCTGTAGTAGTCCGGTGCGATCTCAAAATAGAAGGTAGGACGACCGGTCCAATCCTCATCGCCGGTGCGCACGCAGAACCACAGATGATCCTTGTAAGGGCCTCTGCCGTGGAGGCGGCGGGCATCGCGGTAGATCCGCGACACCTTCATCATCAGCGGCTCATTCGGCAGCTTTTCCCGCAGACCGGCATAAACCTGCTCAGCCAGCGCACGGGTGGGCTCCAGCAGATGCTTTTGATACTGCTCTTTATGCTCCATAAACCAAGTGCGCTCGTTATTGAAGCGGATGCCCCACATAAAATCCACCGTTTCCTGCGTATATCCCTGAAACATACCGTTCCTCCTGCTTTTTTTCTTTATTGTACCCTTTCCGCCCGCCCTTTTGCAAGCAAAAAAGATGGGCGCTTCCGCGTCCATCTTTTTTGTTATCTTGCGTTGTAGGCCTTGATGCCCAGCGCCAGCAGATCCATGGCCCGCTCCAGCTTCTGCTGCTGCAGCACATAGGCGATGCGGATCTCGTTCTTTCCCTTGCCCGGCGTACCGTAGAAAGGCTCGCCCGGGGCGAACATCACCGTTTCGCCGTTATCCTCGAACTCCTCCAGCAGCCAGCGCTGGAACTTGTCCGCGTCGTCCACCGGCAGCGCCGCCATCAGATAGAAGGCGCCCTTGGGGCACTCACAGATCACATCGGGAATCTCCTTGAGCTTGCGCACCACGGTATCGCGGCGCAGCTTATACTCCTCACGCACTGCGGCAAAATAGTCGCCGTCCACGCTGTACAGCGCGGCAGCCGCCACCTGATCCAGCGTAGCCACCGCCAGACGGCACTGGCAGTACTTCATAGCGTGATCCAAAAACGCCTTGTTGTGGCTCAGCAGGCAGCCCACACGGGCGCCGCAGGCGGAGAACCGCTTGGACACCGTGTCCACCACGATGATATGTTCACGGGCATCGTCGTAAGAGCCGAAGGACTGCAGCGCCTCGCCGCCATAGACGAACTCGCGGTACGCCTCGTCGCCGATGAGGAACAGATCGTACTCCTTGGCGATATCCACCAGCATCCGCATCTCCTCCGCCGTCAGCACAGTGCCGGTGGGATTGCCGGGGTTGGTGAGCAAAATGGCACGGGTGCGCTCATTGATGCGCGAAACGATCTTCTCCCGCGTGGCGTAGTGATACCCCTCCTCCGGCTTGGTGGGGACGGGGCAGATCTTGCCGCCGCAGGTATGGACGATGGTATTGTAGTTGGGATAAAACGGCTCGGGAATAATGATTTCATCGCCGTCATCGATGATGCAGTTGATGGCGATCTGCAGTGCCTCACTGCCGCCGGTGGTGATGAGGATCTCATCGGCGGTGTAGTGGATGTCCAGATCGGCATAATACTTCTGCACCGCAGCGATCAGCTCGGGAATACCGCCGGAGGGGGCGTATTCCAGCACCGGACGGTCAAAACTGCGCACCGCGTCAAAGTAGGCCTGCGGCGTGGCAATGTCGGGCTGACCGATATTCAGATGATAGATGCTGCGACCCTTTGCCTTGGCAGCCACCGCATAGGGGTGAAACTTGCGCATAGGGGACAGCTCGCATTTTTCAACTTTGGAAGAAAACTTCATAATATTACCTCACGGAAACCGGAAAAGCGCGCTGCGAAACAGAAGTTTCGCAGCGCACGATTCTTTTAGTTCATCTGCTTTCTGCGGGACAGATTCACCGTACCGTCCTGCATTGCGTTCAGCGAGTCCAGACTCTTGCCGGTACCCTCTGCCACGCAGGAGATGGCATTCTCTGCCACTACGGTATGGATGCCGGTACGGGCGGTGATCAGCTTGTCAAAGCCGTCCACCAGACTGCCGCCGCCGGTCATCACGATGCCGTTGTTGGAGATATCCGCCACCAGCTCGGGGGGCGTACGCTCCAGCACGCCGTGGATTGCCTCAAGGATGCGCTCCACCGGCTCTTCCACAGCCTCCATCATCTCGGTGGAGGTGACAATGGTGCTCTTGGGCAGGCCGGTCATCAGGCAGCGGCCTTTGATCTCGATGGTGGCCTCCGTCTCCTTGGGGAACACGCAGCCCACTTCCATCTTCATCAGCTCGGCGGTGCGCTCGCCGATCAGGATGTTGTGCTTACGGCGCATATATTTCACAATGGACTCGTTGAACTGGTCGCCTGCCACCTTGATGGAGGCAGATTCCACCACGCCGCTGAGGGAGATCACCGCGATATCCGCAGTACCGCCGCCGATATCCACCACCATATGGCCGTCGGGCTTGGCGATGTCGATGCCGGCGCCGATGGCAGCTGCCACGGGCTCCTCGATCAGATACACGCGGCGGGCACCGGCCTGAATGCCGGCGTCGATGACGGCGCGCTCTTCAACCTCCGTGATGCCGGAGGGAACGCAGATGACGACGCGGGGCTTAAAGAACTGGAAGCCGCCTGCCACCTTGTGGATAAACTCCTTGAGCATACGCTCGGTCATATCGTAGTCGGAGATGACGCCCTCACGCAGGGGACGGATCGCCACGATATTGCCGGGGGTACGACCCAGCATAGCCTGCGCTTCCGCGCCCACCTTCAGCAGGCGGCCGTCATTCTTGTCGATGGCCACCACGGAGGGCTCGTTGAGCACAACGCCCTTATCCTTCACATATACCAGCACAGATGCGGTACCCAGATCAATACCGATATCCTTCGCCAAAGAACACATAAATTGCACCTCATTTTGTTTCTGTTAGTATGGTTTCGGCCTGACGGCCGTTTCTTCCTCGAATGCTTATTATACTGTCCCTTTTCCGTTTTTGCAAGAGGAATCAACGGAAATTCACATATAGGTCATAACTCGTCCCTTTTCTGCGCACTTTTGGTCAGTATTCCACACAGCCGCGGCGATTATGCCGTCTTACCGCCTGCGTGCCAGCGTCAGGCACAGCACCTCTGCCGCGCCCGCCTCATTCAGCACCCGTACACATTCGTGCAGCGTGGCACCGGTGGTCACAATATCGTCCACCAGCAAAATCCGTTTGCCGTACACCGGCTGCACCACCTCATATACGCCCAGCACATTGGCACGGCGCTCCTCCACCCGTTTCAAGCCTGACTGTGCCGGTGTATCCACCGTTTTGCACAGCAGCGATTCCGGCTCCGTCTGCCAATTCCGGCACATACTCTGTGCCAGCAGGCGGGCTTGGTCGTAGCCACGCTCCCGCAGGCGCTTTTGGCTGACCGGCACCCATGTGACGGTGTCAAACTCGCCGGAAAACTCCTGCGCGGCACTCTGCGCCATCAATCGCCCAAAGCAATCCAGCGCGCCCATTTTCCGGTTGAACTTGTAGCGCAGAATGGCGCGGCGCTCGTTCCCCTCATAAAAAAGCGGAGAAACGCAGCGCATCCCCTGCAGCGTGATAACGCCCGGTTCTTTGCGCTGCAGCATTTCGCGGCAGCTGTCACACAGCAGCTTCTTCCCCACCGGTTTTCCGCAGAAAGGACAGCGGCGGGGAAACAACAAATCCAGAATGCTCATCTCGTCTCGCTGCGCTCCTTCAATCTCCGGCGCAGACCGCTGTAGCGCCGCTGCTGCTTATCGTTGGCAGCCATCCGCGCCGGCACCACATCGTCACCCACCAGAATCAGCAGATCACGGGCGCGGGTGATGGCAGTATACAGCACGCCCCGCACCAGCAGCGACGGTGCCACCGGAGCCGACACCAGAACCACTGCCCGATATTCGCTGCCCTGCGCCTTATGTACGGTGATGGCATAAGCCATATCCAGCTGACCCAGCAGGTCGGCAGGATACACGGCGGTGCGGTCATCAAAGCGGATGGTCAGCAGCTCGCCGGAGGGGTCGATGTCCTCGATGACGCCCACATCACCGTTGAAAATACCGGTGCCCATAGTGCCGTCATCCTTCTCCCACACCACATCGTAGTTGTTCTTATTCTGCATCACCCGATCGCCGGTGCGGAACACGATATCGCCCCACGTCTTCTGCCGCTTGCCGGCAGCAGGCGGATTCAGCGCCGATTGCAGCGCGCGGTTGAGATTGGCCGTGCCCATCTCCCCCTTGCGGGTGGGACTGAGCACCTGAATCTGATCGGCAGGGATACCCATATTCTCCGGCAGGCGGGTGCGGCACAGCTCCACCACCGTCTGCACCAGCCGGTCCGGTGTGCGGCGGCACATAAAGAAGAAGTCGCCCTGATTGCTCTCCAGTGAGGGTGCAGAACCCAGGTTCACCGCGTGGGCATTGCGGATGATGGCGGACTGCTCCGCCTGACGGAAGATTTGCCGCAGCACCACCGTGGGGATAGCGCCGCTGCGCAGCAGATCGCCCAGCACATTGCCTGCCCCCACTGAGGGCAGCTGATCGGGGTCGCCCACCATCACAAGGCGGCAGCCGGGATGCAGCGCCGACAGCAGCGCACGCATCAGCTGCAGATCCACCATACTCATCTCATCCACGATCACCGCGTCCGCCTCCAGCGGATCGGCGGCATTTTTCCGGAAAGTCACCTCACCGGTCAGCTCGTTAAACGCCATACCGAGGCAGCGGTGGATGGTCTGTGCCTCCATACCGCACACCTCGCCCAAGCGCTGGGCAGCACGCCCCGTAGGCGCCAGCAGCAGCACATCCAGCCCCAGCTTCTGATACAGTGTCACAATGGCGCGCACGGAGGTGGTCTTGCCGGTACCGGGACCGCCGGTCAGCAGCAGCACGCCCTCCTCCGCCGCCGTCAGCACCGCTTCGCGCTGGGCAGGTGCATAGTCGATACCCTGCCGCCGCTCCATCTCGCCGATGGCGCGCTCCACACTGCTGCGCAGAGGCGGCTGCTCCACATAGCGCAGCGACAGCAGCTTGTCCGCCACGTAGACCTCCGCTTCGTAGTAGCTGCGCAGATAGCAGGCCTCCACATTGGCCACCGTCTGCTGCACCACCGCCATACTGCCGATCAGGCGATCCAGCGCCATCTCCACCGTATCCTCCGGCAGGTCGATCAGCTGCGCGGTGGCAGCCACCAGCTTGCCGCGGGGCAGAAACACGTGTCCGTTATTCAGATTATAAGTCAGTTCATATTCAATGGCAGCCTCCACGCGGCAGGGATCATCCGCGCCGAAATCCATACTCAGCGCGATCTCATCCATAGTGGAAAAATCCATTCCGTAGCGCTCACCGGACAGCAGATAGGGGTTCTCCTTCAGCCGCGGCAGCGCCTCGCCGCCATAGGTGCGGTACAGCTGCATAGCGAGGGTGGTGGGCAGGTCATAGCGCGCCATAAACTCCATCACGCGCCGCAGACCGGTCAGCTCGCGGAAGGCGTTGGCGATCTCCATAGCCTTCTTGGCGGTGATCCCCTTGATGGTGCTCATCCGCTCCGGCTCCTCCTCGATGACCGCCAGTGTGTCTGCGCCAAAGCGCTCCACCAGGCGGGCGGCAGTGGCAGGACCCACGCCCTTGATGATGCCGCTGGCAAGGTAGGAGACGATCTCGTCCTCCCCCTCCGGCATCCGCCGCTCCACCAGCTCGGCGGTCAGCTGCGCACCGTGGGTGGGGTGATTGACCCACACGCCGGTGACGGTCATCCCCTCACCGGGCGCCACACACGGGATGCAGCCCACCACTGTGATGGCCTCGCCCTGATCGGTGACCAGACACAGCACGGTATAGCCATTATCTTCATTTTGAAAGATCAGGTTTTCTACGGTGCCCTCCACCGTGCAGCGTTCACCCATCTTACACCTCTTATGCGAAAAAGTTTAAGATCTCCTGCGGCAGCACCACCGCAATGCGGTGATCGCTGCGCGCCAGTATTTCCGCCCGCGCCGCCGCCTCCTGCGTTAAGCCGCAGTCCGCGATCAGCACCGGCAAGCCTCTGCCGGTGGGGTCATACTCCCCCAGCAAAAGGCGCACATCATCTTCCATTTCTTCCGCGCTGTCCCTAACGGGCAGCACCACCGCCGCGCGGACGGTGCGGCTTCTGCGGTGCAGCAGCGCACCTGCCAGCAGCCACATCAGCGCCGACAGACCCACCGCCGCCAAAAACGCGATCACGCCGTCATACAGCAATGCCATCTCCATCACCTCGCCCCATTCTATGCCGGGGCGGGGAGGACAGTGTGTTACATTTCAAGGCACTTTTTGAGGTACTGTCCCGTATAGGATGCCTCGCACTGCGCCACTTCCTCCGGCGTGCCGGTGCAGACCACCGTGCCGCCGCCGCTGCCGCCCTCGGGACCGAGGTCGATGATATAGTCGGCGCACTTGATCACGTCCAGATTATGCTCGATGACCAGCACCGTGTTGCCGGCATCCACCAGCCGCTGCAGCACGCTTAAAAGCTTCTTCACGTCGTCTGCGTGGAGACCGGTGGTAGGCTCATCAAGAATATAGATGGTGCGTCCCGTGGCACGCCGCGCCAGCTCCGTTGCCAGCTTTACGCGCTGCGCCTCGCCGCCGCTGAGGGTGGTGGAGGACTGACCCAGCTTCACATAGCCCAGTCCCACATCGCACAGCGTCTGCAGCATCGCGGCGATCTTGGGCACGGGGGCGAAGAACTCTCTCGCCTCCTCCGCCGTCATCTCCAGCACATCGGCGATGTTCTTGCCCTTATACCGCACCTCCAGCGTTTCGCGGTTGTATCTGCGCCCCTTGCACACCTCGCAGGGGACATAGATATCCGGCAGGAAGTGCATCTCGATCTTCAGCATACCGTCGCCGGCGCAGGCTTCGCACCGTCCGCCGCGGGTATTGAAGGAAAAGCGGCCTGCATTATAGCCCCGCGCCTTCGCCTCCTGGGTGGAGGCAAACAGATTGCGGATCTCATTAAAAAGATTGGTATAGGTGGCAGGGTTGGAGCGGGGCGTGCGCCCGATGGGACTTTGGTCAATGTTGATGACCTTGTCCAGCTGCTCCATCCCCTCAATGCACCGGTGCTTACCGGGATGGGCCTTCATCCGGTTCAGCGTAGCGCCCAGCTTTTTGAACAAAATCTCGTTCACCAGTGAGGATTTGCCGCTGCCGCTGACGCCGGTAACGCAGGTAAACGCGCCCAACGGAATGGATACATCAATATTTTTCAGATTGTTCTCCGCAGCGCCGCGCACCGTCAGCACTTGTCCGTTTCCGCGGCGGCGGACGGCAGGCACTTCGATTTTCTTCCTACCGCTCAGGTACTGACCCGTCAGGCTGTCGGGATTGTCCATCACCTCTTGAGGCGTACCGGCAGCCACGATTTCACCGCCGTGTGCGCCGGCGCCGGGACCGATATCGATGAGATAGTCAGCCTCGCGCATGGTATCCTCGTCGTGCTCCACCACGATGAGCGTATTGCCCAGATCCCGCAGGCGCTTGAGCGTAGCCAGCAGCTTATCATTGTCCCGCTGGTGCAGACCGATAGACGGCTCATCCAGAATATACAGCACGCCCATCAGGCTCGAGCCGATCTGGGTGGCAAGGCGGATGCGCTGACTCTCGCCGCCGGACAGTGTGCCGGAGGAGCGGGACAGCGTCAGATACCGCAGACCCACCGACTGCAAAAAGCCCAGTCGGGAGCGGATCTCCTTGAGGATCTGCGCCGCGATCAGCTGCTGCGTCTCCGTCAGCTCCAGCGCGTCGAAGAAGTCCAGCTCCTCATTGATGGACAGCTCCGTCACATCGTGGATGGACTTCCCGCCCACAGTGACCGCCAGCGCCTCCGGCCGCAGACGGCGACCGTGACAATCGGGGCAGGGACACTCGCCCATAAACTCCTCGATCTCTTTTTTGGACGCGTCGCTCTGGGTCTCGTGATAGCGCCGCTCCAGATTGTTGGCGATACCCTCGAATGCCTGATACAGCACGCCTTTGCCACGGGGCTGATCGTAGTGCAGTTCCAGCTTTTCGCCCTTGGTGCCGTAGTAGATGATCTCCTTGACGGCGGCGCTGAGATTCTGCACCGGCTCGCGCAGGGAGAAGTTATACTTCTTGGCCAGCGCCTCAAAATACATACGGGAGATGCCGTCGCTGCGGATAGAGTTCCAGCCGGGGGCAACGATAGCACCGTCCAGAATGGACAAGCTTTCATCGGGGATGATGAGGGTGGTGTCTGCCTTCAGCTGGTTGCCAAGACCGGTGCAGGTGGGGCAGGCGCCGTAGGGGTTGTTGAACGAGAACATCCGCGGCGTCAGCTCCTCGATGGAGATGCCGCAATCGTCGCAGGCATAGTTCTGGGAGAAGGTGAGATCCTGCTCCTCGCGCAGGAGATTGACCACAATGATGCCGCCGGAGAGGGCGGATGCCGTCTCCACCGAGTCGGTCAGGCGCTGCTGAATATCGGCGCGGACGATCAAGCGATCCACCACCACCTCGATGGTGTGCTTCTTGTTCTTCTCCAGTGGGATCTCTTCGCTCAGCTCATAGAGATTGCCGTCCACACGCACGCGGACATAGCCACTGCGGCGGGCATCGTCAAAAATCTTGGTATGCTCACCCTTGCGCCCACGGATCACGGGGGCGAGAATCTGGATACGCGTGCCCTCCGGCAGTGTCAGAATCTGATCGATGATCTGGTCAATGGTCTGCTGGCGGATCTCACGACCGCACTTGGGGCAATGGGGCGTACCCACCCGCGCCCACAGAAGGCGCAGATAGTCGTAGATCTCCGTCACCGTACCCACCGTGGAACGGGGGTTCTTGCTGGTGGTCTTCTGGTCGATGGAGATGGCGGGGGAAAGACCGTCGATATAGTCCACATCCGGCTTGTCCATCTGTCCCAAAAACATACGGGCATAGGAGCTGAGGCTCTCCACATAGCGGCGCTGTCCCTCGGCATAGATGGTGTCAAACGCCAACGAGGATTTGCCGCTGCCGCTCAAACCCGTCATCACCACCAGTTTATCACGCGGGATGGTGACATCGATATTCTTCAGATTATTCTCTCTTGCACCTTTGATGAAAATTTCACTTTGCATAGAGTTCCTTCTCTTTCATTGCGCCGATCAGCCGCACCGTGCCGCTGCGCAGCAGTGCGATATTGTCCTCATCCAGCACCGTGTCACGATTGGTATGAATGCGGTCCATATAGTAACCGAACAATTTACTTTCTTTCAGCGCACACACGCCGACGCCGCGGCGAAACTGCGCCTGATCGGATGGGTAGAACCCAAAGCCTGCCACCACCTCCACCCTCTTATCGCCGGCAGGCAGATAGCTCTCGGCAAGCAGCTCCATAGCCGCCGACTTCTTCACACTCTTACCGGGGAAGAACTGGATGGAATCGCCGTCGCTGACGCAGTCAAAGTTCAGCACCAGCGCATTTTTCTTCGCCGCCTTGTGCTTTCTTACAAAGGCGGAAGATCCCAGCAAGCCACGCTCCTCATTGTCGAACCACACGAAGCACACGCCGTCTCGCAACTCCTCCGGCAGCGTCAGCGCCAGCTCCAGCAGCGTGATGACGCCGGAGGTGTTATCGTTGGCGGTATGGCGGTTAGCCTTACCGTCAAACATCCACCACAGATCAAAAATCAGCACCGCATAGCCGGCGATCATTCCCACGGTCGATGCAGCATCTGTATCGTCAAGCAGCCACGCTGCCCCCAGTGTGGCGCCGAAAGTCACCACGAACACCATAGCAAAAAAGACTGCCACGATCACCAGCTGATACACCAGATACCAAAAAAGGCTGCGGGGCGTGATGAAATTGGGGAAAGGCAGCACAGCGCAGGTGTCGTAGTGCGCTGTTACCAGCACCTTTGCCTTGTCGGGGTCGCCTGCCACCACATTGTGGCTGGTATAAATACCGCGGTGCTTTTCCACGGCAGGGGCATAGCCCGCCTGCTCCAGCTGCCGGCACAGCCAATCGCGGAACAGCTGCTTTTGCTTGTTGGATTTACGGATCTGGAAGCGCTCCAGCAATTCACGGGATGTATGGGTCATAGCTGCTCCTTTACTCCACCACGATGTCCGCCGCGCGGGCATCCAGCAACTCCATCAGCGCGGCGGGCTCACACTGCACCTGACAGCCAATCTTTCCGGCGCTGACCATAATGGTATCGATGATCTCCACCGTCTCATGGAACACGGTGGGGAACTGTTTTTTCATGCCAACGGGGCTGCAGCCGCCGTGGACATAGCCGGTCAGGGGCAGCAGCTCCTTTTGCGGCAGCATCACGATAGACTTCTCCCCCACCGCCCGTGCCGCTTTCTTCAGATCCAGTGTTTCCGCCACCGGAATATCAAATACATAGTAGCCGCCGGAGGCACCCTTTGCCACCAGCGTCTTGAACACGCACTCGGTGTCCTGCCCCAGCATATTCGCCACGCTAACGCCGTCGATGGCGCCGTCGGTGGGATAGCTGTGGGCGGTGTAGGAGATCTTCTTCTGCTCCAGCACACGCATCACATTGGTTTTGACGTCTTTTTCCTTGGCCATATTCAATCCTCCTTTGCCAGCAGCACCACGCCGCCCAGCACGCAGACGATCCCGAGGATCACCCACACACTCAGCGTCTCACCGAACACGAATACACCCACCAGCGCGCCTACCACAGGCTCTACATTGGCGATGATGGAGGCTTTGCCGCCTTCCACGCCCTCCAATCCCTTGGTGTAGAAAAGATAGGGCAGCACCGTTGCCACCACGATGAGCCCCAGCATCCCGATGATGCCGCGGCTGTCGGATGCCACAGCCACCAGCGATGCCGTATCCCAGAAGAAGAGGGAGGCAAGTCCCGCCACCACGAATGTCCAGTAGGTCATCGTGAGGCTGTCGTAGTGCTTGAGCACATAGTGGGCGAACACGGTGTAGGTGGCATAGCAGAAGCCGGATGCCACACCCAGCAGCAATCCGCGGGGCGATGCGGTCAGCTCACCGCCCACGATGCCGCTGACCAATCCACAGCCCAGCAGTGCCAGCAGCAGCGCTGCCACCTTGCGCCGGGTGATGGGCGCTTTCCACAGCACCGCGCTCATCAGCACCACGAAGGACGGGGCGAGGTACAGCAAAATGCCTGCCACCGCCAGTGAGCACTCCGCCTGACACTGGAAATACACCAGACTCAAGCCGAAAATACTGATCAAACCGCTGCCGAAAAACCACGGCAGGTGGCGCAGCTGAATGCGGAACACGCTGCGCCGCGTGACGGCAAACACCGCCGTCAGCAGGATCAGTGCGCCGAAATTGCGGATGCACACCCGCTGAAACACGGATACATCCAGTTCGCCCAGCGCGCGGTTGAAAAGGCCGATCAAGCCCCAGCACACCGCGCCAAGTATCACATACAGATAGGAAAGGTACTTTTTCATAGGTTTCTCTCTATTTCTCCTGCTTGCGCAATTCAATGATCTGATCGCGCAGCAGCGCAGCATACCTCCCCATTCGGTCTTTGTCCGAACGGGGACCCCTTCATTTCACTCAACCTGCCGAAAATGAATTCCGGCAGGTTCAAGGTTTTGCCTTGCGGCAAAACGCTTGTGCGCCGGACTTCCGGCGATTCGAGTATGCTGCGGCTGTTCTTTTATTTCCCCTGCTTGCGCAGCTCAATAATCTGATCACGCAGCAGCGCAGCATACTCGAATTCCAGCATCTTGGATGCCGCCTGCATCTCCTTTTCCAAACGCCGGATGGTCTCCTGCCGCTCAGCATCGCTGAGCTTTTTCTTGCTCTTTTTCGATGCCTCCTCGGCGGTATGGCTGATCTCCACCATCTCCCGCACACCCTTACGGATGGTCTGCGGCACGATGCCGTGGGCCTCGTTATAGGCGTGCTGCTTTTTGCGGCGGCGCTCCGTTTCATCCATCGCCCGCTTCATAGAGGGCGTGACGGTATCGGCATAGAGGATCACCAAGCCCTCCGCATTGCGCGCGGCGCGGCCGATGGTCTGAATGAGGCTGGTCTCACTGCGGAGGAATCCCTCCTTGTCGGCATCCAGAATCGCCACAAGGCTGACCTCCGGCAGATCCAGACCCTCACGCAGCAGGTTGATGCCCACCAGCACATCAAACTCGCCCAAGCGCAGGTCGCGGATGATCTCCATACGCTCCAGCGCCGCCACATCGCTGTGCATATACCGCACGCGGATGCCGACGCCGCGGAAATGGGCGGTGAGATCCTCCGCCATCCGCTTGGTCAGCGTGGTGACCAGCACGCGTTCGTTCTTCTCCGTGCGCTGGCGGATCTCCTCCACCAGATCGTCGATCTGTCCCGTGACGGGGCGCACCTCCACCCGCGGATCCAGCAGACCGGTGGGGCGGATCACCTGCTCCACCGTCTGGTCGGAGTGTTCCTTTTCATAGTCGCCGGGGGTGGCGGACACATAGATGGCTTGGGAAAACCGCTGTTCAAACTCCTCGAACTTCAGCGGACGGTTATCAAAGGCGCAGGGCAGGCGGAAGCCGTACTCCACAAGGCTTGTCTTGCGGGCGTGGTCGCCGTTATACATCGCCCGCACCTGCGGCAGTGTCACGTGGCTCTCGTCCACAAAGAGGACGAAATCCTCGGGGAAAAAGTCCAGCAGCGTCATAGGCGGCGAGCCTACGGGGCGCTCGGAAATGACGCGGGAATAGTTCTCGATGCCGGAGCAGTAGCCCAGCTCCGTCATCATCTCCATATCGTACTCCGTGCGCTGGCGGATGCGCTGCACCTCGATGAGCTTGTTATTCTCCTCGAAGTAATGCACCCGCTCCTCCAGTTCCTCTCGGATCACCTTCATCGCCCGCTCCATCTTGTCGCGAGGGGTGACATAGTGGCTGGCAGGATAGATGGCGATGTGCTGCAGCGTGCGGTTGGCAATACCGGTGACGGGGTGGAACTCGGTGATGCGGTCGATCTCGTCACCAAAGAACTCCACGCGAATGGCCTTGTCCTTATAGTAGGCAGGATACAGCTCCACCGTGTCGCCGCGGACACGGAACACGTTGCGCTCAAAGGCCACATCATTGCGTTCGTAGCGGATCTCCACCAGACGGCGCAGCAGATCGTCGCGATCAAGGGTCATCCCCTGCCGCAGCGAGATCATCATTTTGGCAAAATCCTCCGGCTCACCCAAGCCGTAGATACAGCTGACCGACGCCACCACGATCACATCCCGCCGCTCCAGCAGGGCGCAGGTGGCACTCAGTCGCAGGCGGTCGATCTCCTCGTTGGTGGAGGCGTCTTTTTCGATATAGGTGTCCGTGTGGGCAATATATGCCTCGGGCTGGTAATAATCGTAGTAGGACACGAAGTATTCCACCGCGTTTTCGGGGAAAAACTCGCGGAACTCCTCACACAGCTGTGCCGCCAGCGTCTTATTGTGTGCCAGCACCAGTGTGGGGCGCTGCACCTTTTCGATGACCTTGGCCATGGTGTAGGTCTTGCCGCTGCCGGTCACGCCCATCAGCACCTGCTCACGCAAGCCGTTTTCCACACCCTGCGCCAGCGCGGCGATGGCCTCCGGCTGATCGCCGGAGGGTTCATAAGGAGATACAACTTTGAAATCAGGCATAAACTACCTCCTGACTGGAAAACTGAAAAAATATCCGGCGATCAGCCTGCCGCCGTGTAAACGGCGTCAAGCATTTCGCCGCAAGGCGAAATCTTGAAACGGACGGAATTCACTTCCGGCCGTTTGAGTCAAATCACGGGGTCCCACAAAAGTCTTGACTTTTGTGGGAAATCGCCGGAGGGTTCATAAGGGGATACAACTTTGAAATCAGGCATAAGTCACCTCCTGATTGGAAAACTAAATCTGTTTCACAGAATTTCGCCGCAAGGCGAAAGAAAATTTAATTCATTTTTTGCCGCGGCGTGTACGTGGCAAAAAATACTTCTCGGCTTGCAAACGTGCGAACATACGCAAGTATGTGAGTGCGCTGCAGCAAGCCGCGATCCTCGCCAAAAATTTTTGATTTTTGGCGAAGCATTATAATAGCATTCCGCTGGCGGCCATCGACACAAAATCGTTGTCCGCCACAATGATATGGTCTGCCAGCGTAATACCCATCGTCGCCAGCGCCTGCCGGATCTGCATGGTGATCTGCCTATCATCCTCCGAGGGCAGCGCGATGCCGCTGGGATGGTTATGGGCCAGCAGCACGCTGCTGGCATCGGTGTACAAGGCATTTTCCACCACCTCGCGCACATTAACCGGCGCCATCGCCACCGTACCCGAGGACAGCCGCTTGTGCGCCAGCACCTTGCCCTTGGCATCCAGGCACACCTGATAGAGCACCTCACGCCGCTCGCCCCGCAGCAGCTTCTGGAAGTAAGCGCCGGCGCTGTCCACCGAGTTGAGAATCACATCGCCCGTTTCATTGCGCTGCGCGCGGTTCATCACCGCCGGCAGCAAATGCAGCAACAGCGCGGCACTCTCGCCCACACCCTCCACCTTCTGCAGCTCCTCCACCGGTGCGTTCAGCACCGCATTCAGTGAGCCAAACCGCCTGAGCAGATGGTGGGCGGTCTCATTGGTGTCGCGGCGGGGAATGGCGTAAAACAGCACCAGCTCCAGCACCTCGTGGTCAGCAAAGCTGTCCAGTCCGTGCTGCAAAAACCGCTGCTTTTTCCGCTGTCTGTGTCCATCGTGCAAGCCCATTCCCCTCACCTCTTTCTTCCTGCGCCTTCGGCGCAAACGGAGATTTTTGCAGTATAATATTATACCACACGTGCCATAGCTCCACAAGCATTTTCGGCGGGTAAAAATTCCTCTTTCTCACAGCAGAAAAAGGTTGACAGCAAAAAAAAATTGGAATACGATATTAAGGTATCATACGCACTCCGGTAGGTAAGGCTACCGCAGGGATATGGACTGCTGCCGCGAAATGGTGGAGACACTATCAGTTGGTTTGAACAGGCGATATCGAATCCAAGGTATCATCTAATGCAGTTTCACCGCCCCGCGATGCTAAAGCTTGTTACGGGGGACGGTCTGCCGAAAGGGGCGGACTGTCAATACTCCTTCCGCAACACGCCTATCGCAGGTGAGGTTGCGGTTTTATTTTTTCGGAAAGGAGGAGCTGTGTATGTTTGATTATGAAGAGATGCTGGACCAATATCTGCTGGAAATTGAGGATTTGGTCAAGAGTAAACAGTACGCCAAGCTGCGCGAGCTTTTCCTGCCCCTTGAGCCTGCTGACATCGCCATGCTGCTGGAGGAGACGGGCGAGGAGGCGATGCCTCTGCTGTACCGCCTGCTGCCCAAGGAGCTGGCGGCAGAAGTGTTCGTCGAGCTGGAGAGCGATAGTCAGGAGATGCTGATCAACGGCTTCTCCAACACCGAGCTGAAGGAAGTGCTGGACGAGCTGTATCTGGACGACGCGGTGGACATTATTGAAGAGATGCCTGCCAGCGTGGTGATCCGTATTCTGGATAAAGCCACCCCCGAGATGCGCAAGTCTATGAATGAGATTTTGCAGTATCCCGAGGACTCCGCAGGTTCCATTATGAATATGGAGTTCCTGTCGCTGAAGAAGGATATGACCGTGGCGGACGCCTTCAAGCGCATCCGCCGCATCGGCGGCGATATGGAAACCATCAATATGCTCTATGTCACCGACCCCCAGCGCAAGCTGCTGGGCGTGCTGTCTGTCCGCGATCTGCTGCTGGCGGAGGAGGATGACCTGATCGAAGATCTGATGGATCCCAATCTGGTGTGGGCCTCCACTATGGACGATAAGGAAGACGTGGCACAGGCGCTGAGCAAGTACGACTTCCTTGCCATGCCCATCGTGGACAAGGAAAAGCGCCTTGTGGGTATCGTCACCGTCGACGACGCTATGGACGTCATTGAAGAAGAGACCACGGAGGACTTCGAAAAGATGGCAGCAATGCTGCCCTCGGACAAGCCCTATCTGCGCACCGGCGTGTTTGACACGTGGAAAGCGCGTATCCCGTGGCTGATGATCCTGATGCTGTCCGCCACCTTCACCGGTATGATCCTCAACCACTATGAGGACGCACTGGGTGCGTGTCTGGTGCTCAACGCATTCATCCCCATGCTGAGCGGTACCGGCGGTAACTCCGGCACGCAGGCGTCGGTAGCGGTGATCCGTGCGCTGAGTCTGGATGAGGTGGACTTCTCCGATATTCTGCGCGTCATTTGGAAAGAGCTGCGGGTGGCATTCCTGTGCGGCATCTGTCTGGCAGTAGCCAACTTTGCCAAGATGATGCTGCTGGATCGCTGGCTGCTGGGCAACAGCGATATCACCGTGATGGTGTGCGCAGTGGTCTGCCTGACCATCCTTTTCGTGGTGATTTTTGCCAAGTGCGTGGGCTGCAGCCTGCCGATTTTGGCAGAGAAGATCGGTCTTGACCCTGCGGTAATGGCAAGCCCCTTCATCTCCACCATCGTGGACGCCACTTCCCTTTTGATCTATTTCCGTTTCGCCTCGTTCCTGCTGGGAATATAAAAGCATAAAACGCGAAGTCTTTCGGGACTTCGCGTTTTTTTACATATTTTCAATTTGCTCGGGCAAACTACACGCAGGCATATCGCCTGCTTTTATTCTTTTTTCAGGAGGAAAACCATATGAACATCAATCGCACCAACGACGGCTGCAGCTGCACCCCCAACGCTTCCATCAAGTGCTCCGTGACCAGCTGCGCACACCACTGCAAAGACGTGGATCACTGCGGTCTGGGCAGCATTCAGGTGGGTACCCACGAGAGCAACCCCGCTATGGATCAGTGCACCGACTGCCAGAGCTTCAAAAAGCTTCACTAAAAGTCTATCGGACTTTTAGTGAGTCGGGGGTTCGGCTTCCTGCATGCACCCGCCGCCAAGCGGCGCGCACACTGGGAAGCCGCAGCGTATTTTTCTCCCCGCGCGTGTCGGTGAGAAAAATAATCCCACTTTATTTTGCCCCGTGCGCGGAGCAAAACTCAGTGAGACCCGTTTGTGTCCGGGACGGTTTCTCTTATGACACGCGAGAAAACGTCCCGGACAAATACATCAAGGAGGTGGGCGTGTGACAAACCGGTTCAAATTATCCGTCAGCGGTGCCTTGGCAGGCGCAGCCAACGGCCTGTTCGGCGGCGGCGGCGGTATGGTATTGGTACCGCTGCTGCAGCGTTGGTGCGGTGTGGAGGAGAAGAAAAGCTACGCCACCTGCGTGGCTGTCATCTTCCCCATCTGCCTGCTCAGCGCCGTCATCTATTGGTGGCGCACGGGGCTGGAGCTGCTGACCGCCCTGCCCTACCTGCTGGGCGGCTTGGCAGGCGGCGCGCTGGGCGGCAAGCTGATGGCGCGCATCAGTGTGGTATGGCTGCGGCGCGTCTTTGCCGCATTTTTGCTGTACGGCGGTGTGAGGTATCTGCTGTGATGAATTTTTTGCTGCCCCTTGCAGTAGGCTTTGGCACGGGCATCCTCTCGGCGTGGGGCGTAGGCGGCGGCACACTGCTGCTGCTTATTATGACGCTGTTCCTCGGCGTGGATCAGGTGACAGCGCAGGGCATCAACCTGCTGTACTTCCTGCCCACCGCCGGCATCGGGCTGCTGTTCCACCGCAAAAACGGCTTGCTGGACAAGCAGGTCATCCGCTCCGCCGCGCCGTGGGGCATTGCCGCCGCGGCGGCAGGCGCGCTGCTGGCAACGGCAGTGGATACAGCGATGCTGCGCAAGCCCTTCGGTGTCTATCTGCTTATCGCCGGCGTGATAACTCTTTGGCAGTCCAAGGGACAAAAAAAGTGAGTATTCCAATCGGAATACTCACTTTTTCTTCTGTTATGGCTGCACCAGCATCGTCGCCTGATCGGGCACGTCGGTCATAATGGCATCGGCACCGATGGACTGCAGCCGCGCCATTTCGTCGGGGTCATTGATGGTCCAGTACTGCACGGCGATGTTGTTCTTATGGGCATAGTTGATCACGCGGCTGGTGCCCAGATTCACCGTATAGTCGGTGGTGGGGATCTGCAGCGCCACGAAGGGGAACTTCCCCTCCTTCACCGGCCAATTCACCAGTGAGCAGAGGTAGAACTCAATGCACTCGTTGAAGCCGGCACTGCGCAGCATATCGGGATAGGTGGTGTCCACATATTCGGTGATCTCATTGTGGAACGTGCCCACCACCGTGCGATCCAGCGCATCAAACTGCACCAGCGTATCGTAGAGAATATCGGCAGCGCGATAGCCCACCTCACCGCCGTTCTTGATTTCAATGATGTAGTGGTAGCTGCCGCTGCTCTCCAGATAGGTCAGCGCCTCGCCGAGGCTGATGATACGCAGATCATCCGGCACCGCCTCGCCGCCGAGGGCGGCAAAGGGAGCCTCCCCGCTGTCGGACACGAATTTGGCGCCCATATTCAGCTGCTTGAGCTGCTCAAAGGTCTTGTCCCCCACCTTCACGCCCTCCGCGCCGAACACCGTGGCAGCATCACTGGTGCGATCCAGCGTGCCGTCGTGGATCAGCACCGGCACGCCGTCGGAGGTGAGGTGGATGTCAAATTCAAAGATGTCCAGCTGATATTTGTCGCTCTCCACGCAGTTTTTCAGCGCCATCAGTGTATTTTCCGGTGCAATACCGCCGCCGGCGCGGTGACCGGACAGCATAGTCACACCCAAGGGGGTAATGAGATTGTTTTCCGCATTATCGGTGGCGATAGGCGCGCGCTTGGTGTCGCGGGTGACCTCCCAGAAGAGATAGCCCGCCAGCAGCGCCAGCGAAAGCACCACACACGCCATGACGATCAGCGCCTTTTTGACCCATTTTTTCATCGGGCAGCCCTTGGCAAACCACCCGAAGGTCAGCGGCCATACGCAGGCGGCAAACAGCACCAGCAAAAAGTAGCGCAGTGCGGTGGCGCAGGCGTGTCCGCCGCAGATGGCGACACACACCGGCTTCAGCCCCGCCTTCAGCCCCAGCACCAGGCCAAGACCCAGCACCACCTTGGCGATCTGGGCAGCGAGAGGCGCTTTCACCTCAAAACGGATGTATCTGCGCTCGATCACGCAGGAGAGCAGCATACCGCAGCTGCAGCCCAGCACCAAGTAGCCATTCTTGATACCCGATGCCAGATTGTGCTCATCAATGTTGGCAGGCCACGCGTGCAATTCCACAAACAGCACATACAGCAGCGCGAACGCTGCCAACGCGCCCATCGCCGTGTACATCCGCAGCGGCTTTTCCTCGCCCCGCTCAAAGAAGGGGTAGAAAACAAACACGAGGAACGCACCCACCAACAGAGATACCCCCACATCAGATGGGGTATGTACACCCAGATACATACGGGAAAGTCCCGTCAGCAGAATCAGCACCACGCACACGATGCGCAGCAGCTTATTCTTACTGAAGCGGGCAGGGCAGCCCAGAATGGACACCGCGTTCTGGGTGTGTCCGCTGGGGAACGAGTAGCCCGTTGCGCCCTCACGCGCCGACTCCACAATGGTGAAGGACGGGTCACGCACCCACGGACGGGGGATGCGGAACATCAGCTTGAGAAACTGATTGACCAGCGTGCCGAAAAAGCCCACCGTCATCAGGTAGTAGCCCTGCTTTTTGCCCACACACCAGAACACCACGATGGCGATAGCGATGAACAGTGTTTCGCTGCCCAGATGGGTGATAAGAGAGAAGACTCCGTCCAGCACTGGATTCCGGATCCCCTCCAGCCAATAAAGAAATTGCATAGTATGCCTCCTGCTTTACAAAAACCGCAGCAGACCGCACAGCTGTCCGCCGTGCGGTCTTGCAAGCGTTTAATCCAGATCCTTGTCCGAGCCGAGGGTGACGGTCACATCCATCACCTGATCGCCCCGCTGCACGGTCAGCGGCATCTCATCGCCGATACCGTAGCCGCGGCGCAGGATCAGCAGATCATCGGTGATCGACACCTCCTCGCCGTTCACAGCAAGGATGACGTCGCCGGACTGCAGCCCTGCCTTGTCGGCGCCGCTGCCCTTGGTGACGGTATAGACCACCACCGCGGTGCCGCCGCCCTCCACCGCCAGTGTCTGCACGGTGATGCCCAGCACGGGCGTGCCGCGGAACTCGCCCACGGCGATCAGGTCGTTGACCACATAGTACATATCACTGATGGGCAGGGCAAAGCCCAAGCCCTCCACCGACGCCTCATACAGCATATCGGTGTTGCTCATCTTCATCACATTGATGCCGATCACCTGCCCGTAGGCGTTGATCAGCGGGCCGCCGGAGTTGCCGTTATTCAGGGCAGCCGTAGTCTGCAGCAGCGTCATAGTATTGCCGCTGAGCTCCACCGCGCGGTTCACCGCGGAGATGATGCCGTCGGTCATGGTGCCGCGCAGCTCCAGCCCCAGAGGATTACCGATGGCATAGGCGGTATCGCCCACCACCATACGGTCAGAATCGCCGAACTCCGCCGCCGGCAGATCGGACGCATCCACCGCCTTCAGCACCGCCAGATCCTGCTTTTCATCGTAGCCCACCAGCAGCGCATCGTAGGTCACACCGGTGTCCAGCGCGATCCAGCACGAGGACGCACCGGCGATCACGTGGGCGTTGGTGATGATGTAGCCGTCGGAGGTCATAATGATGCCGGTGCCCACCGAAGCCTTATCCTTACTCTCCACCGCCACCACCGTAACGGTGCTGGGATTTACCGCAGCATAGACCTGCTGCGCTGTCAGCTGAGGCCCCCGGGAGGTGCGGATCTCCAGCCGAACATTCTCATCCCCCTCGTAGGTGGGGATGGTGGTCTTGGCCGTATCAAAAATATCGATAATATTGCTGGCGCCCTCCCCATCGGGCAGCTGCCCGTCGTCGGGGCGGTGGCTCTTATCAGGGGCAAAGATAGCGGCGAGCACTACTGTCACCAGCACCAGCGCCATACAGCTCAAAAAGATCCACAGACCGCGGCGGCTGCGTTTTTTCGGCGCGGCAGGCGCAGCGGCGCGGCGCACCTTGCCCGGCATCGACTTTGGCTGCACATAGTAGCTGACCACCTCGTCACCCTCGCGGCGGCGGGGTGTGTACCACAGCACAACCTCCCGCGTCTGTTGGGTCAACTCCTCATTTCTCTCTTCTAACATAGGGTTTCCTCTCAATGCTTTTTATCCGTTTCCGTCAGCGTAAGGGGGTGCGCCAGCTGTATGGTAAAGCTGAAGGCGGTCACGCCGTCCTCACTGGTCACGGTAATACTCTCTTTATGCTGGTCGAGAATGGTCTTCACCACATACAGACCCAATCCGTAGCCGTCCTTATCGGCGCTGCGGGACTTGTCCGACTTGTGGAACCGCTCAAACAGCAGTGGGATCTCCTCCGGCTCGATGGTCATACCCTGATTGCGCACGGTGACCACCGCCTTTTCCGCACCGCATTCCAGCCCCAGATGCAGCGTGGAGCCGGGAGCGGCGAATTTGGTGGCATTCTCCAGCAGGTTGTAGATCACCTGCGTAATGAGATCGTTGTCGCCCAGCACCAGCACCGAATCGTCGGGGATCTGGGCATCCACATCCAGCTCACGCTGCAAAATGCGCTGCTCCATACTCAAAAGGGACAGGCGCATACTTTCGCAAAGGTCGAAGGAATTATGCTTGATACCCAGCGACTGGATCTGGGAGATGTCCAGCATCCGGCGCACCAGACGGCTGAGGCGGCGGCTCTCATCGGAGATGATCTGCAGATACTGCCGCTCCTTGGCAGGCGGGATCGTGCCGTCCAGAATGCCGTCGGTATAACCGGCGATGGTGGTCATAGGCGTTTTCAGCTCGTGGGAGATGTTGGCGATAAAGTCACTGCGCTGACGCTCCGTTTCTGCCAGCGAATCTGCCATATTGTTGAACGACAGCGCCAGCTCGCCGATCTCATCGGTGAGGTCGGCGGTGCAGATACGGGTATCAAAATTGCCTGCGCCATAGGCGCGGGTGGCCTGCACCATCTCACGGATGGGCTGCAGCTGGCGCATGGAGATCAGCGAGGAGGTAACGAACGCCACCGTCATGACGATGGCGGCTGTCATCAGAAACAGTCCCAAGAAGGAGTTCCACATCTCCATCAGCTCCGCGGCGTCCATTACAGCCACCACGATGCCCACCGTCTTGCCGCCGTCCACCACGGGAACAGCCACCAGCACCTGCTTTTGCTCATAGATGCCGGCCTTGCCCATACCCTCATACACGCCTTTATTCAGCACAGAGGAGACCATCTCACCGGGCAGCGTCACAGCCTTGCCCACCAAACGCTCATCGGTGGTCAGCATCACCTGCCCATACTCGTTGCAGATGAGGAAATTCACATCCGACATCAGCGTGGCAACGCCCGCCAGATTGCGCAGATCCTCCTGTACATCGCTGCCCGACTCACCCTTCATATACTCCAGCGAAAAGCGGGCCACCAGCTCAGCACGGGTCTTCATTTCGCTGCGCTTTTCCGTCATCGTGTGGTGATGGCTCAGCGCGAAGAAGGATACGCCCAACAGCACCAGCGTCAGCAGCACCAGCCCCGAGGTGAGGAAGAACTGCTGCCAGTACATACTGTTGTATCTTCGTTTGATCTTCTTCATTACTTCACTTCAAACTTGTAGCCTACGCCCCAAACGGTCTTCAGCTCCCACTGCTCGGACACATTCTCCACCTTTTCGCGCAGGCGTTTGATGTGCACATCCACCGTGCGGGAATCGCCGAAATAGTCGAAGCCCCACACCTCGTCCAGCAGCTGATTGCGGGTGTACACACGGTTGGGGGTAGACGCCAGATGGTACAGCAGCTCCAGCTCTTTGGGGGGCGTGTCCACCTTGACGCCGTTCACCGTCAGCTCATAGCTGTCCAGATTGATCACCAGCTTGTCGAAGGTCAGTTTCTTCTTGGTGTCGTCGGGGATCTCAGTGCGGCGCAGCACCGCGTTGATGCGCGCCATCAGCTCCTTCATCTCAAAGGGCTTGACCAAATAGTCGTCCGCGCCCATCTCCAGACCGGTGATGCGGTCGTTGACCTCGCTTTTCGCCGTCAGCATAATGATGGGCGTTTTTGCCTTCTCGCGGATGCGGGCGCACACGCCCCAGCCATCCATCACCGGCAGCATAATGTCCAGCAGCACCAGATCAGGCTGCTGTTTGTCAAATTCCTCCACCGCCTTGCCGCCGTCATAGGCGATGCGGACCTCAAAGCCTTCCTTTTCCAGATACATCCGGATCAGATCCGATATATTACGATCATCTTCCACGACCAAAATATTGCGTGCCATGGCTCGACCTCCCACTTATGTATTTTTATCAATATGGTTTCATTGGTATTATAGCCGTTTTTGCAGTTTTTTCCTAAACATTTTGTAAACTTGCGGTAAAACGATCATATCACAGTTCATCTTGTTTGTACATAGCTTTCGATGCTGATGCCGGTGTAGTACCAGTGCAGGATCTCCTGCCATGTCTTTCCCTGCCGCGCCAGCTCATTGGCGCCATACTGACTCATCCCCACGCCGTGCCCGTAACCGGTGACACGGAAGGTGACACTATCGGCGGTGGCTTCGGCGGTGAAAGAAGCGCTGCGCAGCGCAAAAATCGAGCGCACCTCCGTACCCTCCACGGTGACGCCGCCGATGGTGACGGTCTCCACCCGATCGGAGCGGTTGCGCACGGGGTCGGTGATCCAACCCTGCGGATCCTCGCCGAACACCGCCTCGGCGTGGGCGGCTTTGAACTTCTGCTGAAACTCCTCGGCGCTGAATGTGACCGTACTGTAGTAATTGGGCACATTGTCCGCCCCCTCGGGGCTTGCCACGCTGGCAAGATAGGGCAGATCGGACACCCACACATCCCCCGAATTGGCAGTGACGCCGTCGGATGAGGAGTGGAACGCGGCAAAAATGGGCTCGCCGCCGTAGAGCATCACCTGCCCCGCCGTCTCCTGCACCGCCTTTTGGATGCGCGATTCGTACTCCGCGGCGCGGCTGCCCCACTTGGCTGCGGCGGTCTCGGCGGAGGTGTAGGCGCTGCAGCAGGCGCTGGACATGCACACATTGGCATCGGGGTGATTGGGTTTTCCACCGTCGGCCATTTTATAGTAGATATAGGTGCGCTCCGCCACCGCCTGCGCCTTCAGCGCCTCCATCTCGAAGGAGGCGGGCATCTCGCCCCGCACCACACCGGGCAGATACTCCTCCATCGTCATCTCCAGTGTCTTTTCGCCGTCCCACACCCGGATCACATCCGCCGCGGCGGACAGCGGCTGCGGCACCTCCTCCTGCCCCTTTTCCGGCGCATAGCGCAGCCACGGCACACCGAACAGCAGCACCATCAACAGCACTGACGCGGCAATACAAGCTTTCATTGCATCATCTCCTGCCCTTTTTCCACCATTGTATGGCAGGGTTGTCCGGAAAAGACCTCAGAAAAACCATAAAGCGGAGAACCGGGCGATGGTTCTCCGCTTTATATGGTAGGAAGATTGATGAAAAAAGTTTTATCTCTTGCGAGTATAGACTACCAAGGGGTTGTTACAAAAGTTCGCAAGATTTTATTACAAAAGTATTAAATGTTTTTCGATATCAAGAGCAGAAACCGCCACTCTGGACAGTGACGGTTTCCAATGAAAGGAATTCCCTATAAAGAGCTGGCTTGAGGTCATCGCCCCTTGTTTACTGATTATACCACACAATTTCGCAAAAGTAAACTGCGCATTTATTCGCCCATAACGCGCTTCACACTTTCCCGCAACTCCTCAATGGTTTCGCACTTCTCAATCAGCTCAAGGATCGCCCTGATCAGTCTTTCCATTCTTCACACCCCCCTTCACAGCTTATAGCAACGTTGAATGAAAAAGTGAAGGTCATATAAAGTATCACCTTGCGCACTCAACGTCCGTTGCAGAGCCGTTTGAGGGCCAATTCGACATCGGGCCAAGCCCTTTTCACGGCAGATTTCATGTATTTAGGCATAGCAAAGCAGA
>JAGBEA010000039.1 GCA_017937195.1 Oscillospiraceae bacterium | reverse complement strand
TTGTCTGATACTTTCCGAAGAAGAAACACGGCCTATCGGCTTATGGGGACAACGCCACAAGCAGTAACTGAAAGAGCATAGGCACATTGTTTACACCACGATGCTAATTGAGGGTACACTAAACTCCTACCTTGCAGATATTGACAGACAGGCACAGGAGCATTTGCTCCTGCTGACAAAGCAGATTGCAGAGCAGGAAAATGTGACCGAGCAACCGAAAGCAGATAATGCTATGCTGTGGGTGCAGAAAATAAATGAAATTCAGTCCAGAGTTAGAGAAATCATTTACAGCGAGATTATTAACGCATAACAGAATAAGTGATTGGGGGCGGTAAGCCAGTTCATGGCTTATCGCCCTTGTCTGCCTATGAGCAAAATAAAGAAATACCACCAATGGCAGTGCTTGCACTGTTCATCGAGACCATTGATGGTATTGCGTATTTTGCTATCGGTATCTATCTTTTTTAGTATTAGAGTGCTATAATAATTACGATAACAGGATTTTTGTTCGCTATATACTTTGATTATAGATTTGTGGAGAGATAATATGAAAGAGACTACTAATACGCCGTTAAACAAATGGGATACATTCAAGTTTATGGTTGTTCATTGCTACACACCACAAGTTAGAAAAGCGGAAAGGTTTGCAACGTGTAATGCCAGACATGAGATGCAATATTATCAGGAGCAATTCGGGCATACTGACAAAGAGATTGCTTCCGTTGGTGCGTGTTTGCTACAAGAAAACCATTTTACATTCTTACGATTAGCTCCACAGTGCAGGCCGTGTGCGGCACATTTTTATGCTACAGACTATGGTCAACATACAAAAGGAACTGCGGTGTGCTTTGTCGTTGAACAATTTCCCAACGGGCATTTTGACTTTTGTTTTGCGGTTGCTGTTGGCAAAAAAGTTGTCTGCAATTTTCAATATCGTAGTGAAATTGGCAGATATGAGTTTGATGGTGCGAAAAATGAGGATGATCCTTATTATCCATATAAACAAGAACTATCCTTACAACAATATCTCAAAAAAATGCCAGACGAAATTATTTTAGACGATGGAAATGGAAAAATTCTTTATAAGAAAGAGTTGCTCTCTGTTTTTGATATGATAGAAAAAAATCAAAATGACTGGGAAATCATTTTCAGCAACTTAGAAAAAATGTTATATGGGCGTTGTTACCCTCTGGAATATCCTGACTTTACAATGAAAACACCCAGCACTTGCCCCAACGGATATGAATTAGTAGATATGTATGATACCGTTAAGTTGGGAGCACGAACTGAAATTTATTTTCATTCAAAGGACAAGGAAAAACTACCAATATACAAACGATAATAGCTACTGTAATACAGGAAATGAATAAGATTTATGTCAGAATTAAATTGAGCGAAAAAAGATATATAAAATTTATTTAATATTCAAAGTAACACCCTGCAAGACGCAAAAATCTTGCAGGGTGTTTTACTGTCAGAATATATGTAAGACCGCAAGGCAGGTTGCCCTGCGGTGTCATTTTCTATGTCGTGATTATCTGTCCCTGTCTTGGGATTTCTTTCTCTGCTTCGGCTGAGAGTTCTGTTTGCCCTCTTCCTGAAGCTGTCTGAGCCTGTTACGCACACTTTGTCTTTCGGGCGGTCTGTGCTGTTTCGCGGCAGGTTTCTGTCCGTTCTTAACTGCCTGCTCCCATTCTGCAAGGTCTTGGTTATACTGTGTCACAATAGCCTCTGCTTTGCGGTAAGTTTTCATAAATACCTGTACATCAGGATAACCGTCATCGGTCAGAATATCGGAGAGTTTATATAACTCTATTGGCCGAGATAAGATGAAACGCTTCTTTTGTGCTGATTTTCTTGGTATTATAACCTCTGTTATTAATTCGGTTGAAATAAGAATCGGAAAAGATTTGACTCAGATTTCAAGGAATATGTAGCCAAATTTTACACAGAAGCACTTGCTGGAATGCTCATTGATTGGATTCAGCAAAAGGATAAACACGACAGAGAAAAAGTCGCGGGATATTTGACTACCATTATTGCTACGGCGCTTGATAACATATATTTAGTTGAAAATCAAAAAAACAACCACTGAAGATATATTCGGTGGGTGTTTCGTTATACAAGAACACTCCCGGCAGATAATTCTGCCGGGAGTGCAACTGTTTTATGACTCCCCGCCATTTGCTCCAAGTCTTTTTTGTTTATTTCTCCTGCCGCGCGCGCTCCAAAGCGATCATCAGCGCGGCGATGTCCGCAGGGGACACGCCTGAGATGCGGCTGGCCTGCCCCAGATTGCGGGGCTGCACCGCTGCCAGTTTCTCCCGCGCCTCCAAGCGCAGACCCTGAATGGCGCTGTAGTCAAAGTCCTCGGGCAGCCCGTGGCGCTCCAGCTTCTCAAATTCTGCCACCTGCTTGAGCTGGCGGCGGATATAGCCCTCATATTTTACGCTGATCTCCACCTGCTCGCGCACGGCGGCGGACAGCTGCGGCGCGGCGGGATCAAAGGGGGCGAGATCGGCGTAGGTCAGCTGGGGGCGGCGCAAAAGATCGATCAGCCGCGCACCCTCAGTGACGGGGGTGGTGCCTTTTTCGGTCAAAAGCGCGTTAAGGGCATCGCTGGTGGGGACGCCCGTATGCTCCAGACGGCGGATCTCCTTGGCAACGGCGTCGTATTTTGCCTGCACCTGCGCCAGCCGATCATCGCTGACAAGGCCGATGCGGTGACCGATGGCACACAGCCGCTCATCGGCGTTGTCCTGCCGCAGCAGCAGCCGATACTCCGAGCGGGAGGTCATCATTCGGTAGGGCTCGTTGGTACCCTTGGTGACAAGGTCATCGATCAGCGTGCCGATATAGCTTTCGCTGCGCTTAAGGATCAGCGCCTCGCGGTCTAAGAGCTTCATAGCGGCATTCACGCCTGCCACAAAGCCCTGCACCGCCGCCTCCTCATAGCCGGATGAGCCGTTGAACTGTCCCGCGCCGTAGAGGTTTTCCACCGCCTTTACCTCCAGTGTGGGGTGCAGGGCGAGGGGGTCGATGCAGTCGTATTCGATGGCATAGGCGGGGCGCATAATCTCCGCCCGCTCCAATCCGGGGATAGAGTGCAGCATCTCCAGCTGCACCTCCTCAGGCATAGAGGAGGAGAAGCCTTGTATGTACATCTCCTCCGTGTCAAGACCCATCGGCTCGATGAACAGCTGATGGCGCTGCTTGTCGGCAAATCGCACCACCTTGGTCTCGATGGAGGGACAGTAGCGGGGGCCGATGCCCTCGATGACGCCGGAATAGATGGGGCTTCTGTCCAAATTGTCCAGAATGATGCGGTGGGTCTCCGGCGTGGTATAGGTGAGATAGCAGACGGCACGGTTTTCCGGTGCCTTCTCTGTGGTGAAGCTGAAAGGCTGGGGGTCATCGTCGCCCACCTGCACCTCCATCTGGGAGAAGTCGATGCTGCGGGCGTTGATGCGCTGGGGCGTGCCGGTCTTGAACCGCCGCAGGGGAAGACCCAGACGCAAAAGGGCGTCGGTGAGGGGACCGGAGGCGTGCATTCCGTCGGGACCGGATTCCTCAATGCACTCGCCCACGATGGTGCGTCCCTGCAGATAGGTGCCGGTGCAGATGATGGCGGCGCGCACTTCAAACACCGCGCCGGTGTGGATGACAACGTGGGAAACGCGGCCGTCTGTCACGCGGATGTCCACAACCTCCGCCTGCCGCAGCACCAGATGCTCCTGCCGCTCCAGTGTGTGCTTCATCACCTGCTGATAGGTGCGGCGGTCAGCCTGCGCCCGCAGGGAGTGTACCGCCGGACCTTTGCCGCGGTTGAGCATCCGGTATTGGATGCAGGCCTTGTCGGCAGCCCTTGCCATCTCACCGCCCAGCGCGTCCAGCTCCCGGACCAGATGGCCCTTGCCGGTACCGCCGATGGCGGGGTTGCAGGGCATATTGCCCACCGCGTCCAGATTGATGGTAAAGCAGATGGTCTCCAAGCCCAGCCGCGCCGTTGCCAGCGCCGCCTCAATGCCGGCGTGACCGGCGCCGATAACGGCCACATCATATGTTCCTGCCAAAAATTCTTTCATAATCGAAACCTCTTACGGTGTAGAGTGCAGAGTCAGTACCGCCACCTCCGGCGGATTGAACAGTCGCGGCACGCGGGGGGAATTGCCCAGTCCGCGGCTGACAAATACGGGGGAGCCGCCGCAATCTCCGGCGTCGCAGGTGTAAAACCCGTCCGTCCACGAGGGGAACCACTCCCGCAGGGGACTGATGAGCCCGTCAGTGAAGGGCAGGCGCCAGATGCCGCCGTGTCCGTGACCGCTGAGGGTCAGGTCGGCACCAAGGCGGCAGTAATACTGGGAAAAGAGATTGTTGCGGTGTGCCAGCAGCATCCAGAAGACCTCGCCATACTCGGCGCGCAGCTGCGCGGCCATCGCCTCCGTGTCCGATTGCGTGGTGGTGCCGTTGGGGTCATCCGCCCCCGCCAGCACGATGGTGTCGCCGCCGCGCTGCAAGGGGACGTATTCGTTGTAGAGCCACACCACGCCGGCATCCTCTAAAAGCGTGCGCAGCTGTGTGATCAGCCCTGCTGCCCACTCGTGGTTGCCGGAAACATAGTAGGTGGGGGCGATGGCGGCAAGACCCTGCAAAAGGGCGGGGGCAAACTCCAAGCCGCTTTGGGCATCGGCGATGTCACCGGTGATGACAATCAGGTCGGGTGCGGCAGATTCCACGGCGCGCAGCAGCCGCGCGTTGTCTTTGCCGAACTCCTTGCCGTGCAGGTCACTGAGATGCACGATTTTTCCGCCGTCCCAGCCCTGGGGCAGGGTGGGGGAGGAGAAATCGTAATGCTCCACGCTCAAGGTGCAGTTGCTGTGCCAAAACGCCAGCGCCGCCAACAATAAAAGGGCAAGCAGTACGCGCCGTATTTTTTTCCGTTTCATCCTGCCGCCGCCTTTCTGCACGCATAATAACCTATTATATAATAGTATGCCCGAAAAAGGCAAGGCGAAGACGAAAAATACCCACCCTGCCAAGGGTGGGTATCGTGATTTACCGTTTGCGCTTATCCCGCAGCATCAGCATCGCGCAGGTGATCAGCAGCACGGCAAGGATCAAAATGGCGCAGTTGCGGAAAAACTCCTGAGGTAAAAGCAGGATCACCGGATCGTAATAGGGGTCGAACAGCCAATTGTCCTTTCCGGGGAAGAACAAGGTGTGAAAGACGGTGAAGGCGCGGTCAAAATCCACCGCGGCGGCAGCGCCGATCACCAGAAAGGCGGCGCCTAAGCCCACACAGCCCCAAAAAGCGCTTCCGCGGCCGCGGAAGCGGTGGAGCTCCACCGCTTGATGACGGCGGTAGATCCACAAAAGCAGCAGCGCGGCAAGGCTGATGCCCAGCACAACCAGATCCAGCAGAAACAGCCGGCGCACATCGGCAAAATGGGACGCGCCCTCCGCCGAGAAGGGCAGTACTCCTGCGGAAAAGGTATCACGCAGACCAAGACAGAAGTCCATCACTCCGTCATATGCCTGACGGATCTGCTCTGCCGTCAAGCCGGTGCGCTCCAAGCCGAAGGGCTTGATGTGCAGCCAGTAAAACGGACGCACCAGCAGCGGCACGGCGATAGAGCCGGTCAGCACCGCCAGCGCCGTCAGCACTGAGGTGCAGATGCTCAACAGCTTCTCTTTCATATCAGATCTCCCACAGTGCGCTGTCGCTGGTGGACACGCACATAGCGCCGGCGCGCAGTGCCGAAAGCACATCCGCCTTATCCTCCAGCAGACCGCCTGCGATCAGGGGCGTCTTCATCTCCCGCTGCAGCCGCGCGATCACCCGGGGCAGGGGGGCGGGCAGCACCTCGATCATATCGGGGCAGCCGATCTCCGCTTCGCTCTTCAGGTTGTTCACCGCCTTGGAGTCGATGGCAAACACACGCAGCACCGCCAGCAGCCCTAATTCGTGTCCGCGCCGCACCAGATGGGGACGGGTGGAAATGATGCCGTCGGCACCGCAGCGCAGCAGGAAATCTGCGGCGATCTCCCGCTGGGCAAGACCGTTGACCAAGTCGGCGTGGACGATCACCTTTTTGCCGGCCGCGTGAAGCTGGGCGATAATTTCACCGATGTTGAGGATATCGCCGCACAGCACAAACACCGCCTCGCAGGGGCAGGCGGTACACTGCGGCAGCTGCTGTTGAGATTTCAGCGCGGGGATCACCGGATTGCGCTCTAAAATGTGAATGAGAGGATGTGCCATAGCTGCAGCTCCTTTCAAAAAAACTTCCCACCCGTATGGTAACACGGGCGGGAAGCGGTTGCAAGACAGAATTGTTTAGCGAGCCTCGCAGCCACGGGTGGCGATCAGTGCCACGCCGGTGCCGGCGAGATTAGCGATGACGGTATCACCGGCGGAGATGGGTGCGCTGACAGCGGTGGACGCCATCACGCGGGCAGCCTCCATCACTTTATCCTTGGGGATGGGGGAGGCGGTGCGCACAGAGATGACCGGTGCGCTGCCGTTTGCCACGCGGACGGTGCCGGTGACGGTGCGCTCGGGGGCGACACACTCCTTGCGCGCGTAATCGTCGCCGCGGCGGCAGGTATTGCCGCTGACGGAGGTGACAGTGCCGTTTTCCAGTACGGCGGTCAGCATACAGCCCATCGGGCAGCCGATGCAGGTGAGAATGCGTTCACTCATTTCGTTTCGCCCTCCTCAATGCAGAAAGTGATCTCTTTGGTGCCGGCGGGGATCTGGTCGCGGCGCAGCGTCACGCGCTCCATCTCGCCCGGTGCCAGCACCAGCTTGGGCAGACGGCGCAGCAGCGTACCGTCGGCATACACGCAGATAGCGGCGCGGCGGTAGGGCTGCCCCACGCGCATACGCACCGTCACCTCCTCGCCCATATGGGCAAGGTCAATGTGCTGGGGCACGGTGTAGCGCACGCCGTTTACGGCGCGCAGCTCCGTGCGCTGACCGATCTGGGTGTGCTGCTGCAGATAGCGGGCGGCGCTTTCACCGGCCTGCTTTGCTTCCTGAGAGACAAAGTCCACCAGATCGTGGACGTGCAGCACATTGCCGCAGGCGAATACGCCGTCAATGGAGGTGGCAAGATCGTCACCCACCACGGGGCCGCCGGTAATGGGGCTGAGGGACACGCCGGCGGAGCTGCTCAGCTCGTTTTCCGGCAGCAGACCCACGCTCAAAAGCAGGGTGTCGCAGGGGATATACTGCTCCGTGCCGGCGATGGGGGCGCGGTTTTCATCCACCTGCGCCAGCGTCACGCCCTCCAGACGCTTCTTTCCGTGGATATCCACCACGGTGTGGCTCAGCAGCAGCGGGATGTCAAAGTCCTCCAGACACTGCACGATGTTGCGTTTCAGACCGCCGGAGTAGGGCAGCACCTCCGCCACGGCCTTGACTTTAGCGCCCTCCATGGTCATACGGCGCGCCATAATCAAACCGATGTCGCCGCTGCCGAGGATGACCACCTCGCGGCCGGGCATCATACCCTCCATATTCACAAGGCGCTGTGCCGTGCCGGCAGACCAGACGCCTGCGCAGCGGAAACCGGGGATGTTCAGTGCGCCGCGGGGACGCTCGCGGCAGCCCATGGCGAGGATCACAGCGCCCGCCTTGATCTGCTGCAGACCCTCTTTGCGGCTGGTGACGGTCAGTACCCGATCCTCGCTGAGATCCAGTACCATCGTATCCAGCAGGCAGGGGATCTCCAGCGCACGCACCTGCGCAATGAAGCGTGCGGCGTACTCGGGACCGGTCAGCTCCTCGCCGAAGGTGTGCAGACCGAAACCGGCGTGGATGCACTGGTTGAGGATGCCGCCCAGCTCACGGTCGCGCTCGATGATGACGATATCCTGCACGCCGCTTTCACGGGCGGCGATGGCGGCAGCAAGACCGGCAGGTCCGCCGCCGATAATGGCAAGCTGTACTTCACGCATCATTCCTGCACCTCCTTGGTGTAACCTACCAGCAGGCGGCTTTCGCCGCCGCTCTTGGTCAGTTCCGTCTGGGCAACGCCCAGCTCGCGGCTGATGATTTCCATCACGCGGGGGGCGCAGAAGCCGCCCTGGCAGCGACCCATACCGGCGCGGACACGGCGCTTCACGCCGTCCAGCGAACGGGCGCCGCGGCGGATCGCCTCTACGATCTCGCCCTCGGTGATCTGTTCGCAGCGGCAGATCACCTGGCCGTAGGCGGCATCGCGCTCAATCAGGGCGCGGCGCTCTTCGAAGGGCAGTTCCTTTACGGGGGTGATGCCGCGGCGGGTGGCGATGAAATTCTCTTTTTCAGCCGCCTGCAGCTTTTGAGCCACCAGCTGCGCCAGATATGCGCCGATGGCGGGGGCGGAGGTCAGGCCGGGGGACTCGATACCGGCGGCGTCGAAGAAACCCTCGGCGCTCTCGCCGATGACAAAGTCGTCAGCACCTTCGGTGATGTGGGCGCGCAGACCGGTGAAACCGGTGATCACATCGCGCATCGGCAGATTGGATACGCTGAGCGCGGCGGCGGCGGTCAGTGCGGCGATGCCGGCAGCGGAGGTGGCAGTGTTCTCCTTGTCCTCCTGATCGGCAGCGGTGGGACCCAGCAGCAGATTTCCGTGTACGGTGGGGGTCACCAGCACGCCCTTGCCCAGTGCGGAGGGCAGCTGAAAGATGGTGTGGCTGACCAGCTTGCCGTCCTTGCGGTCCAGCAGGCAATATTCGCCGCGGCGAGGTACGATGCGCAGCTTGCTGTCACACAGCTGATTGTGCAGCTCGTCGGCATAGACGCCGGCGGCGTTGACAACGGTGCGGCTCTCCAGCACGCCGTTGCTGGTGTGGATGGCAAAACCTTCAGCGGTGCGCTCAATGCGCTCTACGCAGGTGTCAAAGCGGAACTGCGCGCCGTTATCGGCAGCATTTTCCGCCAGCGCATAGGTCAGACCGAAGGGGCAGATGATGGCGCCGGTGGGGGCATACAAAGCGGCAACCGCCTTGTCGGACACGGCGCTCTCCATCTTGTGCAGCGCGGCGCTGTCCAGAATCTCCAGACCCTCCACGCCGTTTTCGATGCCGCGCAGGCGCAGCGCCTCCAGACGGGGCAGGTCCTGCTCATCAAAGCACAGCACCAGCGAGCCGCAGCGGTCATAGGAAATATCCAGATCACGGCACAGCTGCTCCATCATCTGGCTGCCCTGCACATTGAACAGCGCCTTTTTCGAGCCGGGCTCGGCATCAAAGCCGGCGTGGACGATGGCGCTGTTGGCCTTGGAGGTGCCGCAGCACACATCCTCCTCCCGCTCCACCACGCACAGCGACAGCTGATAGCGGCTCAGCTCGCGGGCGATGGCGCAGCCGATCACGCCGCCGCCGATAATCACCACATCATACATCGTTTCTTTCTCCTTTCAACAAAAAAAGCCACGCCGCAACCGCACGGGCGAACCGCGCTGTTCCTGCATGACTCAAACACTCATTGCATATATGGAATTTTAACCGTGTATCAATATAGCAGGCAAAATCGGGATTGTCAAGGCGAAAAAGAGCGGAAAAAGAAAAAAAGTCGAAAGAACTGCGGAGAATTTTGTTCTTTACGGGACTTTAACACAAAAGTGTGATATACTGTCTTAACTATAGAAAGGAGGTGCGGGATGAGAAAGAATGCACAGCTGTTGGAGAACTGGTTTGAGTATCGCCGCACCTTGTCAAGGAAGGTTCCGGGGCTCGCCATTGACGGCACAGTATCGGTGACGCTGTTTTTGCTGACAACGGTGCTTTGTCTGCTGCTGCGTGAGCTGGATCGAGCCAACGATACCAGCTATGTGGCGGTGATCTTCCTGCTGGATGTGTTTTTGACCGCTATGCTGACGGAGGGGTATTTCTTCAGCGTGTTGTCAGCGGTGATGAGCGTGCTGGCGGTGGACTATGTGTTCACGGCGCCCTACTGGGCGGTCAGCTTTGTGATCACCGGCTTTCCGCTGACCTTCTTCGTGATGATGTTCATCTCCATTGCCACCGGTATGATCGTCAGCCGTGCCCGTAAGGCGGCGGCGGTGGCCAGAGAGGCGGAGCGGCAGCGCACCTACGCCGATCTTCTGCGCGCCGTGTCCCACGATATCCGCACGCCGCTGACAGGCATTATGGGCGCCACCAATGTGCTGCTGGAGCAGGATGGGGAGCTGACAGAGGAGCAGCGCCGTGCGCTGCTGACGGATGCGCACGAGGATGCACAATGGCTGATCCGCGTGGTGGAGAACCTGCTGTCGGTGACCCGCATCGGCGGCGAGGTGGCGAAGCTGAACAAGTCGTGGGAGGCGCCGGAGGAGGTCATCGAAGGGGCAACTGCGAAATTTGCCAAGCGCCATCCGGAGATCACTGTTAAGGTAATGGTGCCGGATGAGCTTTTGCTGGTTCCCATGGATCCGCTTTTGATGCAGCAGGTGCTGACCAATCTGTTGGAAAATGCGGCGATCCACGGAGGTGGTGTTACGCAGGTGACGATTTCTTTGGAAAAATCCAGCGAATATGCGGTGATCTATGTGACGGATAACGGCTGCGGCATTGCTAAGGAAAAAATGTCCACGCTTTTTGACGGCAGTGCCGACAGCGGCTCGTGGGGCGATATGAAGCGCAATATGGGCATCGGACTTTCCGTCTGCCGTACCATTGTGATGGCGCACGGCGGCAGCATCTATGCAGAGAATAAAGAAACGGGCGGCGCAATGTTTCGGATCGTGTTGCCTATGGAGGAGGATTACAATGAAAATCAAGGATAAGGTTTTGATTGTAGAAGACGAACAGAGCATCAGCAACGTTATTTCCACGGTGCTGACCGCCAACGGGTACGACACCATCATTGTCCGCAGTGGTGAGGAGGCGCTGACTATGGTCACCTCCCACTGTCCCGACCTGATTGTGCTGGATCTGGGGCTGCCGGATATGGACGGCTTGGAGGTCTTGAAATCTGTGCGCAAGTGGTCTAATCTGCCCGTGGTGGTAGTCTCCGCCCGTCAGCACGAAAGCGACAAAGTGGAGGCGCTGGACCTGGGCGCGGACGATTATCTGGTCAAACCTTTCGGCACGGCGGAGCTGCTGGCACGCATCCGCACCGCCATCCGCCATACCCGCACCACGCTGGCTAACAGTCAGATCGCGCAATCCGGCAAGTTTGTCACCGGCGATCTGACCATCGACTATGACAAGCATCAGGTGCTGATCCGCGGGGAAAATGCCAAGCTGACGGTGAATGAATATAAGATCGTGGCGCTGCTGGGCAAGTATGCCGGCAAGGTGCTGACCTATGATTTTATCATCCGTGAGCTGTGGGGACCCAAAGCCCGCACGGACAACCAGATCCTGCGTGTGAATATGGCCAATATCCGCCGCAAGATCGAGGAGAATCCCGGTCAGCCCGAATACATTTTCACCGAGGTGGGTGTGGGCTACCGTATGCGCGAGAGCGATTGACCCGCAAAACGCTGCAAAAAAATGGAAATTGAGGAAGAGCGGACAATATGTCCGCTCTTTTGTTGTTTGGAGCTATGGAGCGAAGCGAATGTTAAGAAATCGACAAGAAAACACGAAAAATTTTTATTTTCGCAAGAAAAAATCGTTATCCTGACTCTTTCTTGGTGAAAAGAACGAAAAAGCAGTTAACAATTTGTTCAAAAAATATGCGGAACCGCTCATCAAAATCTTGACATTTCACACAAAAAAAAGTATGATGTACTTACCAATTTTTGAGGAGGTAAATCACTCATGAGTAAGAAAAGCACAAAGATTGCCTATTTGGTAGCTTGTGCGGTTGTGGTTGTTCTGCTGGTCATTCTGGGCGTTTCTTTTAAGGATGCTCCCATTCTGGTCGAAGATGCAACTACTCCCTTTGCAGGCACTGTCTGGTCCCTGCTGCCCCCCGTGGTGGCTATCGTGCTGGCCCTGATCAGCAAGGAAGTGTATTCTTCCCTGTTCATCGGTGTGCTGGTTGGCACTCTGCTGTACACCCAGTTCAATCCCTGGAATACTGTCGTTGAGATCGCAGCCGGCGATCTGGGTATCGTTGCCAATGCAGACTTCTCCATCGTGATGTTCCTGGTGCTGCTGGGCATCATGGTCGACCTGATGAACAAGGGCGGCGGCTCCGCTGCTTTCGGCCGTTGGGCTTCCAAGTCCGTCAAGACCCGCTGCGGCGCACAGCTGATGTCTATGCTGCTGGGCGTCCTGATTTTCGTGGACGACTACTTTAACTGCCTGACCGTCGGCGCTGTGATGCGTCCCGTGACCGAGTCCCATCACATCTCCCGTGCCAAGCTGGCATACGTCATCGACGCCACTGCCGCTCCCGTCTGCATGATCGCTCCCGTGTCCTCCTGGGCTGCTGCCGTTGCCGGCTATGTCCAGTCTGACTCCGTAAACGGCATTGAGCTGTTCATCAAGCAGATCCCCTACAACTACTACTGCTTGCTGACTCTGGTGATGATCGTCACCATCTCCCTGCTGAACATTGACTACGGTCCCATGCTGAAGCATGAGTACAACGCCCAGGTCAAGGGCGATCTGTTCACCACCGAGGAGCGTCCCTTCGCCGGCGCTGACGATTACGAAGAAGGCGCAAAGAAGGGTTCCGTGCTGGATCTGGTCCTGCCTGTGGTCGTGCTGATTGCATCCTGCATCGTTGGTCTGATCTACACTGGCGGCTTCTTTGATGGCGTGTCCTTTATTGACGCTTTTGCTGATTGCTCTGCCGGCCCCGGTCTGTGCATCGGCTCCCTGATCGCGCTGGTGTTCACCTTTGTGTACTTCTGGCTGCGCGGCGCTATCGGCTTCGAGAAGTCTATGGAGTCCATCCCCAACGGCTTCATCCAGATGATCGCCCCCATCCTGATTCTGTGCCTGGCTTGGACTCTGTGCGGTGTGACTCGCTACGGTCTGTATTCTATGGAGTTCGTCACTGCTGCTATGGAGGGTGCTGGCTCCCTGCTGAACATCCTGCCCGCCATTATCTTCCTGATTGGTGCATTTATCGGTTTCGCTACCGGTACCTCCTGGGGCACCATCGGCATCATGGCTCCCATCGTCGTCAATGTGTTCAACTATGACGATCCCGCTCAGCAGACTCTGTGCGTGATCGGCCTGGCTGCTGCCTGCGCCGGTGGCGTTATGGGCGACCACTGCTCCCCCATCTCCGACACCACCATCATGGCTTCTGCCGGTGCTCACTGCTACCACCTGAACCATGTGTTCACCCAGCTGCCCTATGCAATCACCGTGGGTGTTGTGTCCTTCGTGTCCTTCCTGATCGCCGGCTTCGTCCAGAATGCCGTGATTTGCCTGGCAATCGGTATTGTTCTGATGGTTGGCACTCTGCTGGTCATCAAGGCTATCGTTTCCAAGAAGAACGCCGGTATCTTTGCTGAAATGGCTGAGGCCAATAAGGTTCTGGCCAAGTAATTCCGGTCAAACCTTACATAGCAAATAAACAAAAAGATGCGCCGCATTTGCGGCGCATCTTTTCATATTATAGTGAGAAAGCCCTGCGCCTTATGGTGCAGGGCCTTTGGTTGTTAAAAGTTTTTGTTCACAAACTGGTTGAACTTTTTAGTATCCAACTCGTTTTCGTAGGTATTGCGGAAGCGCTTCACCGTTAAGCTGTTGTACTGTGCAACGCGGTAATACTTCATGATGCTGGCAATCTGTGCAATGCCGGCACAAAGATAACCGATGGGAGCGGTGCGGTATGCCAGATAAATCAGTGCCGCCGTAACGACTACGGAGATGACCACACCGGCAATTTGTTTTTTCGGATGGATCCGGTCAACAGCTTCCTGCGTGATCACACCTTCTTCCACCATCGCCTTGGCGAAACGTTTTTGCACGCCGAAGAGGGAGATTGTGTTGAGAATGCAGGGACCTACCACGAAAAAGGAAAACAAGGTAACAACAAGGTAATAAAACATCAAACCCATATCGCCCATATAAAACCCTCCTCTTATTCGTACAGGAACTTGATGGGAATGTCCCTGCGGTTGGTGGCATACAGCATATTATTGTACGCCAGTGCAAAGTCCATAATATCGCCGGCCTTCAGATTGCGCGGGCAGTCCTCAATGTCCAGAATGCAGTGGTCGGAGGAGCCGCCCAGCACGATCACGCCTTGATCCAAGGGGCGCAGACGTTCCATATCGCCCACATCGGCGCGGCCGAAGCCCACCAGACAGCGCTTGCGGTTGCCGCGATCCACATAGGAGGGGCGGCGGCCAAAGGCGTCGATGACGATCTGTCCCACGGGGTAGGAGGGCTTGGTACGCACCTCCAGCACCTCGCCCTTGAGGACGAAGGTGTTCATATGCAGACCCATATTGGCAATGCCCCACTCCACCTGCAGGTCGCGGGCGTTCAGCGCCGTTTCACCGATGCGCAGATGGTTGATGCCCTCGGGCATACTGCCCCAGTGTACCAGCGTGTAGGAGCTGCTGGCGCCGCCGGAGATCACCTCCAGCTCACGTCCGATCAGCGCTTCCACGTGGTGGGCGATGGTCAGCAGCGAACGCATCTTGTCAGCGGTAGGCTGGATCGAGCCGTAGCAGCCCAGATTCACACCCACACCGGCCAGATGCACATGGGGCAGGTTCTTTTCCACATAGACGCAGGCATTCACCATCTCGTCGCGGTTCCAAAAACCCTCCCGCAGGTCGCCCAGATCTGCCATAATGATCACGCGGTGCTTCTTGCCGATGCGGCAGCAGGCGGCCTCCAGCGCGTCCAGCACCGTCAGGTCGCTGTGCAGCGAGGTGTCGCACCAGCGCACCACATCGTCCAGCTCTGAGATCATGGGCACGCGCAGCAGCAGATAGGGACCCGGCACACCGGCCTTGCGGCAGTCCACGATCTCCTCAATGCGGCTGCTGCCCAGCTCCGTACAGCCGCACTGGCGGAACAGCTTGCCTACCTCCGGCAGACCGCTGCAGCCCTTGATGCAGCCGCAGACACTGATATTGAATTTGCCGCAGTTATCCACGATCTTTTCCATATTCTCCCGCAACAGCGGCAGATTGACTTCCAGTCTTGGATATTGGCGTTCCATAGCAAAACCCCTTTGCTGCAAGATATCAAATTTATTGTATCACAAAAAATGTTTGTTTGCTACCACAATTTCGCAATTTCGGGCAAAAAGCGGAAGAAAAACGCACCCTCCCCCAAAAGAGAAGGTGCGCTTATGATAAAAGGGGATTTTATGCCTTGGGAATGAACAGCACGCCCAGACAATTGGGGCCGCAGTGGCTGCAGATGGTGCAGCCGGCGCTGGATTCCAGCACCTCAGCCTCGGGCTGCAGCTGATGCACCAGCTCCTTGGCCTTGGCGACGGACTCTGCCGCCATAGAGGAGTGAGTGACGAAGATGCGGGTCTTGCCGATATCGGTACGACCCTCCAGACGACCGCGGATGTAGTCCGCCACGGATTTGTCCAGATTGCCGCGATACTTCTTGCCCACGCCCATACCGCCGTCGTGTACGCGGATCTCGGGGCGCAGCTGCAGTGCACGGGCACCCAGCGCCGTCACGCTGGAGCAGCGGCCGCCCTTCTGCAGATATTCCAGCGTCTGCAGCACGAAACTGGCGTCCACGCGCTCGGCCAAAGCCTTCACCTTCTCCACGATTTCGGCGGCGCTCAGACCCTGCTGTACCATTTCGCAGGCCTCCAGCACCAAAAGACCGCTGCCGCTGGACAGATTGCGGCTGTCCACTACATATACGCCCTCCAGCTCCTGAGATGCCAGCACGGCGTTCTGATGGGAGGCGGACAGATTGCCGGAGAGGTTGATGTGGATAACCTCATACCCCTCAGCGGTGTACTTGCTGAACACGTCCAGATATTCGCCCATAGAGATGGCGGCGGTCTTGGGCAGGGTGCCGGTCTCCTTCACAAAAGCAAACAGATCATCGGCGGTAATATCCACGCCGTCGTGATGTGGATTGTCGTTGAGGGTGACGGTCAGGGGAATGACCTCCACATTGTGCTCGGTATACAGCTCCTGCGTCAGATCGCAGGTGGAGTCGCAGGTAATTTTGATTTTGGCCATAATAGAAACCTCCTGAAATAATGGGGGATAGATTACTTGTTGGGCAGAGTTACCGTGAAACGGCAGCCGGTGGTCGGCAAGTTTTCCACGTCGATGGTGCCGCCGCAGACATCCAGCACCCGCTTTACCAGTGCCAGACCCAGACCGTTGCCCTCTGCCGTATGGGAGCTGTCGATCTGATAAAATTTGTCGAAAATATGGTGCTGCAGCTCCTCGGGGATACCGGTGCCGCAGTCATCGATGGTGAAGACCGCTTGCTGACCCTCTGCCAACAGCCGCAGGCGGATCAGCCCGCCGTGAGGCCCGTACTTGATGGCATTGTCGATCAGGTTGACCCACACATGCAGCAGCATACTTTGACTGCCGGTGTATTCCAGCTCCTGCAGCTCCACATCGAACTCCACCTCCCGCTCAACCCACTTGGGTTCCAGCAGCAAAAGTGCTTCACGGATCTGTTCGTCCAGACGATAGGTGACGGAACTGCCGCTGATGGCTTGATTGTCCACCTTACTTAAAAGCAATACGTTGCCCACCAGCTCGCTCAGGCGCTGGGTGTTCAGCAGGATCTTCTTGACATACATCTCCTGCTCCTCGCTCTGCTGGCCGTCCTGCAGCAGCATGGCGTAGCCCTCGATGGCATTGATGGGCGTTTTGAACTCGTGGGACACATTGGACACGAAATCGGACTGAATGATCTCCGTAGCGCCCAGCTCACGGGTCATTAGATTGAAGTTTTCATACAGATCGCGCACCTCGCGGATGCGGTTGGGGGGATCTATCTGGATGGAGAAATCGCCGCCGCCCACCTGACGCATAGCGCGGCTGAGCCGTGCGATAGGGGTGAAGAACAGCGAACTGAGCAAAAAGCCCAGAACGCAGCTCAAAATGGCGCTGAATACCAGCACCCACAGCACCGGCGAAAGCTGGATCTCCAGCACATTATCCAGCAGCAGCGTCAGCAGCAGCGCCACCACGCCGGCAATGACGATCTCTGCCAGCGCAATCAGCACATAGTAGATGTGTACGCCCAGACGGGCCTTAGTTGTCTTTTTCATGCCTTGACCACCTTGTAACCAACGCCGCGCATAGTCACAATGCGGAAATCGCTGTTGTCACGGAACCGCTCACGCAGGCGGCCGATATGCACATCCACCGTGTGGGTGTCGCTGTCGGAGTCATAGCCCCAGATCTCATCCATCAGCTGTTGACGGGTGAAGATCTTGCCGGGAAACGATGCCATCTTATAAAGCAGCATAAACTCCTTCTGGGGCAGTACCATGCTCTCACCGTTGCGGCTGACCGTCAGCGAATCACACTCCATCACCGTGCCGCCGATGGTCTGTCGCCGCTCGTTGATCATCTGTGCACGGCGCATCAGTGCGCCCACCCGCAGCACCATCTCATTGACATTGACGGGCTTGACCATATAGTCATCGCTGCCGGAGAGAAAGCCTTGGCGCATATCGTCAAAGCTGCCCTTGGCAGTGATCATCAGCACGGGAATGCTGCTGCCGGCCTGACGCAGCGACTGTACCAGCTCGTAGCCATCCATCACCGGCATCATAATATCGGAGATGATCAGGTCAAAATAGTGATCATCCAGCGCCTGCAGCGCCTCTTGCCCGTTGGACACGCCTTTCACCGCGTAGCCGTTCTTTTCCAGCACATGCTCAAAAAGCTGGCGCAGCTCGCGGTCATCCTCGGCGATCAGGATCTTGAACATAGAGAAACCCTCCTGCAAGGCCATGTTGGCGCTATCTCACCAATATGGCACATCATAGCAAATCTGTATCAACTGAAATTCAACCAAAGTTCAACGATTGTTGAAAAAACACCTATCCTAACAATTCTATTATAAACGGCAAGGCGGCGCGGTGCAACGAAAATCAGCGTATTGACTTATTTTCACCCGTTTTATACAATACGAAACGAGAGAGTGTGGAGGGAGGTCTTCGCTTGGATCGCAAAAGAGTGGTGCTGCCGCTGGTAACGGCGGCATTGGGCAACATGTTTTGGGGCGTCAGCTATCTGTTTACCCGCACGGCGCTGCAGGTGACCACACCGGAGATTATGCTGTCCGTCCGCTTTACCATTTCGCTGCTGTTGATGAGTGTGCCGCTGCTGCTGGGCAGAGAAAAGCTGTCGTTCAAAGGAAAGCCCCTGCTGCCGCTGATCGGTATGGCGGTGGCGGAAACTATGGTGTTTTTCACCGAGAGCTACGGCATCTTATATACCAACGCCACCTTTGCCGGCGTGTTCGTGGCGGTTACTCCCATTGTGGCTATGGCGCTGGCGGCGCTGATCCTGAAGGAATACCCCACGCGGCGGCAGATCCTGCTGTGTCTGCTGACGGTGGTGGGCGTGATCGTCACCGTGCTGGCGGGCAAATCGCTGGGCGTGGTGACAGCTATCGGCGTTGTGTTTCTGGTGCTGGATTGCCTGTCGATGGCGTTTTACCGCCTTTTCAACCGCTGGTCGGGGCGGAATTTCTCCTCCTTTGAGCGCACCTATGCGGTGCTGCTGGTGTGCGCGGTGGTGTTCACCGCTGCGGCGCTGATCAGTGTAAAGGGGGATGTGTCGGCTTATCTGGTGCCGCTGACCACGCCGCGCTTCATATTGCCGGTGCTGGCGCTGTGTTTGCTATGCTCCGTTGCCGCCAATATACTGGTCAACTATGCTGCGTCCCGGCTGACCGTGGCCAAGCTGTCGGTATTCAGTTCTATTGTGACGCTGGTGTCTACGCTGTCGGGGGTGCTGATTTTGAAAGAACCCTTCTCGCTGCAATCAGGTGTAGGTACGGCGCTGATTCTTTTTGGCGTGTGGCAGATCTCCCGTCCGGAAAAAGGCGAAAACGAAGAAAAAACCGCGTGACGAAAGTCACGCGGCTTTTTATTGGGCAGATTACTTTTCTGCGATGGCTTCGATCTCGCACAGCACACCCTTGGGCAGTGCCTTCACCGCCACGCAGCTGCGGGCGGGCTTGGAGATAAAGTAGCGAGCATAGACCTCGTTGAAGGCGGCAAAGTCGCCCATATCGGCCAGGAAACAGGTGGTCTTGACCACATTTTCAAAGCCGATGCCGGCGCACTCCAGAATGGCGCCTACGTTCTTGCAGCTCTGTTCCGCCTGCGCGGCAATGCCCTCGGGCACTTCACCGCTGACGGGATCCACGGGGATCTGACCGCTGGTGAACACAAAGCCGTTCACTTCAAAACCCTGAGAATAGGGGCCGATGGCGCCGGGGGCGTTCTTGGTTTCCAAAACTTTCATGATATTGCACTCCTTACTCAATATTTTGCGTATTTACAGCGATTTGACCGCTTCTTCCAGCTGCTTCATCGCCTGCTCCAGTACGCTGCGGGGGCAGGCTGCGTTCAGACGCATAAAGCCATTGAGGCTGCGGCCGAAGCTCCAGCCTTCGTTCAGACCCAGCTTGGCCTTGTCGATCATAAAGCGGCGCAGCGCCTCGTTATCCAGACCCAGCTCGCGGCAGTCCAGCCACATCAGGTAGGTGGCATCGGGTGCATAGGTCTTGATCTGGGGGATATGCTCGCGGCAGTAGCTGACCACATAGTCAAAGTTAGCGCTGATATAGGGCAGCAGCTGCTCCAGCCACTCCTCGCCGTGGTTGAAGGCGGCCTCCATCGCGGTGAGGGAGAAGGCGTTGTTGCGGTGGATATCCATATTGAACCAGAAGCGGTCAAACTTCTGCTTCATATACTTGTTGGGGAACACCACGCTGCTGGCCTGCAGACCTGCCAGATTGAAGGTCTTGGTGCCGGAGATAGCGGTCACCACATAGTTTTTGGCATCTTCGGACACGCAGACGGTGGGGGTGTGCTTCTTGCCGTGGAAAATGAGGTCGGAGTGGATCTCATCGGACAGCACCGGCACATGATAGCGGATGCACAGCTCCACCATACGCTTCAGGTCGGCAGGATCCCACACCATGCCCAGCGGGTTGTGGGGATTGCACAGCAAAAAGAGATCGGCGGTCTGCAGCTTTTCCTCAAAGTCTGCCCAGTCCATCTGCCATACGCCGTCGCGCTCCACAAACCGGTTTTCGATCACGTTGCGCCCTGCCAGCTCCGCCATATCGTAGAACTCGGAGTAGACGGGGGTCTGGATCAGCACATTGCCGCCTACCGGCACGCAGATATGCACCATGGCGCTGATGGTCTGCACCACACCAAGGCTCCAGCTCATCAGCGAAGTGTCGATATCCCATCCGTTGCGGCGCTTCTGCCAAGCGGCGATAGCCTCAAAGTAGCCATCGTGGCGGTTTGTGTAGCCCCACAGACCCTCCTGCGCACGGGCGGTCAGCGCGTCAATGATGGGTTGGGCGGTACGGAAATCCATGTCGGCGATCCAAAGAGGAAGCACATCGTTGGTTCCGAACTTTTTCATACGCTCGTCATACTTGGCGCTGTGGTTTCCGTTGCGGTCAATGATTTCGTCAAAATTGTAGATCATAAAAACGGATTCCTTTCCTTTGTTCTCTCTATATTTAACCATAGATCGCAAGGGTTTTCAAGGTAAAACACAAAGGTTTGGGTGTGATCCGCCACGCCTTCCCACAAAGCAATATTCATATAAAAAACTGGTGGAAAAGTGCAAATTTTTGTAGTATGATACAATTAGATATAGCCAAAATCAAACAACGGAAGGGTGTTTTCGATGCTGACGAAGCAAGAACTGTTGACGATCCTGCATCAGGATGTTGTCCCCGCACTGGGCTGCACAGAGCCGGTATGCGTGGCGCTGGCAGCGGCGGATGCCTACCACGCCATCGGGGGAGATGTGGTGAGCGTGAAGGTGGAGGTAAACGCAGGTATTTACAAAAACGGTATGTCTGTGGGCATCCCCGGGTTTCCCCGCGTGGGCTTGAAGTACGCCGCCGCGCTGGGCACATTCCTGTGCAATCCGGAGAAGAAACTGGAGCTGCTGGAGGATATCAACGACGAGATCATCGCCAAAGCCATCCAACTGGTGGAGGATCGCCATGTGGTGGTGATGATCAAGCCGGAGGAGACAGCGCTCTATGCCCGGGCGGAGATCATTACCACAGCCGGCATCGGCATCAGCGAGATCCGCGGAACCCACTCTAATATTATCTATACCCGCCGCAACCATGAAACACTGCTGAAAAAGGAATACACGCCCGGCGGCGAGGATGAGCTGCACGCCAAAATGAAGCAGATGACCGTGGCAGGGATTCGCGCGCTGGTGGATCAGTGCAGCGAGGAGGAGCTTGCCTATATGCTGGAGGGCGAAACGATGAACGGCGTGCTGGCGGATTACGGTTTGCAGCACGACATCGGCATCGGCATTACATCCGCGCTGCGCCGCCATGTGGAGCAGGGGGGGATGGGGGACAACCTTATTACCCGCACCATGCTGCGCGTAGCCAGCAGCGCCGAGGGCCGTATGAGCGGCTGCCCCTATGCGGTAATGTCCTCGGCAGGCTCCGGCAACCACGGCTTGACCGCTATCATTCCCGTGGTGGAGATGGCCAAGTATGTGGGCGCCAGCCGTGTGCAATTAGAGAAGGCGCTGGCATTTTCCCACGCCCTCACTGTGTATATCAAGCTTTTCACCGGCAAGCTGTCCGCCACCTGCGGCTGCGGCGTGTCTGCGGCTACCGCATCCTCGGCGGCAATGACATGGCTGCTGGGCGGTGATGACAGCAAGATCGCCGCGGCTATCACCAATATGAGCGGCAATCTCACCGGTATGATCTGCGACGGCGGAAAGATCGGCTGCGCGCTGAAGCTGGCCACCGCCACCAACGCGGCGATGATGTGCGCGCTGCTGGCGGCGGACGGCGTGTGTCTGCAGGCAACTGACGGCATCTGCGCCGATACGGCGGAGCAGGTGATCCGCAATATGGGTCGCGTCAGCACCCCCGGTATGGTGCCGACGGATAAGACCATTCTGGAAATTATGATGGAGAAGGATCAAGGCTGACAACAGAGCAAAAAGACGCCGCCCGATGGGCGGCGTCTTTTTGCGTATAGTCATTAAACCTTGAAATAAATCTTCTTCTTGTCCAGGAAACAGAAGATACCGACCAGAATCACAAACGCGCCGATGTCGATCAGCGGCTTGGTCATATAGGTGGGGAGATAGCGGCACAGACCGCCCAGGAAAAACTCGCTGGCGGAGGTGAAATCAAAGATGCGGTGGACGAAATAGGCGGCGATGGAGTTGCGCCCCAGCGAGATCAGCCACTTCAAACCGAAGGTAAATTTCCACTTCTCCACAATGCAGTAGAAAGCGGCGAAGATCAGCATGGAAACGCCGGTCAGCATCAGCACATAGGTGCTGGACCACAGCTTCTTGTTCACGGGGATGATGCCGCGCAGCAGATAGGCCACCACGCACATGGCGATCGCCACGCCCACGATCACAAGGATGCGCTTGTTATCGCTGTAGCGCTCGTCGGTGATAAAGCCGCCGACGATGGCGCCGATCAGTGCGGTGGAGGTGGCTGCCAGCGTGCCCACGATGCCCTCGGGATCATACAGCGGATCGTAGCAGTGTGCGCCCAGCAGAGTGCGGTCCAGCCAGCAGCCAAAGTTGCCTTCCATAGTCAGGGGGCTTGCTCCGGCGGCATCGGGCGCCACCAGCACAAGGGACAGCACGGCATAGACCGTCAGAATACCGGTCACCCACAAAATGCGGGCGCGCTGGGTGGTGGTCTTGTAGAAAATGATGGAGGCCAGCGCCACAGATCCGCCGATGCGGAACAGCACGCTGCAATAGCGCATATTGGCAAAATCCAGATTGAAAAGACCGTTATAAATGATGCCCAGTACAATCAGCTGCAGCGTGCGCAGCAGCAGCTTTTTCATGGTCTTTTTCTCCAGCTTGCCGGTGCTTTTGCCGTGCAGCGCAACGGACATGCCGGAGATAAATACCAGCAGGGTAAAGGTTTCGCCCAGACGGATGCCGTCCCAGTGGGCGTGGGTCCACTGGGTGATAATGAAATCAGCCAGATCGTTCCACGGCAGCAGGTTGGCGAAGTCCATCACCAGTGTCACGCCGCCCACCACAAAAGCCATGGCGAAGCCGCGCACGATATCAACGGATAGATACCGCTTCTTGGGTGCGGGGGTCTGCAGTTCGGTGTTGTTCATCGTGATTTTCCTCCCTTAAAAAGGTGTATGAATGAGAGTGACCAGAGATTGATTGGTCAAATGGGCATCGGTCATGGTGAAGAAGTCCTTGACGGAGAGATGCCCCACGCCCAATCGCAGTGTGGAAACAGCGGAGGTGGTTTCGATGGCCTGCAGCAGTGTGCAGCCGTCGCGCTGCATCGTGTCATACAAGGCTGCGGCGATCTGTTGTGTCGCGGCATCCATATCGGTGCAGCGCACGCCATACTCTGCGGCGGCGGCAGCGATCTGCTGCGAGCCCGTCTGCTGCTGCAGCAGGCGGAAGTGGGCCTTTTTATAGAATATCGGCTGGGGATAGTAGTTTGCCAGTGTAGCCGGCTCCATCTTCACCATAAAATAGGCGGTGTTGTGGTCGCCAAAGCCGTCCTCGGCGCTGATTTCCTGCAGCGCTTGTCCGGTGGCGCAGTGGTCGGCGTGGGGGTCAAAATAGTAGGAGTAGGTCAGATGTGCCACGCGGCCCTCTGTGCCCAGCTTGCCGCGGATAATGGAATTGATCTCCTCAATGCTGCCTGCCAGATCGCCGTCGGGCAGCGTGTGCAGTTCATAGTGCCCTACGCCCAGCGCCTCCAGTGCGGCGATGAATTCGTTGGTGCGCGCCTTGGAAAACAGCAGCCGCTTGGCATCTGCGATCTCCTCCTGCGTCAGGGGAGCGGCGCTGCTTTGGATAAGAAGCTGCTGTACGGTGGAGGTAACAGCATCCAGCGGCTGTGCGATCTCCGGCAGCTCCTGCGCGCCGGAGGCGGCGCCGTCGGAGAGGAGGACTACCGTCACACGGTCGCTGCCCACCTTGTCGATGGCGGCCTGCACGGTCTGGGAAAAGAAAATGGATTCGTCATCCTGATGGGGGGAATAAAACACAAAGTGGTCAATGTCCTCGGCGAATTGGAACTCGCCCACCAAAGTCAAGTCATCGCGCAAATATTGCTGGATCGGACCTGCACCGATGATGACCAGCAGCACCAGCAGCAGGGAAACGATCTTTTTGTTTAAGCTCAAAAAAAGACCTCCTTGCGGTAAAACGCCTGATATGACAATAAATTACCATAAAGCGGAGGAAAAAGCAATGCACGCGGGGGAAAACAAAGCGCCCACCCTATTGGGTGGACTCTTTTGCTTGGTGGAGACTGCTGGACAGCTACGCGCTGACGCGCTCGCACTCCTGTTGCGGTTACCGAAAAAATCATCGGGCTTATGCTTCCCTCGATTTTTTCGACCGCGGCCACTCGCTCGGCTCCCTGTTTCCGCCACAGGCGGTGGTCGCCTTACTCCCCACCAGCCAAAAATCCGGTGCCTACGGCTTGTATTTTTGGGGTGTCGTGGGTCGAACCGCTGTTTCTCCCGAGAATCTCACAGCAAATAAAAATGCCCGCCCATAAGGGCAGGCATTTTTATTGGTGGAGACTGCTGGACTCGAACCAGTGACCTCCTGCGTGTGAAGCAGGCGCTCTAACCAGCTGAGCTAAGCCTCCATTGGTGACCCGTACGGGACTCGAACCCATGTTACAGCCGTGAAAGGGCCGTGTCTTAACCACTTGACCAACGGGCCGGAGAAGTGTCCCTTGAAGGGTACCGGCGAGATGCTTTCACATCTCGCCGGTGATGGTAGCGGCGACTGGATTCGAACCGGTGACACTGCGGGTATGAACCGCATGCTCTAGCCAACTGAGCTACGCCGCCATATCGTACCTCGACAAGGCAAGAGTTAATATAACACACAGCAACGGCAATTGTCAACACTTTTTTTCGGAAAAAGTGCAGTTTTTTCTGCGGCCGCCCGCAGAAGAAAAAACTTGTTGCATCCGCGGTGATTTCCGCTATCATAATAGGGGAGAGGAGGTGTGGCCGTGAACATCCAGAATACGCGCCGCCTTGCCGCCATCAGCCGCGAGCTGCACGCCATTGCCCGCAAGGAGGAGCGCCGCCGGATGGCCGCGCTGCGAAGCAGGCCCCCGCGCTGGAAGCAGGAGCTGGAGAGCAAGCTGCCGGAAAAGGTATATGCCGGCTTGGAGAGCGCCTTTTGCAAGGCGTTTTCACTGGTGTTCCAAAAGGGCAGCCCCCTGCTGGAAAAGACCTTCCGCAAGGAGGAGATCTTGGCCGACCACCGCGTCAGCGATGAGGCGGTGCGCCGCCGCGGCAGCCGCAGCGAGCTGCGCTATATGAAAAAAAGCGCCGGCTACGCCAATTTGGGCAACCTGACGATGACCACTGTGGAGGGCATCGGCTTGGGTGCGCTGGGCATCGGACTGCCGGACATCGTGCTGTTTATCGCAACACTGCTCAAGGGTATCTATGAAACGGCACTGCACTACGGCTATTCCTACGAAAGCCGCGCCGAGCAGATGCTGATTCTGAAGATGATGGAGGCATCCCTTGCCAGCGGCGAGGATTGGGAGCGGCTGCACACAGAGGTGGACAAGCTGCTTGTCCACGGACCGACACCGGTATCCGACGAGGTGTTTGCCCAGCAGCTGCAGCAGACGGCCTCCGCCTTTGCCATGGATATGCTGCTGCTGAAGTTCATCCAGGGTCTGCCCGTGGTGGGCATTTTGGGCGGCGCCGCCAACGGCATATATTATCAAAAGGTAATGCGCAGCGTTGATGTGAAATACCGCAAGCGCTATCTCTGGCAGATCTTGAAGCAGGAAAGAACGCGGAAATAAGAAAAAACACCGGAAGGCAATGCCTTCCGGTGTTTTGCTTGTGGGGGATCCGATTAATACATGCCACCCATACCCATATCGCCGGCGGGGGCGACGGGGGCGGGAGGCTCGGGCTTGTCGGCCACCAGAGATTCGGTGGTCAGCACCATGCCGGACACGGAAGCGGCGTTCTCCAGTGCGCTGCGGGTCACCTTGGCGGGGTCCACGATGCCGGCTGCGCTCATATCGCAGTAGACCTCGTTGTAGGCATCAAAGCCGAAGCCGGGCTGACCGGCGGACTTCACCTTTTCCAGCACCACGCTGCCGTCGATGCCGGCATTGGCTGCGATCTGGCGGATGGGCTCCTCCAGAGCCTTGGCGATGATCTGCACACCGGTCTTCTCATCGCCATCCACGCTGCCCAACAGAGCGGTCACAGCGGGGATGGTGTTGACATAGATGGTGCCGCCGCCTGCTACGATGCCTTCCTCAACGGCGGCCTTGGTGGCGTTCAGTGCGTCCTCGATGCGCAGCTTCTTTTCCTTCATTTCGGTCTCGGTGGCAGCACCGACCTTGATGACGGCCACGCCGCCTGCCATCTTGGCAAGGCGCTCCTGCAGCTTCTCGCGGTCATACTCGCTGGTGCTCACGCCGATCTGGGCGCGGATCTGTGCCACGCGGGCGCGGATGGCCTCGCTGTCGCCGGCGCCGTCGACGATGATGGTGTTCTCCTTGGTGACCTTCACCTGACGGGCGTGACCCAGCATAGCGATGCTGGCATCCTTCAGCGTCAGACCGATCTCCTCGCTGACCACAGTGCCGCCGGTCAGAATGGCGATATCCTGCAGCATCTCCTTGCGGCGATCGCCGAAGCCGGGAGCCTTGACGCACACCACATTCAGCGTGCCGCGCAGGCGGTTGACGATCAGGGTGCTGAGGGCTTCACCCTCCACATCCTCGGCGATGATGAACAGCTTCTTGCCGGCCTGCACCAGCTGCTCCAGCAGGGGCAGAATGTCGGAGATGACGGAGATCTTCTTATCAGTGATGAGGATGTAAGCATCGTCGATGATGGCTTCCATCTTCTCGGTATCGGTGACCATATAGGGGGTGATGTAGCCGCGGCCGAACATCATACCCTCCACCACCTCGCTGTAGGTCTCGGCGGTCTTGGACTCCTCAATGGTGATGACGCCGTCAGCGGATACCTTCTCCATCGCCTCGGCGATCAGCTTGCCGATGGTCTCGTCGCCGGAGGACACGGTGCCTACGCGGGCGATGTCGGCGCTGCCGTTCACCTTCTGGCTCTGGGCGCGGATAGCGGCAACAGCGGCCTCCACTGCCTTGGCCATACCCTTCTTCATCACGATGGGGTTGGCGCCGGCTGCCAGATTCTTCAGACCCTCGCGGATCATAGCCTGCGCCAGCAGCGTTGCGGTGGTGGTGCCGTCACCGGCCACATCGTTGGTCTTGGTGGACACCTCGCGCACCAGCTGTGCGCCCATATTCTCAAAAGGATCGTCCAGCTCGATCTCCTTGGCGATGGACACACCATCGTTGGTGATCAGGGGAGCGCCGTACTTCTTATCCAGCACCACGTTGCGGCCCTTGGGGCCCAGCGTGACCTTGACGGTATCGGCCAGCTGATTGACGCCGGATTCCAGAGCTTTGCGGGCATCTTCGCCGCGCTTAATGATCTTAGACATATACTTTTACCTCCAAACGGGAATAGAAACTTGTTGTTTTACTCAACGATGGCCAGAATGTCGCCCTGACGCACCACGATGTACTCCACATCCTCCAGCGTCACCTTGGTGCCGGCATACTTGTCGGTGATCACCTTGTCACCGGCCTTCACGGACATAGTCACGGTGTTGCCGTCCACCACGCCGCCGGGACCCACGCTGATTACCTCAGCGATGGAGGGCTTCTCCTTGGCGGTGCCGGTGAGGATGATACCGCCCTTGGTGGTCTCCTCGGCCTCTGTCATCTTCAGTACCACGCGGTCAGCAAGCGGGATCAGTTTCATATCAGTTCCTCCTTATAGCTTTATCTTCATTGAAAAACAAATTCAGCGTTAGCACTCAAGATTGTCGAGTGCTAACGCTGATAATCATACCACACTATCCGTGATTTTCAAGGGGAAAAAAGGAAAATTCGCAAAAGTTCACAAAACGGCAAAATTTACTGATCCCACGCGGTGCGGTTGCAGCTGCAGCCTGCGGGGCCGAAGAAGTTCAGCCGCTTGTCACTGAGCTTGATGGTGATATCGCTGCTCACCATACTCTCACCGTCCAGACAGGTGACGATGTCCTCCTGCTCCGAGCGGATGCGTACCACCTTGGGGGTGTAGCCGTGGGCCACGTGGGGCACCTTGCGGTACTGTCCCTTGGAGTACAGACCCACAAAGCGCAAAAACTGCAGCTTACTGATCTTATCCACGATCATCACGTTCATAATGCCGTCATCCATCCGCGCCTCGGGCATAGGCATAAAGCCGCCGCCGTAGTAGCGTCCGTTACACACGCTGACCACCGCATAATCGCCCTCCACCGCTTCGCCGTCCAGCTCCACCGTCCAGTGGGAGGCCAGATTTTTGAAGATGAAGTTGACGATCAGCGACACCACATAGCTGCTCTTGCCGTCCAGCAGGGGACTTTCGCTGTATTTATGTACATCGCGTCCAATACGCGCATCAATGCCGGAGCAGGCGATGGTCAGGGCGACGCGACCGCCCACATCGATCACGTCGATGGGGAACTGGGGGCCGTTCCACAGATTCTCTGCATCGGAAAACTTGGCGGCGTCCTCGCCGAAATTTTTCAAAAAGTCGTTGCCCGTACCCACGGGGATGCAGGTCATAGCGGCGTTGTCATAGCCGAGGATGCCGTTGGCCACCTCATTGATAGTGCCGTCACCGCCGCAGGCGTAGAAACGCAGTTCTTCACCGCTTTCACACAGCTTGCGCGCCAGCTCCGTGGCGTGACCCTGCTTTTTGGTGAGGATGCACTGTACCTCCAGTCCGTGCTTGTCACGCAGGATGTCCGCCATATCGTAGATCCGCTGGCGGCTGTCCTGCTTGCCTGCGGTGGGGTTGATAATAAAAACATGTTTCATGGTAAAACCTCCAAACCCTTCGGAAGTGAGTTCCCAACCGCCCTTTTAATGCGGCGGCAGGAAAAGAGTGAACAAACCGGGAATTTACGCGATGCTCACACATTGCCGTACATAAACAGATCGCACTTGATCATGTTCCCACAAAAGCGGGACTTTTGCGGGAGCCCTGTATTGGACTCAAACGGACGAAAGTGAATTCCGTCCGTTTCAAGATTTCGCCTTCGGCAAAATGCTTGCCGCCGCATATCGCGGCGGACAACGGCATGATCCGTCATCTGTCAAAAGAGAAAGGATTGGCAGCGCTCACACGTTGCCATACATAAACAGATCGCACTTGATCATGCCGTTGTATAGCTTGCGCTTCTTGTCGGCGGTGCGGCCGAAGGTGCGCTCAAACTCGGTGTGGCTGCTGAGCACCAGCGTGCGCCATTTGGGCGGCAGTGTCTGCCACATTTTGCCCAGCTGGCGGTACAGCTCCTCTGCCTCCTGCCGCTCCAGCAGGCGTTCGCCGTAGGGAGGATTGGTTACCAACTGACCGTATTCGCTGTCACGGCGGAAGTCTTTCATATCCGCCACCTCAAAGCGCACGATATCCTCCACGCCTGCTTTGCGGGCATTGTCGCGGGCGATGGCCACTGCCTTGGGATTCACATCGCCGCCCCAGATATCGTAGGTGCCGTGGAACTCCTTATCCATGGCCTCTTCCGCGGCTTCCAACCAAATATTGGCGGAGAGGAAGCCCCACTTCTGAGCGTCGAAGCTGCGATCCAGACCGGGCGCGCGGTTCTTGGCGATCAGCGCCGCCTCGATGGGGATGGTGCCGCTGCCGCAGAAGGGATCACAGAAGGGATCACGACCCCGGTAGCGGGACAAAATCACCATAGCGGCTGCCAGCGTTTCGCGCAGCGGCGCCTCTACACCCACAGCGCGGTAGCCCCGCTTATACAGCCCCTCGCCGCTGGTATCCAGACAGATGGCCGCCTGATCCTTGAACAGCGAGAAGCGCACCTGATATTTCGTGCCCGTCTCGGGGAACTGCTCCATATGGTAGTGTGCCTTCAGCCGCTCCACCATAGCCTTTTTGATGATGGACTGGCAGGCGCTGACGGCGTGGAGCTGGGAAGAGATAGAGTAGCCCTTCACGGGGAAGGCGGCATCGCGGGGCAGATAGTCCTCCCACGCGATGGCTTTCGTGCCCTGAAACAGCTCTTCAAAGCTGCGGGCGGGAAACTCACCCAGCACCAGCAGCACCCGTGCGCCGCAGCGCAGATTGATGTTCAGCCGCGCGGCGTCAGCGTCTGTGCCGCGGCACAGCACGCGCCCGTTTTCCACCTGCACGTCCTGCAGACCCAGCCGTTTGATCTCGTCGCCAACCAGTTTTTCCAGACCCAGCAGGCAGGGAATCAGATATTTCGCCATCGCGGTCACCTCACTTGCGTTATTTTACAACAATATCATATATGACCTTTGTGAAAAGTGCAAGAAAGACACCCCACATCTTTAGCACTCTTAACAAAATCTTAACAGATAACCGCCGCAAATAACAGTAGCGCACACAACGCAAATGCGTTATAATAAAGCTGAAGACAGAATAGAGGTGCTGCAACTTCAAGTTGCGCAGAAAATGGCGAGAAAATTGCCCAGCGCAAATTCAAGTTGGTAGACGGCGCGTGCCTTGGTGCGCTATCATAGAGTCAAAGAGGAAGGAGGGAGCGCCGATGTCGTTTGGTGATCAGCTGCAGGCGGTACGCCGCGCAGCAGGATTGACACAGGAGCAGTTTGCCGAGGAGCTGAAGGTTTCCCGTCAGGCGGTATCCAAGTGGGAGTCCGGACGGGGTTACCCCGAGATGGAGAAGATCCTTTACATCTGCAACTACTACGGTGTGACGCCCAATGACCTCTTTTGTGAGGAGATCCCCCGCTGCACGGCGGAACAGACAGATTCCACTGAAAAAGAGAAGCCGCCGCTGAAAAAGACTACGCTGCAGACGGCACTGGGAGCCTTCCTCTCCAATTTGTCCCCTGCCAACAAATGGCTGGCGCTGGGTGCGGTGTTGGGTACGACGGTGCTCTCGCTGCTGATCGGCGCGTTTTTGAAAGGAGGAAGTACAGATATGATCCCGTTGATCTGGGTGGGTGCTATGGTGGTCTTCGGCGTGCTGGAGGCTGCCACCGTGGGACTTACCTCTATTTGGTTCGTGGTGGGTGCGCTGGGCGGATTGATCGTGGCAATGTGCGGCGGACAGATCTGGCTGCAGCTGGTGGTATTCTTTGTGGTATCTATTGCGGCGCTGATCGCTGCCCGTCCGCTGGTGGTCAAGTATATCAATCAGGACACCACTGCCACCAATGCCGACCGCGTGCTGGGCGCTACCGCCCGCGTGACGGAGAGTATTGACAACACAGTGCCCGTGGGCGCGGTGTATGTGGACGGCAAGACCTGGTCCGCCCGCAGCGAAAACGGCGAGAACATCGCCGCAGGCACGATGGTGCGCGTCACCCGTATGGAGGGCGTCCGCCTTTTTGTGGAGGAAGAAGTATAAACATACTATTATAAAATTTATAAAATTAGGAGGTACTTATTATGCCCGGAATCCCTGGATTTGGTTTCATCGTTGTTGCGATCATCGTGGTGTTGGTGCTGCTGGTGGTCGTGAAGAACATCTATGTGGTGCAGCAGTCCCGCGCCTATGTGGTGGAGCGCCTTGGTAAGTTCCAGGCGGTGGTGGGTGTTGGCATCCACGTGAAGATCCCCTTCATTGACCGTATCGTCAAGAAAGTGTCGCTGAAGGAGCAGGTGGCGGATTTTGATCCCCAGCCCGTAATCACCAAGGATAATGTCACCATGCAGATCGACACCGTCATCTACTTCCAGATCACCGACCCCAAGCTGTACACCTACGGCGTGGAGTACCCCATGAACGCTATCGAGAATCTGACCGCCACCACGCTGCGTAACATCATCGGCGATATGGAGCTGGATCAGAGCCTGACCAGCCGTGATGTGATCAATGCCAAGATGCGCGCCATTCTGGACGAGGCCACCGATCCTTGGGGCATCAAGGTCAACCGCGTGGAGCTGAAGAACATTCTGCCTCCCCGTGAGATCCAGAACGCTATGGAAAAGCAGATGAAGGCCGAGCGTGAGCGCCGCGAATCCATCCTGCAGGCAGAAGGTCAGAAGGCCAGCCAGATTCTGGTGGCAGAGGGCGAAAAGCAGTCTACGATTCTGCGCGCCGATGCCGCCAAGCAGGCACGCATTATGGCTGCCGAGGCTGAGGCGGAGTCCATCCTCAAGGTGCAGCAGGCACTGGCAGACGCTATGCGTATGCTGAACGAGGCCGCTCCCAACGATCAGGTCATTAAGCTCAAGGCGCTGGAGGCATTCCAGAAGGCAGCCGACGGCAAGGCCACCAAGATCATCATCCCCAGCGAGATTCAGGGCCTTGCAGGTCTTGCAGGTGCCGCGCAGGGTCTGCTGGGCAGCGACAAGGCCGCCGAGTAAACACACAACGGAAAAGGGCAGGCGGCAGCCTGCCCTTTTTTGAACCGGAGGAAAGTATAATGGCAAAAGAAAAGCGTTTTGAAAAGGTGCATAGTGACGGCGCGATGAGCGGCAGCGAGATCTGGGTGGATACCCAGACCGGCGTGCAGTATTTCTTCCACGCATCGGGCTATGCCGGCGGTATGTGCGTGCTGGTGGATGCCGAGGGCAAGCCGCTGTTGCATCGGTCTGCACCGGAAGCGCCGGAGTATTAAGGAGGTGCGGTATGGGCGAGGTGCGTATTTGCCCCAGCTGTCGGGAGGAAATGGCCCTGCGCTACGCAGGCGTTCTGTATATGAAGGAAAAGCTGATCTCTCCGTCGCCGGACTATATTGGTGTGGAGCTGTATCGCTGTCCGCGCTGCCGCCATCTGGAATGGGTGGAGCCGCTGACCGCCGTCGAGCAGTTGGAGCAGGAGCAGGCGGAACGGGAGAGCATCGATGACCCGGTGAAGCAGTTTGAATATACCTTCCGTGACTACTCCGAAAAGCAGCTGCAAAAGGTCATCGATGGCAAAGGTTATGTAGAGGACGCCAAAAAGGCGGCGCGGAATCTGCTGCGCCGCAGAGAGAAATGAACTTAGAGGAGGTGCGCGTATGGCGATGTATCCCGATTACGCCCCCAAAAAGAAGAAGTTTCGCCTCTTTGGCGGCGATGAACCGGAAACGCCGATGTTTGGTGTGCCGACGGAGGAGAAAGAGTCGGCTCCTGCCGAGCCTCGCGAGCCACGGATGTGCCTGCGCTGCACTGATACGGAGATGAAGTTTTTCCGAAATCTTAAGCTGCAGCTGGAGGGCTACTACGGACCGGGCAGCCTTATGAGTCTTTTTGAAGACGAGGATGACCCCGACAGTTTGTCGCTGCTGCCGCTGGACATGTATGTGTGCCCCAAGTGCCGCCGCACGGAGCTGGTGTGGTGTTTGGGTGTGCTGCCGGATAAGGAGGAACTGCCCGATGCGCCGGTGCTGAAGTATGAGCGTACCTTTGAGCGCTGCACCGAGCAGCAGCTGCGGCAGGTGCTGGAGGGCGAGAATTTCAGCGAAGATATGAAGACTGCCGCCCGTAATCTTTTGGAGCGCAATTTCTTCGGCTGGAAATAAGGAGGAATGCAACCCTCTGCCGCCGAAACTCGGTTATAAGATAAAGGAGGGCGCGAGGTGGAGAAGCTACATACATATATTTGGATTATTCTGTCGGATATGACCATATTTCCCGTGATCTCATTGGCGCTGGGAAAAGTAAGCACAATTGTTTTCAAGCGAAAACATATCGCGTGTATCGTCGTAAATGTCATACTGATGCTGCTGATGGCGGGCGTGCTGCTTTTGCATATCCGCGGTGTGTTTGGCGAGATTCCGGATCTGTGGAATTTTATCCTTGCGATTGCAGCATGCATTGCACACGGCGTCGTTGCTGTGGGGCGGGTACTGGAAATCCGGAAAACGCGATAAAGACACTTGTGGTATAGGATAAAACAGAGGTGACGAAATGAAAAAACCGGGAAATATTCTGCTGATCCTGCTGTGGTGCGTGATGCTGGCGGTGCTGATTCTGCGCCTGACGGGCGCAATGATGCCTTCGCTGGATCTGCGGCAGATATCCTACTTTGCGATGTTCGGCTTTTTCACCGCAAAAATTGCATTGAAAGAAAAACCCCTCTTTGCCGCCATAATGACCGTCGCGATGGCAGTGATGCTGCTTCTGGCGCTGCTGCTGTGTGAAAAAGGCTCGTGGTGCCAGCCGCCTACCGAGGGCGAGCTGATCTTTTCCGTCGTGACCTGCATTTTGCTGGCCGTTGTTACGCCGCTGTGGCTGAAAGTGGACAAGCTGAAAGACGATTAAATGAAAAAGACCCCCGACACGGCTGTGTCGGGGGTCTTTGTTTATGCAGTTATGCCAATGTGTTGGTCAGGGTGCCGATACCCTCGATGGTGACGTCCACCGTGTCACCGGATTTGAGCCACTGCTTCTTGTCCTCCGGCCAGCCCATCATTACGCCGCTGGGTGTGCCGGTGAAGATCACATCGCCCGCCTTCAGCGGAATGCGGGGCATCAGGTAGTCCACGATCTGCTGTGCGTTGAAAATGAGATCATCGGTGCGGGAGTTCTGGCGCAGCTCGCCGTTGACGCGGCAGGAGATGGCCAAGCCGCCATCGCCCAGCGTTGCCCAATCCACCGCATAGGGGCCGATGGGCCCGAAGCCGTCGCAGCTCTTGCCGCACAGCCACTGGGTGGTGGCCTTCTGCCATTCGCGGACGGAGAAGTCATTGCCGCAGGTGGCGGCGAAGATCTTGCCGTTTTCGCCCATAATCAGCACCAGCTCCGCCTCATAGTCCACCTCCACCGCGCCGCAGGGCATAGGGATGGTCTCGTTGTGGGCGGCGAGGGCGTTGTTCAGCTTGCAGAAAATGGTGGGCTCGGCAGGCAGCGCCATCCCGCACTCCAGCGCGTGGGCGCGGTAGTTCAGTCCCACGCACAGCATCTTCTCCAGACCCGTTACGATGGGGGCGTAGGTGATGCTTGCTTCATCCACGATGGGAGCGGTCAGGTTTTTGAGCGCCGCCACATCGCCGCTGCGGCACAGCTCCAGCATAGTCTTGGGGCAGCCCTCGTTGGCGCCCACATCCACGATGCCGCCCTCGGTCACCAGACCCAGTGCCGCTTCGCCGTTTTTGTAAAATTGCAGAAATTTCATATCCCACACCTCGATTTCAGACGAAATATCTCAGATTTTGGTCACCATAGGGATCACCATAGGGCTGCGGCGGGTGTTCTTGTGCAGATAGCTGCTGACAGCGCTGCGCACGGCGCGGCAGATCTCGCCCTCATCCTTGCGGCGGCGTGCGGGCATTGCCTCCACCGTGTCGTAGGCCACATTCCGCAGCTCCTGCAGCAGATCCTCGGATTCCTTGACATACACAAAGCCGCGGCTGACGATCTCGGGCTCAGCCAGCAGGCGGTTATCGTGGGAGGAGATGGTCAGCACTACCACCACCATACCGTCCTCCGCCAGCAGCCGGCGGTCATTGAGCACCACGCTGCCCACTTCGCCCACGCCGCCGCCGTCCACGAACACCTCGCCGGCAGGCACGGAGGTCTCGCACTTGATGTGCTTGGTGGTCAGCTCGATGACGCCGCCATTGTTGGCGATGATGATGTGGTTGGGGGCAACGCCCATCTGCTGGGAAAGACGGCCGTGGATCTGCAGCATACGCTGCTCGCCGTGGAGGGGGATGAAGAAGCGGGGGCGCACCAGCGCGTGGATGATCTTCAGCTCCTCCTGGCAGGCGTGACCGGACACGTGCAGCATATCGGCGCGGTTATACACCACGTCCGCACCCTTGCGGAACAGCTCGTTGATCACGCGGCCCACCGTCACCTCGTTGCCGGGGATGGCGCTGGCGGAGATGATGACCTTGTCGCCGGCGCCGATGTCCACCTGCTTGTGGGTGGAGAAGGCCATACGATACAGCGCACTCATCTCCTCGCCTTGAGAGCCGGTGGTGACGATCACCTGCTGGTTCAAGGGCAGGCCCTTGATGCGGTTGATCTCCATGATGGTGTTCTTGGGGACCTTCAGATAGCCCAGCTCGGTGGCTACCTTCATAATATTTTCCATACTGCGCCCCGTCACCGCCACCTTGCGTCCGCAGGCCGCCGCAGCGTCCAGCACCTGCTGGATGCGGTGGACATTGCTGGCAAAGGTGGTGACGATGATGCGCTTGTCACAATTGCTGAACTGGCGCATAAAGGTCTGCCCCACAGCGCTTTCACTGGCGGTATAGCCTGCGCGCTCCACATTAGTGGAGTCCGCCAGCAGCGCCAGCACGCCGTTTTTGCCCAGCTCGCCAAAGCGGGCCAGGTCGATCACCTCGCCGTCAATGGGGGTGGAGTCGATCTTGAAGTCGCCGGTGTGGACCACAGTGCCCATCTTGGTGTGGATGGCGAAGGCCACGGAGTCGGCAATGGAGTGGTTGACATGGATGAACTCCACGGTAAACTTACCGGCGCGGATGCTCTGCCCCGCCTCCACGGTGATCAGCTTGGTGGAATTCACCAGCCCGTGCTCGGTGAGCTTGAGCTTGATGAGTCCTGCCGTCAGGCGGGTGCAGTAGATGGGCATGTTGACCTGCTTGAGCACATAGGGGATGGCGCCGATGTGGTCCTCGTGTCCGTGGGTGATGAACAGACCGCGCAGGCGATTCTTGTTCTTGATGAGGTAGCTGACGTCGGGGATGACACAGTCGATGCCGTACATATCGTCGCCGGGGAATGCCATACCGCAGTCCACCACGATGATCTCGCCGCCGTACTCGTACACGGTCATATTCTTGCCGATCTCGTTGAGACCGCCAAGAGGAATGATTTTCAGTTTTTCAGCCATAGGGGTAAATTCTCCTTTAATATTTACAGCATTTCCACGGCAAAAAAGGCGCAGCAACACGAAAAATGCGTAGCAAAAGAAAGGCGCTCCGTGTCCCGTCGGCCCTGCATCGCCTTGGGACAGAGGGGTGCACGCCCATCTGCCGTGTATGTAATTGGATCGGGCAAAGCCCGTCTATTTCATTGCGCCATCAGCGGCGCAAAACGCACAAAGAAAGTGTGGAAAACCCACAGTTCAAAGGCAGTATAGCACATTTTACCACAAATGTACAGCTTTTTTCCTCGCCGCCATTCGACAAGGGCGCTTCGCACCGGAAAAATCGGCAATATCCGGCGCAATTGCCGTTGAAGTGGAGGCAAATCTGTGGTATAATCTACAAATATTAAATTGGATACATATCGCTATTCCGGTATTTACCGCATTTGTCGATAAGGAGAACGGATCATGAACAAAAAAATCTCCCGGATCCTCAGAACCAATATCGTTTTATACTCGCTGTGCCTTGTGGCATTTGCGCTGGCGGCTATCCCCATTTCCCCCATTTTGGCGGCGGCGGAGGGCGTTGCCGCGGTGCTGATCATTCTCATCAGCCGCCGCAACAGCCGCGCGGCGCAGAAGAGCGTGCGGCAGTATATGGATCGCTTTGCCGGCGGTCTGGACAGCGCCCGCTCCAGCAATATGCTGTATGCTCCGCTGGGTATGATGGTCTTTGACATCCACAGCGGCGATGTGCTGTGGGCCAACGACCGGTTCATCGCTCTGGCGGCGCAGGAGCAGACTATTTTTGACAGTCAGGTGGATCAGGTGGTACCCGAGTTCCACACCCACTGGCTGGTGGAGGGCAAGGGCGAATGCCCCGAGCTGGTGGTGTGGAATGACCGGCAGTACCGTGTGTTTGGCAGCCTGGGCCGCTCCGATGAGATGGCCGGCACCAAGGGCTCCGCGTTGGCGACGACCTATTGGATGGATGTCACCGAAACGGAGGAGATGCGCGCCAAGATCCGCGACACCCAACCCGTGGCAGCCATTTTGATGCTGGATAACTACGAAGAACTGATGAAGGGTACGCCCGAGAGCAAGCGCAGTGCCGTTCTGGCGGCGCTGGAGGAGAAAATCGGCGCGTGGACGGCCGGCGCGGACGGTATGCTGCTCAAGTACGAGCGCGACCGCTATCTCTTCCTCTTTGAAGAGCGCAGTTTCGGCGCCTATGCCGAGCGTCGCTTTGATCTGCTGGACAGCGCCCGCGAGGTGGTGGCGGATGACGGCGTGGCAGCTACACTGTCCATCGGCATCGGCCGCGACGCCGACTCCTACGATGCGCTGCTGAAAAACGCGGCGCTGGCACTGGAAATGGCGCTCTCCCGCGGCGGCGATCAGGCTGTGGTGAAGGACCGCACCAACTTCTCCTTCTACGGCGGACGCTCCAAGCTGACGGAGAAGCGCACCAAGGTCAAGTCCCGTGTGATGGCGGGTGCGCTGGGCGATCTGATGGACGAGGCCGGTCAGGTTTATGTGATGGGTCATAAGTACGCCGATATGGACAGCCTTGGCGCGGCGGTGGGTATCGTTGCCATCGCCCGCAAGCGGGGCAAGAAGGCGCAGATCGTCATTGATACTGAGAATAACGCGGTGCATCCGGCGCTCAAGTCGCTGCAGACACTGCCGGAGTATGCCAACACCTTTGTCAGCGGCGGCGAGGCATTTTTGCGCGCCCATCCCGATACGCTTCTGGTGGTGGTGGACACCAACCGCCCCGGCAGCGTGGAATCCGAGCAGCTGCTGGATGCCTGCACCCGCGTGGCGGTCATCGACCACCATCGCCGCGGCACCAGCTACATCGACAAGATGGCGCTGAACTACCACGAGCCCTACGCCTCCTCCACCTGTGAGCTGGTGACGGAGCTGCTGGGCTATCTTATCGATCCGACGGACCTGCTGCGTCCGGAGGCGGAGGCACTGCTGGCAGGTATTGTGCTGGACACCAAGAATTTCACCAACCGCACCGGCGGACGCACTTTTGAGGCGGCGGCCTATCTGCGCCGCACCGGCGCGGATACATCCGACGTGCAGCGGATGTTCCAGAGCAATCTGGAGGATATGATCTCCCGCTATGACATCATCCGTCAGGCGCAGCTCTACCGCGAGGATCTGGCTATCGCCGTGCTGGAGGAGGAGTGTGACCGCGTCACCGCCGCTAAGGCATCGGACGAGCTGCTGACCATCAAGGGCGTGTGTGCGTCCTTTGTGCTGTATCCCAAGGGGGAGAGTGTGTACATCTCCGCCCGTTCGCTGGGCGATGTGAATGTGCAGGTCATCGTTGAGGAGCTGGGCGGCGGCGGAAATTCCACCACAGCCGGCGGCTATCTGCACTACAGCGATGTGGAGCAGGCCAAGGAGCAGCTGCTCAAGTCTATCGACAAGTATTTTGAAAACTGACACCGGAGGGTATCATTATGAAAGTGATTTTGCAAAAAGATGTAAAAGGCAAGGGTAAGAAGGGTCAGATGATCGACGTGGCAGAGGGTTATGCCCGCAACTTTCTGCTGCCCCAGAAGCTGGCCGTGCTGGCTACTGCCGATGCGATGAATACCATGAATCTGCAGGCTAAGGCAAAGGCCAAGGCGGACGCCGAGGCCAAGGCCGCTGCCACCGCCATCGCCGAGAAGCTGAAGAGCTGTCAGGTGAAGATCGCTGCCAAGGGCGGCGCAGGCGGCAAGCTGTTCGGCGCCGTTACCGGCAAGGAGATCTCCGCCGCGCTGAAGGAGCAGTTCGCCATGGAGATCGACAGCAAGAAGCTGGTGCTGGCGGAACCCATCAAGTCCTTTGGCAGCTATGAGGTAAAGGCCAAGCTGGGCTTTGAGATCAGCGGCACGGTGTATGTGCTGGTGGTGGAGGAGAAGTAATTCTCCGCAGATTACGGAAAACTGCCCTGCGGGGCAGCTTGTGAGGAGGAACGACCATGGATGAACTGCTGGTGCGCCAGATGCCCCATTCTCCGGAGGCGGAGCAGGCGGTGCTGGGCTCGATGCTGATCGATTCCGATTGCGTCAAGGATGTGATGGATCAGCTGCAGCCGCAGGATTTTTATCTGCGGCAGAATCGGGAGATCTTTGAAACCATCTACTCGATGTTCATCTACTCCAAGCCCATCGACGGCGTTACCGTCGCCGGTGAGATGGAGAAGAATGGCCTTTATAACGATAATACCCGCCCGTATCTTCTGCAGCTGATGGAGGTGACTCCCACCTCCGCCAACGTGCTGGAGTATGCCCGCATCGTGCGGGAGAAGGCACTGATGCGCTCGGTTGCCTCCGCTGCCGCGGAGATCACCGCCATGGTGCAGGAGGGCTCCGGCGCTGCCGGCGATGTGCTGGAGTCTGCCGAGCAGAAGGTGTATGCCATCCGCCGCGGACGCAACGCACAGAATATGGTCACCATCAGTGTGGTGCTGCAGGAAGTGATGGAGCGTCTGGCGGAGCTGACCGCTGCCGGCGGCAATACGCTGCCCGGTCTCTCCACCGGCTTGAGCGCCATTGACGGTAAGATCAACGGTATGAACAAGTCCGACCTTTTGCTGTTGGCTGCCCGTCCCGGTATGGGTAAGACCAGCCTTGCGCTGAACATCGCGCTGAACGCGGCCAAGGCGTCGGGCAAAACGGTGGCCATCTTCTCGCTGGAAATGTCCCGCGATCAGCTGGTCACGCGCCTCATCGCCGCCGAGGGGTTGGTGGAGAACACCCGCCTTATCACCGGCAATCTGCGTGAGAGCGACTGGGTGAAGATCGCCGAGGCGGCCTCTACGCTGAGCCGTCTGGACATCCGTATCGACGATAACCCACTGCTGACGGTGGCGGATATGAATGCCAAGTGCCGCCGCCTTGACAATCTGGGGCTGGTGGTCATCGACTATCTGCAGCTGATGACCTCTGCCGGCGGCAAGGGCTACAGCGGCGAAAACCGTCAGCAGGCGGTATCGGACATCTCCCGTATGCTGAAGATCATGGCCAAGGAGCTGCAGGTGCCGGTGCTGTGTCTGTCGCAGCTGAGCCGTGCCAACGAAAAGCGCGAGGACAAGCGTCCGATGCTGTCTGACCTGCGTGAATCCGGCTCTATCGAGCAGGACGCCGATATCGTCATGTTCATCTATCGCGATGACTACTATAATGAGGATTCCGAAAAGCGCAACATTGCCGAGTGCATCGTGGCAAAGAACCGACACGGTGAGACCGGCAAGGTGGAGCTGCGCTGGCTGCCCGATTACACCTCTTTCGGCACCATCGAGCATCGCTACGGCAACGAGGAATAAGGCAACAACATCTGCGGGGGACGGCTATGGAGCTTCTTGGCTGGATGGAACAATGGAATATGCTGCCCCCCACCGGCGGCACCGTTCTGTGTGCCGTGTCCGGCGGACGGGACTCCGTCTGTCTGCTGCATTATCTGCACAGTATCGCCGATGATTGTGGCTTTGCTGTGGCGGCGGCGCACTATAACCACCATATGCGCCCCACGGCGCAGCGGGATGAGGATTTTGTCCGCCGGCTGTGCCGCCAGCTGCGCGTGCCCTTCTATACTGACGGCGCGGATGTTGTGGCCGTGGCGGAAAAGACGGGGCGCGGCGTGGAGGAAACGGGGCGCGAGCTGCGCTACGCCTTTTTGCAGGAGCTGGCAGACCGGATCGGTGCGCAGCGCATCGCCACCGCCCACCATATGGGCGATCAGGCGGAAACGGTGCTGCTGAACCTGCTGCGCGGCACGGGTCCGGAGGGACTTGCCGGCATTCCGCCGGTGCGCGGAAGATTGATCCGCCCGCTGCTGAACACGCCGCGGCAGGAGATCGAACTGTATCTGCAGCGCAACGGCCTGCAGCACGTGGAGGACGAGACCAACGAGAGTATGGCCTTCGCCCGCAACCGGCTGCGCCGCACTGTTTTGCCGGAGCTGGAGCAAATCAATCCGGCGCTGCGGCAGAACATCGCCCGCACGGCGGCTATCGTGCGCGGCGAGGACGAATATCTCAACCGGCTGGCAGGGGAGTACCTGCCTAAGGAGGGGACGCGGCTTCCCTGCGACAGTATCCGCTCGGCACCAAGTGTGCTGCGTCCGCGGATCGTGCGGCTGCTGATGGCGCGGCTGGAGACGGGGAAAAAGGATGTGTCCGCCACCCATATAGAGGCGGTGGTGCGTATGGCGGAGGAGTGCCGCGGCGGCATGGTCAGCCTGCCTGCCGGAATGGTGGCGTTGTGCCGCGACGGACAGCTGCTGCTGACGGAACAGAACGCACCTGCCGATGCCGTTTCTTTGGCAGAGGGACAAAACTGCTGGGGCGGCTGGGAGATCACGGTGCGCCGTGTACCGTGCAATGCAGAGAAAAAAGAGAACGCACTGTATCTGCGCAGTGATGTATCGCAGATGCAGGCGGACCGGTGGAACAGCCGCGACCGGCTGACGCTGCCGGACAGCCGCGGCGCGCGCAGCGTGAAGCGGCTGCTGACGGAGCGAGGCATCCCGCCGGAGCAGCGCGCCCACATCCCCTGCATCCGTGTGGAGGGGAAGGCCGCGGCGGTATACGCTGTGGGAACAGATCTGGAATTCGTGCCGGCAAAGACCGGTGAGGCGGCAGAAATCATCATCTGCCCAATAGAGAGATGAAGATGGAGGAAATAGTGATGAAAAGCAATATGGAACAGGATATCCTGAAGGTGTTGTACACCGAAGAGGAGATCAAAGCCCGCGTGCAGGAGATGGGTGATGCGCTGTACGACCAGTTCCACGACAAGAACCCCCTCTTTGTGGGCGTGCTGAACGGCTGCTTTATCTTTATGGCAGATCTGGTGCGCGCCTCTCAGATGAAGAGTCAGCTGGAGTTTATCGGCCTGTCCTCTTACCAGAACGGCGTGAAGAGTTCCGGTGTAGTGCAGATCACCCGCGACCTGCAGAGCGACATTCACGGCCGCAACCTGATCGTGGTGGAGGATATTCTGGATTCCGGCAATACGCTGGCGTTTTTGAAGAAATATCTGTTGGCCAAGGGAGCTGCCACCGTGAACATCGTCACACTGCTGGACAAGCCTTCCCGCCGCGAAAAGGCCATCACCGCCGATATCGCCGGCTTCATCGTACCCGACGAGTTTGTGGTGGGTTACGGTCTGGACTACGGTCAGCAGTACCGTAATATTCCCTACATCGGCGTTCTGAAGCCTCAGGTCTACGAGAGGAACGAGGAGTAAGCAAAAGGAGGGCAGCCCTATGAAAAACACAGGGTATCGCCGTTATCGCGGCAGGCGCGTGGCTCCTGCCAGCAAGAAAACGACACTGATTCAGGACATCCTCACCGTTGTGGTGACGGCGCTGGTCGCCATGGTGATCTTCCGCGTGGTACTGCAGTTGGCGTGGGTGCCCAGCGGCTCTATGGAGACCACCATCCCCACCCGCTCACTGCTGGTGGCGTACCGCCTGCCCTATCTGGTGGGCGATCCGGAGGTGGAGCAGGGCGACATCATCACCTTCTGGAGCGATGAACTGGATAAGCTGCTGGTCAAGCGCGTTGTGGGCGTGGCAGGGGATGAGATCTCCTTTGACGGCGGCTATGTATATGTGAATGGAGTGAAGCTGTCCGAGCCGTATCTGGATCGGCAGGGCATCACCACTGTGCGCAACGGAACTGTGTTCCGTGTGCCGGAGGGAAGCCTTTTTATGATGGGCGACAACCGCGGCTCGTCGGACGACAGCCGCTTCTGGGATGACCCCTATGTTTCGCTGGAGGATGTGAAGGCGAAGGTAATGGTGATCATCTCTGTGCACAAGGATAACAGTTGGCGCGGCGTGCGAACGGCCGGCTGACAAGGAGGAACAAACAGTTGAACGAACAAAGACGCATCAATCCCGGCAGGATCTTGCTGTTTGGCCTGGCAATTCTGTTGCTGATCAATGTGATAGGCAATCTGCGCCGGAGCAATGATGTTACCTATTATGAGCTGCGCGTTCTCTTTCAGCAGGAGAAGGTGCAGGAGTTTTCCATCAGCGATGAGCGCTTGACGGCCAAGCTGTCCGATGGCAGCACCGTTGGCTGCGATCTGGTCAGCTTCCAGCTGTTCTACGATGATCTGCACCAGCTGGTACAGCAGCAGGCGGCGGACGGCATCATCACCAATTATAACTACTGGGCGGACCACTCCACCAACTGGCTGGAGATTTTGTTGCCCTGCGGTCTGGTGCTGCTGGGGCTGTTCTTTATTATGGGCTTTATGAACCGCGGTGCCGGTGTACAGAACGACCGGATGGCGCGGTTTGGCGAGGCGCGGACGCAGGCAGGAGAGAAGAGCCAGAAGTCCTTCCGCGATGTGGCAGGCGCCGATGAGGAGAAGGAAGAGCTGCAGGAGATCGTGGATTTCCTGCGTGAACCGGATAAGTATCTGGATCTGGGCGCCCATATCCCCAAGGGTGTGCTGTTGGTGGGCCCTCCCGGTACCGGTAAAACGCTGCTGGCAAAGGCGGTGGCAGGTGAGGCAGGTGTAAAATTCCTATCCATCTCCGGCTCCGACTTTGTGGAGATGTATGTGGGTGTAGGCGCAAGCCGTGTGCGCGATTTGTTCGCGCAGGCCAAGAAGGATGCCCCTGCCATCGTGTTCATCGATGAGATCGACGCGGTGGGCCGTCAGCGCGGCAGCGGCTTGGGCGGCGGTCACGATGAGCGTGAGCAGACGCTGAACCAGCTGCTGGTGGAAATGGACGGCTTTGGCAGCAACGAGGGCGTTGTGGTGATGGCCGCCACCAACCGTGTGGATATTCTCGATCCGGCGCTGCTGCGCCCGGGTCGCTTTGACCGGCAGGTCTATGTGGGTCTGCCCGACATCAAGGGGCGTGAGGAGATCTTGCAGATCCACGTCCGCAACAAGCCGCTGGCGGAGGATGTAGACATCGCCAAGATCGCCCGCAGCACTCCCGGATTCACCGGCGCGGATCTGGAGAACCTGATGAACGAGGCGGCGCTGCTGGCAGGCCGCAATGACCGCGCTGCCATCACTATGGAGGATGTGCAGCAGTCGGTGATCAAGGTGATCGCAGGTCCGGAGAAGCGCAGCCGCGTGGTTCCTGAGCGGGAGCGCAGGCTCACCGCCTATCACGAGGCAGGACACGCCATCGTTACCCGCGCCCTGCCCGAGCACGATCCGGTGCATCAGATCACCATCGTACCCCGCGGTCAGGCAGGTGGTATGACCATCTATCTGCCGGACGAGGATCGATCCTACCTCTCCAAGCGGTATATGGAGGAGCAGATCATCACACTGCTGGGCGGCCGCGTGGCCGAGCAGCTGATGCTGGGTGACATCTCTACCGGCGCCTCCAACGATCTGCAGCGGGCCACCGCGATGGCGCGCAAGATGGTGGGCACCTACGGTATGAGCGAGAAGATCGGCGCTGTGGCCTTCGATGCCGGACACGATGAGGTGTTCATCGGTAAGTCTATGGCGCAGACCCGCCCCTATTCCGAGAAGACAGCGGCAGAGATGGACGAGGAGATCCGCCGTATGATCGACGAGGCATACGCGCGCTGCGAGGAGATTTTGCGGCAGTACCGCGCCGAACTGGTGGAGGTGGCAGAGTATCTGCTGGCACACGAAACCATGACGGGCGAGGAGTTTGAGCAGATTTTTGCAAAAAAAGAGCAGAGCGAAACCGAATAACTGACTAAAAGCACCGGAAACGAGATGTTTCCGGTGCTTTTTTTAAGATTTCCGGTGTCGGTTTAGTGGAAAAAAGAAGAAGGAAATTGTGCATTTTGACGAAAAAGAGTGTGTTTCAAGGAGGGACAAAAACGAGAGGCGGGTGGACCGCGGTGCATAAGTCTGCTTTTGGGCGAAAAGCGGCGGGGAAATAGAAACCGGGGTGAATCATTCAACGAAAGGCGGAAAAAAGAGAAAAAGCAAGAATTTGAAAGGTTATTTGTTGCACAAAGAATTGTGCTGAAAAATATTTGTACCCCGGAAAAGCGGCGGGTGTCCGCAATGTGCGGACAAAAACGGCAAAAAGGACGGACAAAGCGATTTTTTCGTCCTCTGCCGCAGCCGATTTTTTATTGCAAATTACCTCTTGTAAAAATGCACAAATTCCTATAAAATGTTTCTATTCCGAAAAAAGCAATCTCTTGCTTTGGCTTTAAAGGAAAAAAGTTTTAGGAGGAAACAACATGAAAAAGTTTTTGGCTCTGATGCTGGCCCTGATTATGGTTCTGGGCCTGGCTGCCTGCGGCAACAGCGGCAGCAAGGACGACGAGAAGGTCGTCAAGATCGGTGTGTTTGAGCCCACTTCCGGCCAGAACGGCGCCGGCGGTAAGAAGGAGATCCTGGGCATCCAGTATGCCAACTCCCTGTATCCCACCGTTAAGATCAACGGCGAGGAGTACAAGGTGGAGCTGGTGGTCGCCGATAACGCATCCGACGCTTCCAAGGCACCTTCCGCTGCTCAGACGCTGATCAGCCAGGGCGTGTCCGTGGTTCTGGGTACTTACGGCTCCGGCTGCGCCATCGCTGCCGGCGACATCTTCAAGAACGCCAAGACCCCTGCCATTGGTACTTCCTGCACCAATCCTCAGGTCACTCTGGGCAATGACTACTACTTCCGCATCAGCTATATCGATCCCTTCCAGGGCGCTGTGATGGCCAACTATGCTTACACCAAGCAGAACAGCCGCAATGTCGCCATCGTGATCGAGTCCGGCGATGACTACTCCGCCGGTTTCGGTAACTACTTCGAGAAGGAAATGACCCGTCTGGGCGGCGCCTCCAAGGTGATCGAGTTCCAGAAGGGCGAGACCGACTTCACCACCATGATGGCTACCATCAAGTCCGGCAACTATGACGGCATCTTTGCTCCCGTGTCCATCGAGACCGCTGCTATGATCATCAGCCAGGCCCGCGATGCAGGCTTCACTGCTCCCATCATGGCCGGCGATACCTGGGACGATATCTCCATCGCTCAGCGTACCGGTGACAAGGCTTCCGACATTTACTTCTCCGCATTCTTCGATTCTTCCGATACCTCCAATGCTGCCGGTAAGGAATTCACCGACGGCTTCCTGAAGTGGGTCGCAGCTGACGCTGCCCGCACCGCTGACAACGGCGGCGTGACCGACGCTATCTCCAGCGTGACTCCCTGCGGCTACGATGCTTACATCGCTGCCATCAAGGCCATCGAGGCTGCCAACTCCACCAAGGGCGAGGATATCCAGAAGGCTCTGGTGACTCTGGAAGTTCCCGGTCTGGTTACCGGCGACCTGAAGTTCGACAGCAACGGCGATGCCGTGAAGAACTACGCCGTTATCAAGACCATCAAGGACGGCCAGATCGTCTATCACGACACCTATAACGGCTAATTCGGTTTGAGCTGAAATACGCAACATACAAAAATGGCCAAAGGAGGGGAGTCGAACTCCCCTCCTTTGGATGCTCTTTGTGATTCTTGCGTTTTAAGAAGCCGAGGTGCTGATTCCCGGTTTCTGAAAGCGCAAGACTCTGAATTCCGGCGGTGTACGCACCGCTTTGAGGAGGGTTTCCTTATATGCATGAGGCAAGCTATTACATCCAATTGCTGCTCTCCGGTATTACGGTGGGCAGTTTGTATGCGCTGATCGCCATCGGCTACACAATGGTGTACGGAATCCTGCGTCTGATCAACTTCGCCCACGGCGACATTTTTATGATGGCAGGCTTCTTCATGGTGTATCTGTGCACGGGTATGAGTCCGCTGGTGGCGCTGCCGCTGGTGCTGATCATGACGGTGATTCTGGGTGTGCTGATTGAGCGCGCGGCCTATAAGCCGCTGCGTACGGCGCCCCGTATGTCGGTTATGATCTCCGCCATCGGTGTGAGCTATCTGCTGCAGAATCTGGCCACCTATGTGACCGGCGGTCTGGCGCGTGCTTACCCCGAGATCCCCGGTTTGAAAAACACCATCCAGCTGGGCAGTGTCAGCGTCAACTGGATCACCATCATCACTCCCGTGCTGACCATCCTGCTGGTGGTGGTGCTGGTGCTGCTGATCAACCATACCAAGATCGGTATGGCCATGCGCGCTGTGTCCCGTGACTTTGAAACGGCGCAGCTGATGGGCATCAAGATCAACAACGTCATCTCCGTGACCTTTATCATCGGTTCGTTCCTGGCGGCTGTTGCATCTGTGCTGTACTTCACCAACTACGGTCAGGTCAGTCCGATGATCGGCGCTATGCCCGGCTTGAAGGCCTTCGTCGCCGCAGTGTTCGGCGGCATCGGCTCTATCCCCGGCGCAGTGATCGGCGCTTACATCATCGGTGTGTGCGAATCCTTCATCAAGGCTAACGAGACCTTCTCTGTGTTCTCCAACGCCTTCACTTTCGCACTGCTGATCTGCGTGCTGCTGTTCAGACCCAACGGTCTGTTCGGCGAGAAAATGACGGAGAAGGTGTAAGATATGAAGAATAAAAAGTTTTTGATTGTATCTTTGATCCTGGCTGCCGTCTGTATCGTGGGCGTTCTGTATGTTAACGCCAATATGCGCTATTCCATGCTGGCATCCGTGCTGCAGAAGGGCGCCATCTACGCACTGGTGGCCGTGGCACTGAACCTGCTCAACGGCTTTACGGGTCTGTTCTCTCTGGGTCAGGCCGGCTTTATGATGCTGGGTGCCTACACCTACGCCATCCTCACCATTCCGGTGGCGGAGCGTATCGCGGTGTACCAGTACTTTGACGGCGGTATTATCCAGTTCTGCCTGCCCATGGCGGTGGGTCTGGTGCTGGCGGGTATCGTGCCTATGCTGTTTGCGTGGCTGATCGGCAAGCCCGTTTTGAAGCTGAAGAGCGACTATCTGGCCATCGCGACGCTGGGTTTCGCTGAGATTATGCGCGCCATCATCCAGTGGAAGAACCTTGGTCCCCTGACCAACTCCTCCAACCTGCTCAAGCGCTTTGCCAACTACGAGAACATTCTGTTCCCTATGGTGGTTTCTGCGGTGTGCATCGCCATCATCGTGCTGATGATCAACTCCACCTACGGCCGCGCCTTCAAGGCGATCCGTGATGACGAGATCGCAGCCGAAGCAATGGGCATCAATCTTGCCAAGCACAAGATGATCGCCTTTATGACCAGCGCCTTCTTCGCCGGTATCGGCGGCGCGCTGCTGGCTATGTTCCAGTCCAGCGTGCAGGCAGCGGCCTTCACCTCCGCAATGACCTATGAGATTCTGCTGATCGTGGTTATCGGCGGTATCGGCTCTGTCACCGGCTCTGTGATGGGTGCGTTTTTGTTCGTGGCCTGCTCCGAGTGGTGGCTGCGTTTCCTGGACGACCCGCTGCCCTATCTGGGCGTGCAGATCCCCTTCATGCGCGGCGGTTTCCGCATGCTGGTGTTCTCCGTGGTGATCATGGTAGTGGTGCTGTTCTTCCGCAAGGGTATTATGGGCGATAAGGAATTGCCCGACCTTTGGAAGAAGCGTCCCAAGAAAGCCTTGAAGAAGGCCTCGAAGAAGGAGGTCGCGTAATGAGCAAGAATGTACTGAAAGTTGAAAATGTCACTATGCAGTTTGGTGGCGTGGTGGCAGTGGATAATCTGTCCATGGAGGTCAATCAGGGCGAGATCGTCGCGCTGATCGGTCCCAACGGCGCCGGCAAGACCACGGCCTTTAACGTGATCACCGGTGTGTATGCCCCCACCAACGGCTTGGTCAGCTTCGGCGGCAAGCCCATCGTGCGCAACCATCCTCAGGGCAAGATGAAGAAACTGTATAAGGGCGAGGTGGCAACTATGTACACCGCCGCCTACATCCCTGACGGCCGTCCCTCCATCGAGGATGAGGAGGCCACCAAGATCTGGAACGATGCCGAGCACGCGCGCGATCCCTTCGTGGGAAGTGATAAGGTGCTGGAGCCTACGCCCGACAAGATCACCAAGTTGGGTATGGCCCGTACGTTCCAGAATATCCGTCTGTGGAAGAGCCAGACGGTGTTCACCAACGTGCTGATCGCCAAGCATATGCGCCGCTCCAGCAATCTGCTGACGGCTACGCTGCACCTGAATTTCAAGGAAGAGCAGAAGCAGCGCGAAGAGGTTATGGAACTGCTGCGTATCGTGGGCTTGGAGGATGTGAAGGACGAGCTGGCAACCAGCCTGCCCTACGGCAAGCAGCGCCGGCTGGAGATCGCCCGCGCACTGGCAACCAATCCCAGCCTGCTGCTGCTGGATGAGCCTGCTGCCGGCATGAACCCGCAGGAGACGCAGGAGCTGACCGCCTTCATCGGTGAGATTCGCGATAAATTCAATATGACCATCCTGCTCATTGAGCACCATATGGATCTGGTCATGGATATTTCCGACCGCATTTATGTGCTGGACTTCGGCAAGCTGATCGCTCAGGGCGTGCCTGCTGAGATTCAGAATAACGAGCGCGTCATCGACGCATATCTGGGGGTGGCTGACGATGCTGAAGATTAAAGACCTGCACGTATCCTACGGCGGTATCCGCGCACTGCGCGGCGTGGATCTGGAAGTGCCGGATGGCAAGATCGTCACGCTGATCGGTGCCAACGGCGCCGGTAAGTCCACCTTGCTGCGTACTATCTCCGGTCTTGTGAAGGCCGATAGCGGCAGTATCACCTATAACGACAACGAGCTGCTGGGCAAGCCTATCAACAAGGTGCTGGAAGAGGGCATTGCGCAGGTTCCGGAGGGACGGCGCGTGTTTGCAGACCTGACGGTACTGGAAAACCTGAAGGTGGGCGCCTATCTGCGCAAGGATAAGGCGGAGATTGAGAAGGATATCCAGTGGGTGTACTCTCTGTTCCCCCGTCTGGAGGAGCGCCACTGGCAGCTGGCCGGCACGCTGTCCGGCGGTGAGCAGCAGATGCTGGCTGTGGGTCGTGCGCTGATGAGCCGTCCCAAGGTTTTGATGATGGATGAGCCCTCTCTGGGTCTGGCACCGCTGGTGGTGCAGGGCATCTTTGATATCATCCGCACCATCAACCAGCAGGGCGTGACCGTGCTGCTGATCGAGCAGAACGCCAATATGGCGCTGAAGATCGCAGATCTGGCCTACGTGCTGGAGACCGGCGTGATCACCAAGACCGGCACCGGCGCTGAGCTGCTGGCAGATGAATCCATCAAGGAAGCCTATCTGGGCAAGAAAAAGAAGTAAGAAAAAACAGACCTGCCATATCCGGCAGGTCTGTTTTTCGGAAAGGGTGAAAGTATGGCTTGGTTTGTGGTTGCGCTGAGCGCGACAGTGGCCGGCGCGGTGCAGCGAGTCACCGGTTTTGGCGCCGTGGTGGTGCTGATGTCGGTGCTGCCCTACTTTTTCGGCATTGTGGACGCCCCTACGCTGGCGCTTTCCATCAACATTCTCTACACGGTGGCGCTGCTGTGGAAATTCCGCAAATATGTGGATCTGAAGCTGGCGGCGCTGCCCACAGCTATCTATTCTGTGCTGGCAGCGGTGATGGTGCGGCTGATCGGCGATATCGAGGTGCGTGCGCTGGCCATCGCACTGGCGGTGCTGCTGATGGCGCTGAGTGTATACTTTCTGGCGTTTGCAAAGCGCATCAAGGTACGCGGCAGTATGATGCTGGGGGTGGCGTGCAGCAGTGTGGCAGGCGTTACCGGCGGGCTTTTCGGCGTGGGAGGGCCGCCGATGGTGCTGTATTTTCTGGCGGCTGCCAAGGATCACGACACCTATATGGGCTGTCTGCAGTTTCTGTTCGTGGTGACCGGTATCGTCAGCTTGGGATCGCGGGTCTGCAGCGGAATGTTCCGCGCGGAACTCGTGCCCTATGTGGCGGTGGGCATTGTGGGCACGATGGCAGGAATGTGGTTGGGCGAGCGGATCTGCCGCAGGCTCAATGCCGATGCGATGCGGGTGGCAACCTACATCTTCGTGGGCGTGTCGGGGCTGATTCTGCTGTTACAGCAGTTGTAAAGAGAGATAAAAAAAGACGGCGCATCGCGCCGTCTTTTTTGTGTCAGAATCAGGGATAATAGATGATCTCGTTGTCGATATCGCCCATGCTCTCGTCGGCGATGACCCACGCATCATCCTCCAAAACCACCTGCATCGCCAGAGAAACGGACTCCTCGTAGCCCACATTGGGCAGCAGCTTCTTGCAGGCGTTGATAAGGGTCTCTGCCCACTCCTTGTCGTATGCCTGATACTCGGCGTCGGACATAGCGTCGACTACATCCTGGGTGTACTTGTTGTAGAAGTCAGCCAGCAGTACATCGGACTGATCGGTCAGCTGTGCAAAGATATCAATGGGCTTGACGTCCACTTTCACCACGATGGTGCTGTCATCCAGACGGGAGGCAGCGCCTACTGTGAAGTTGGAGTAGGAGTAGATCTCTCGATAGAGATCGATGAGCTTTGCTTTGATGTCATCGGTGTAGTATTCGATGTCAAAATAGTTGGCAAAATACTGCGCCTCCACCTCCAGACCGGCCTCGTAGTCGGCCAGACACTCCTCTACAGTAGAATCCACAGACTCGGCATAGTCCTTGGTGACCTTGCCCAGATAGATGCAGTCCAAATTGCCCTGCACCAGATTCGCCATAGATTCCTCCAGAGCAGAGTCCACCACGCCGCAGGCGGTAGCGGACACGATCATCAGCATTGCCAGCAGGCATGCCAAAGCGCGACGAAGCTGCTTCATTTTCCATATCCTCCTAAAATTTTCTCTCTCTTCCTAAAAAGCTTTACTGGGAAATCAGATCGGCCACGCCGTCCAGCCAGTTGCCCTCAAAAGACTCGATGTCGCCGGCGTCCACCAGCTTGGCAAGTGCGGGATCGATAGGCATCTTGGCCAACGTGCGCAGACCGTAGCGCTCGGCGGCCTCGTCGGTCTTGCCCTCGCCGAAGAGATACAGCTTCTTGCCGCAATCGGGGCAGGAGAGGTAGCTCATATTCTCCACCAGACCCACCACGGGGATGTTCATCAGCTGTGCCATCTTCACGGCCTTCTCCACAACCATGCTCACCAGCTCCTGCGGAGAGGTGACGATGATCACGCCATCCACCGGCAGGGTCTGGAACACATTCAGCGCCACATCGCCGGTTCCGGGGGGCATATCCACGAACATATAGTCCACATCTTCCCAGATCACATCGCCCCAGAACTGCTGCACCACGCCGCCGATGACGGGACCGCGCCACACCACGGGGTCGGTCTCGTTCTCCAGCAGCAGGTTCACGCTCATCAGCTGGATGCCGGTGCGGGTCTCCACGGGGAGAATGGCGTCGCCGGCGCCGCAGGCGCGCTCGTGTACGCCGAAAGCCTTAGGGATGGAAGGGCCGGTAATGTCGGCGTCCAGCACCGCCACGCGGTAACCGCGGCGGCTCATCGTCACCGCCAGCTGGCTGGTGACCATAGACTTGCCTACACCGCCCTTGCCGGACACCACGCCAAACACCTTGCCCACACGGCAACCGTCACGCAGAGGCTTGATCTGGAAGGGGTTGTTTTCACGCTCGCTGCAGTTTTCACCGCAGGTGCTGCAATTGTGATTGCATTCGCTCATAATAGAAATCTCCTTTTTGGTCGGTGGATGCGGATGCATCCGCCGTTTTTGCTTGTGTCTACTATACCACCAAAGTGGAGCAGTGTCCAGTGTCACAGCGTCAAACGGTGGACGCCGCCGTGATCTTTCAGGTATTCGCCCTCCCGCTTCTGGCAGGTGAACAGCAGGATCTGCCGTTTGCGGCTCTCCTCCACCAGCCAATCCAGCGCCGCTGCCATACGCGTTTCGTCAAAATTGGCGAGGGCATCATCCAATATGATGGGCACGGCATTTTCCTTCGGCAGCACCATATCGCAAACGGCGAGGCGCACTGCCAGATACAGCTGATCGGCTGCGCCTTGGCTCAACAGCGGCAGCTCGCGGGGGACGGTGTCGCCCTCAGACTGCGCCGACAGCGAGAAATCGCGGCGAAACAGCACGCGGTCGTATTTGCCATTGGTCAGCCCCGAGAATATCTCCGCTGCCCGCTGACCGAGCGCGGGGGAAAAACGGTTTTGCAGCGTCTGATCCGCGGTTTCCAGCGCCGCCATTGCGGCGGAGAGCGCGTCGTATTCACTTTGCAGCTGCGCAAGTGCGAACTCCTTTTCCTGAAGTCGGCTTTCCAGCACGTCGCGCTCGCCCATTGCCTGCAGCTGTCCCGCCAAAGTGTCCAACTGGGAGCGGGCAGCCTGCACGCCTGCGATCGCCCGGGGCAGTGCATCGCGCAGCTGTTCATATGTAGTGGCAGGTCGGGGCAGCACTGCCTCGGCATCCGGCAGTGTACCGCTGGGCAGATGTCGGTGCAGCATTTGACAATGCATCTGCAGCTCCTGCGCTGTGTGGTTTGCTTCGTCGATCTGCCGGCGCAGGCGCACGGCGTTGTCCAGTGCGGCGCGCACATTGGTCAGGTTGGTGGTCTCCGGCGCAAAGGGCTGCACACGCCCCAGCAGCTGCAAAAGCCCCTCGCGGCAGCTGCGGTGCAGTGTGTGGGCGGCTGCGGCGGCCCGCTCCGCCTCGCTGCACGCATCCTCCGCCTGCTGCTGCAGGCGCAGATAGGCATCGACCTCCCTGTCAAAGGCGGCGAGCTTGGCTTCTGCATCCTGCGCGGCGATCCGATTTTTGCGCCGGCGGATACTATTATATATAAGGAGCGTCAGTGCGGCGATAGCTGCGCCTGCGCCCGCGCCGACGGGGATGCTGTGCTGCCATAGCCAGACGAGGGCGCCGGTGCCTCCACCCAACAGCAGAGCCAACAGCGTGAGCCACACAGAAAATGGGCGGACGGCGGCAGTGATGGCGCTGCGCTGTGCTGCCAGGTGCGCCTCATCTGCCGGATACAGCGGATGCTGATGCCAGTGCCCGCGGCTTTGGGTGGCGGCAGTCTGTTTTTCTACTGCCTCCTCGCCTGCGGCTTCCGCAGCGGCGAGAGTTTGGTCCAATGCGGATGCCATACCCTCCAAACGACCCAGTTCTGTCATATCAGGCAGCGTGGGATGTGCTTTTTGCAGTTTGTTGGCGTGCTGCGCGGCATCTGCCTGCTGACGCTGTGCGTGGAGGTATTGACGCAGCGCATCCTGCTTGTGCAGTGCCTCCCACTGCTCCAGCCGCAGCTGAATCTCTTCTGCCTGCCGCTCGTACTGCTGCAGCTGCTCGCGGGCAAGAGTTTCCTGCCGGTGCTGCTCCTGCAACCATACAAGTGTATCGCGCAGCTGCGCGATCTCTTCCTCAAGCTGGGGGATCTGGCCGGTTTTGTTGTGCTTGCGGAGATTGCGCTGCTTCTTCAGCCGCTCATAGACCTGCGAGAATGCCACATCCTCCTCGCCGGAGGTGACCAGCGCGGAGATGCGCCGCTCCAGATCCGCGTCCTGATCCAGCGTCAGGCCGCTCTGCCCGATGAAAGCGCTGCGGACAAACACCTCGCGGCTGATACCCAGCAAATTCTCCCCCAGTTCCTGCGCGGTCATATGGGCAACGGGATCTGCTGTGCCGGTGTAGGTGCAGGAAAACTCGCCCATAGGGGCGTTAGCACGCAAGGTGTCGCGGACAACGGTACAGCGCAGATCGCCGGCGGTCAGCTCCATCGAGCCGCGCATAGCCGCACCGCTCCACGGTGCGTAGCGGTTCTTATCTGCCAACAACCCTCGTTCCCGCGTAGGAAGCCCGTACAGCATGGTGCGGAGAAACGCGCACCATGTGGACTTGCCGGACTCGTTGGGCGCGTAGATCAGGTTCAGCCCCGGCTGCAGCTCCAGCGAGGCGTTATTCAGTTTGCCAAAGGTGGCGGTCATTTTATCAATGCGCATAGAAAACACCTCCTCAAAGGCGTATATATTATATATGTACAGTATAACATAAAAGGCGGCAATTGTCATCTGTGAGCACGGTCTGGAAAACGCACGAAAAAAGTTGAAAACCCGTAAAAAAAGGTGTTGACAATGGGGGTAAGGCGTGGTATTCTAACAAAGCTGTCCGCGCGAGCGGGGGCTGACAGATGGCTTCTAAAAAAAGTTGACAAAATTTGAAAAAATAAGTTGACAAGATAGAAGGCATATGTTAATATAATGACTGTTCCGCGATTGGGACGTGTACCTTGTAAATTAAACAATGAACGAAACG
>JAGBEA010000038.1 GCA_017937195.1 Oscillospiraceae bacterium | reverse complement strand
CTGGCCGGCGGCGTGCTGGTGTACGGCATTCCCGAGTTCCGTCTGCCCAAGGCCATCGTCCAGAAGGAAGTGGACGGTCTGAAGGCCATGGGCGTGAAGGTGGAGACCAATATGGTCATCGGCCGCGTTTGCTCCATCGATGAGCTGATGGATGAGTACGGCTTTGAGGCTGTGTTTATCGGCTCCGGCGCAGGTCTGCCCATGTTTATGAACATCCCCGGCGAGAACCTGAAGGGCGTTTACTCCGCCAATGAGTTCCTGACCCGTATCAACCTGATGAAGGCGTACCGCGAGGACAGCGATACCCCCATCATGGACCTGAAGGGCAAGAAGGTGGCCGTGGTCGGCGGCGGCAACGTGGCTATGGATGCCGCACGCTGCTCCAAGCGTCTGGGCGCTGATGTGTACGTGGTGTATCGCCGCGGCATGGAGGAGCTGCCCGCCCGTCACGAGGAAGTGGAGCACGCCATCGAAGAGGGCATCATCTTCAAGACGCTGAATAACCCCATCAAGATCAACGGCACGGACGACGGCTGCGTCGCCAGCATGACCTGCATCGAGATGGAGCTGGGCGAGCCCGATGCTTCCGGCCGCCGTCGCCCCATGGAGAAGGCAGGCAGCGAGTTCGATCTGCCCGTGGACGCCGTCATTATGTCTCTGGGTACCAGCCCCAACCCCCTGATCAAGGACACCACCGAGGGTCTGGAGATCAACCGCAAGGGCGGTATCATCGTCAACGAGGACGGTCTGACCAGCCGCGCTGCCGTGTATGCCGGCGGTGACGCCGTTACCGGCGCTGCCACTGTCATTCTGGCAATGGGCGCAGGCAAGCTGGGCGCCAAGTCCATCGATGAGTACCTGCAGAGCAAGTAAAAGCTACATAGCAAAAGCCCCGCCTTTGGAGGCGGGGCTTTCTTGTGTAGCTTTTGTTCAGTATATATGATATTATAATTAAAACGAAAAGCAAAGGGTGAGATGAGTGAGCAAAGTAAAAGACAGAAATAGGCGAATTGAATGCTTGGCATTTGTTCATCATTATGTTTTTCCTGTTTTGGTATTCGGAACACCTTTTCTTTGCGGAAAGTATGCAGTTTTAGCAATGGGTATAGGGCTGATCATTCTTGCTGCATATGACTTGCTTGGATATTTGCGTCAATGGAAGCACATCTACTGCTCATGGCAAAAGGCGCATCGACAGAGGATGACACCAGATGATATTCGTTGGAGTTACATAAAAAAGCAGGAAATATATGGTGTTGTTGCAGTAACAAGCTTTGTGGGGATTGTGAGCATTTTCGTATTTGTCTTATATCTATGAACAATCTCGCAGTCAGCCTGTCAGCTCCCTTTGCGGAAAGGAAATCTAATTACATAGCAAAAGCCCCGCCTTTGCAGGCGGGGTTTTCTTTATACAAAAAAAGAGTGTTCCGTAAGCGGAACACTCTTTTTATGCTCAATAATCGATGGTGCCGTTGATGACGCGCAAGTCATAGGGCTCAAAGACCACCTTGCGGTACTTGTCCACATCCATCATCACGCCCGTCCAGTCGGAGTGAATATCGCCGTTCTGCTTGATGAGGATATCGTACAGAATGTCGTAGGTCACGCCGTTTTCGTCGGTCTCCACGATGGTGGAGTAGGGCAGCGTCTTGTGGTAGGTCATATGCAGACCCTTGTACTCAAAGTGGAAGCCGTTGCGCATACGGCAGCCGTCCAAACCGCGATAGGTGAACAGACGCTTGAGATCCTGCAGGATAGGATCGTTCTCCTCCTCATAGAGGTTCTCCGGCGTGGTCTCCGTATAGTCGTAGCGGAACTGGATGGGGATGTTGTAGGGCAGGAAGCGCTCCACATAGGCGGGCAGCTTGTCCACGGGGTACTTCTTATACAGCACGCAGTTGATACGGGTGCGGCAGGCGATCTTACCGATGATCTCATCGGGGGATTCCTCCACATACTTCACCAGATGGCGGGAGATATTCATGCAGGTGATCTTGTCCTTGTTCTTCTCCGTAAACGCCAGCATCTCCTCGGCAGTGTAATTCTTCTGCACGGGGAAGGTGGTGTTGATGTAGATCTTATGGGTGGAGGGCACGGCGTCCAGCATCTTCTGCAGGGCTTCCAGATTGGCCAGAGGCTCACCGCCGGTGAACACGAAGTCGCAGTAAGGGGTGATGGAGTCCATCACGCCGATGCTCTCAATGATCTTCTCCAGCGAAAAACCGCTGCAATCGGCATATTCTTTTTTATTGATACAGAAGGGGCAGTTATTGTTGCAGTCGTAGGGTACGAAAACTGTAACAGTTGCGCCGCCTTCGCGGGTCTTGTACGGGTTGCTCATCTATATCTTAAACCTCCCAGTAAATGTCACAACGAATATATTATAACAAATCGCAGGAAAAAGCAAGGAATATCAAGAAAAAATAGGTCGTTTTATTCTTAACAAACGCCTTATTAATAGTGGGGGTCATGCAGCTCGGCGCGGATGGCGGCAAAGGCGGTATCTTCGCCCTGCTCCTTGAGCATCAGCAGCCACCGATCCAGCAGCGCACTGGTCTCATCGTGGATGGGTGCGTGACCCTTGGAGCGCTGATGGTAGTCATAGGCAGAGGCATCGGTGTACTTCTCGCCCTGATAGACGCGGCAGGCGGCGATGCGGTCGCAGAACATCTCCGCCACATACTTCTTGGGCATTTTGCATCCGCCGATGTACACGCCTCCGTCGGGCTTGAGGCAGTAGTCGATCCAGTACTCAAAATGGTGGCGGTTGCGCCCCTTGTGGTGCAGCCACGAAAGACTGACGCCGTTTTCCAAACGCTCCTGATCGTTGGGGCTGCGGAAACCCTGATAATACTTGATACTGCGGCAGAACTCGGTGGGGCTGAACTTGCTCAGATCGTGGGTCAGACCCTGCCAGTAGAGTCCCAGCTTGAAGCAGTATTGCCGCACCAAGCGCCGATGGCGCGTGACGGTGCGCAGGTGTGCGCGAATCTGCATAACTCAGCCCTCCTTTGCCGCATAATATAACAGTATATCACACTTTTTCGCCGCTGCACAGAGGGAAAATTGCGAAAAAGGGGACTCCGCCCAGCGGCGGAGCCCCCTTTGTGCAAGAAGACCGTTTACAGATTCTTCTCGTAAGATTCGATCATCTTCTTGACCATCTGGCCGCCCACGGAGCCTGCCTCACGGGAGGTCAGGTCGCCGTTGTAGCCCTGCTTCAGGTTGACGCCAACCTCGGAAGCGGCCTCCATCTTAAACTTGTTCATGGCGGCACGAGCCTCAGGAACATTCAGCTTGTTGCTGTTCTTGCTGGACATAATCGTTTCTCCTTTCGTGTTGTGTGGACGCGCTTGGCGTCCGTTGGGTATCGCAGACATAGCTTGTGTCGGAGAAAAACAAATATGCCCTTGGGCGACGTGGTAATTTTTGAAAGGAATGTCAGCTGTTGGCGAGAAGGAGACACTATATCTTGTGCCGTAAATTTTGGTAAATACACCTTATATTGTGGCGATTTTGTGCAACTTCCACAAAATCCGATGCAAATTTTTAGCGGCAGATTCTCTACACTTTGTGACTTTGTCACTTGAATGGGCACAAGATATAGTGTATGATGGAATCCAATCCGCGTAAATCGATCCCGCAAGGGATATTGCATAAGGAAAAATGCCCCGACAAAAATAAGGAGGAGACAGTATGAAGATCATCAAGCGCAATGGCTCTGAAGTCATTTTTGACATTACCAAGATCATTATGGCCATCACCAAGGCCAACGAAACGGTGGATGAGAACGACCGTATGACCCCCGTGCAGATTCAGCGCATCGCGGAATCCGTGGAGCTGCAGTGCCAGAAGATGAATCGCGCTCCCACCGTGGAGGAGATCCAGGATATGGTGGAGCACCACATTATGGCTCACGGCGCCTTTGAGGTGGCAAAAAACTACATCACCTACCGCTATACCCGTTCGCTGGTGCGTAAGTCCAACACCACGGATGACAAGATCCTCTCCCTCATCGAGTGCAACAACGAGGAGGCCAAGCAGGAGAACAGCAACAAGAATCCCGTGGTCAACTCCACCCAGCGCGACTATATGGCAGGCGAGGTCAGCCGTGACATCACCAACCGTATTCTGCTGCCCAAGGAGATCGTGGACGCCCACAACGAGGGCATCATCCACTTCCACGACACGGATTACTATGCCCAGCATATGCACAACTGCGATTTGGTGAATCTGGAGGATATGCTGCAAAACGGCACCGTCATCACCGGTACGCTGATTGAGAAGCCCCACAGCTTCGCCACCGCCTGCAACATCGCCACTCAGATCGTGGCGCAGGTGGCATCCAACCAGTACGGCGGTCAGTCCATCAGCCTTACCCATCTGGCGCCCTTCGTGCAGGTCAGCCGCGAGAAGATCCGCGCCAGCGTCCGCGACGAGTTTGACGCGGTGGGCGTGGCTGTCACCGAGGAGCAGGTGGCCTCTATCGCCGAAAAGCGCCTGCGTGAGGAGATCCGCCGCGGCGTGCAGACCATCCAGTATCAGGTGGTGACGCTCTTGACCACCAACGGTCAGGCGCCCTTCGTCACCGTGTTTATGTATCTGGGCGAGGCCAAGAACGAGCAGGAGCGCGCCGACTTGGCACTGATCATCGAAGAGGTACTGCTGCAGCGCTATCAGGGCGTGAAGAACGAAAAGGGCGTGTGGGTCACGCCTGCCTTCCCCAAGCTGATCTACGT
>JAGBEA010000037.1 GCA_017937195.1 Oscillospiraceae bacterium | reverse complement strand
TCCACCCAAGTGACGGTGTAGGAATTGACGGTCTTGTCAAACTGTGCGGTGTAGGTGGCATCGCCGGTGACCGTCACGATCTCGGGCGACCAAGTACCGTTGAAGGTGTAGGTATACTGGGCATCCGCCTTCTTGGTGGGCGCAGCGCCGGTGTAGGCAGGGGTATCGCCGTACTTATAGACGGTCTCGCCCAGTGTCTTGCCGTCACCGTCCACCCAAGTGACGGTGTAGGAATTGACGGTCTTGTCAAACTGTGCGGTGTAGGTGGCATCGCCGGTGACCGTCACGATCTCGGGCGACCAAGTACCGTTGAAGGTGTAGGTGTACTGGTCGGTAGCCTTCTTGGTGGGCGCAGCGCCGGTGTAGGCGGGGGTATCGCCGTACTTATAGACGGTCTCACCCAGCGTCTTGCCGTCACCGTCCACCCAAGTGACGGTGTACTCATTGACGGCACTGTCAAACTGCGCTGTGTAAGTGGCATCGCCGGTGACCGGTACGATAGCAGGCGACCATTTGCCGTTGAAGGTGTAAATATACTGGTCATCCGCCTTCTTGGTGGGCGTTGCACCGGTATAAGAGGGGATATCGTTGGAATAATAGGACTCGGTCTTCAAGGTCTTACCATCGCCGTCCACCCAAGTGACAGTGTAGGGGATGGGGGTGCGGTCATAGCTTGCCACATAAATGACATTGCCGGTGACTGCAGAGACCGTAGGATTCCAGCCTACCCACTTGTAGGTGTATTCGCTGTCGGCGGGCTTGGTGGGCGCAGCGCCGTCATAGCTGGGGTCAGTGCCGTAGGGGACATTGGTGTCGGTCTCCAGAAGGGAGCCGTCGTGGTTGACCCAAGTGACGGTGTACTTGTTGACGGTTCTGTCAAACTGCGCCGTGTAGGTAGCATCGCCGGTGACAGCGCTGATGGCAGGCGACCAAGTACCGTTGAAGGTGTAGGTGTACTGGGCATCTGCCTTCTTGGTAGGCGTTGCGCCGGTGTAAGCAGGCGTGTCGCCGTAGAGGACGCTGTCGGTCTTCAGCGTTTTGCCGTCGCCGTCTACCCAAGTAACGGTGTAGGGCAGGGGCGTCCAATGGGCATATACCGTCAGGTCGGAAGAACCGATCCAGCGGTTGTTGCTGTCCCAGTAATCGCCCTCAAGGCAGTAGCCGTCATCGCTGTACACCTGTACGCCGCCCTCGGACAGGGTGAACCAGCCGTCGAAGGAGTGACCGTCACGGACGGGATCCAGCCAGTTGACCTCATAGTAGTTGCTGGAGTTGTAGGTGACGGTGAAAGAGCTGTCAGCTCTTCCGCTGCCGTTGAAGTTAAAGGTCAGCGTGTAGTTGGAAGCGAAGTTCAGGTGCAGGTTGTTGGCGCGATTCTCTGCCAGCGTCATAGAGGGCTGGTCGGACACTGCCTGATAGGTGTTGTTCAGATACACGCTCTGCAGCATGGTGGCGCCATTATTGAGGATGGCGTTGATGGTGTCGGTGTTGGAGTAAATCACATCACCGGCATCGCCACCGCCGCTTTCACCATACTGGGGCAGCAGCTTGCCGTCCAGATAGTAGTTAACGGTGTAGTAGATCTTGTCGGCAAAGGACACGGAATCCACCAGATTGCCGATGGTGTCGCCGTTTGTGGTGTCGCCCTGCGCGGTGGCAGCGGTCTCGCCGGCGGCAAAGAAGAAGCGGGTCATCTGCTGACCGGCAGGCACATAGTAGTTGCCGGAGTGCAGCGTCCAGGTAGTGACGTCGTTAAAGGCGGAGCTGATTTCCCAGATGCGGTAGACCACGGTCTGTCCGTCAACGGTGGCGGTCAGCTGGGTCTCGCCGGACATAACATCCGCCTTGGCTTCCTCGGTGGCAGCGGCATCAGCGACGCTCTTGGCGTTGTTGATGAGGATGTCCAGCTCGTCCTGCGTTTCCACAAAGCGCGCCGTGTTGGAGGGCGCGATCAGCACATACATAGTGTCCGTGCCGGAGGTCAGACGGCAGGAGTGACTCAGCGACCAGCCAAAGTAGCTGTTGGGCTCGGTGATCACATCCTGATACAGAGCTGCTGCCGCGTTGGCGTTGATCTCGGCATACTGATCGCCGTCAAAGGCAATCTTATTGCTGAAACCGGCTGACTCGGAGCCGACAAGCTCAATGTCCCACGGGCGACCGCTGTGTATCTCACCGGTGACGGTGGAGCTCCAGAAGATGTTCTCCTGATTATAGACATAGCCCATGCAGGTTTTCGGACCTTGGTAGGGCGCTTCAAAGCTGCTGTTGAGGATGTGGTCGCCGAAGTTGACCGTGTAATAGGCGGAGCCGATCACATTGCCGGAGCTGTCCAAAGCGTCCAAGCGGTAGCGGTACTTGATGCCGGATACGGCGTCGCCGGATACGGTGCTGCTGTCCTCCTGCACATAGCCCTTGTCCTTCAGCACGTTCACATTGTTGCCGCTGAGATTGGAGGAGGACACAGCAGTCCAGCTGTTGTTCCAGGTGGTGTTTTTATCCACATAGCTGGCGGAGTCGCGATACCACTTGTAGCTGGCAGGAGTAGCGCCTGCGGGGCGCAGATAGCCGTCATAGGTGTTGGTGATCTGCACATCCCAAGTCCAGTGGGCATAAATCGTGGTGTTGCCGGCGGTCTTATGTACCGTGGCGGAGGTGACCTGCGTGCCGCCGGATGCCGCCGTATACCAGCCGAGGAAACGGTAGTTGGTGCGACTGGGGGTGGGCAGATCGCCGTAGGCGCTGTCATAGGTCACAGTTTTGCTGGCGGGAGAAACAGAGCCGCCGTTTGCGTTAAAGGTAAGGGTGTAGTTGTTTGCCGACCACTGGGCATACAGCGTCTGACCGGACGAGGAGGGCATATAGCTGGCACCGGGGGCATAGTTGGTGCCGGTATTGTTGAGTTTCCAGCCGGTGAGTGTATAGCCGGTGCGGGAGGTGGTGGAGGAATTGGGAAGGGTCACATTTTGGACATGAGATCCGTTATCGGTAATGGCAGTTGCCGAGGCAGATTCGGGAGTACCGCCGTTGCCATTGAATGTTACGGTGCGCTCTTCAACCACTACCAGATAAATCGTGTGATTATACTTGCCGATGCCCAAAAAACCGCCCCAAGCGACATTGACCGTAATTGTAGCGCCGATAGTAGCATCGGAGTTAACGCGAAGTCTGGGGCGGTCGTTGGTGCTCCAACTGTCGATGCTATAAGGACCGCTGAATGTCCAGTTATCCTGGTCACCGGCATTTTCACCGGAGTCCAGATGGATAAGCTGATTGCGGGTCATATACAGTGTTCCGCCGTTGTTCGATCTCAAAACATAACGGTCGTCAGTGGTGTTTTCGTAGCGGGTGTGCGAGAAAGATCCGTTCCAGGAATAAATAGAGAAGCCAGATGTTGAAAAAGTAATATAGCCGTCAATAACGGGGATATTTTCATAATATTCCGCAGCAAAGGTATCGGCTTCACCGGTTACCTGCGCATATGCGGAAACAGCTGCGGCAAAGGTCTGCTTGACAGCATCACTTTCGCCGGCAACACTACCGATTTGGGCAGTTCCGTTACGCAAAGCTTTTTCGATTGCTTCCGGGGTATCCAGAACGTGGATGATATTCAGAGAATTGTCATTAGGAACATTGGGAATGGGGAGTGTCACATTGACAGTATCGCCGTCAGCGGGCTGCCAAATACTGTTATTACCGTTCTGTACCTTGATATCCCAAAGGAAACCATTGGCAATATCCAGCTCCGGCAAAAGGACTGCTTCATTTGCCACCGGAGTAACAGTCAGCTTGGCACCCTCAGGCAGCGTCTCGCCCTTGACGGTGACGGTCTGCTCCACGCCGTCAACGGTGACGGTGGTGGAAACACTGGGCAGCTCCGGCTCGGGAGTGGTGCCGGTATCCACCAAGGCCTTCAGCTCATCGATATAGCCGGTATAGGCCTGCACCATCAGCAGGATATCTGCCTGCTCCTCGGCGGTGAAGCCGCTCCACACAGCGGCGATGTCCGCGGCGGTGGAGGAGGTGACATAGTCCTTCAGATAATCTTTTCTGGCGCAGCCGTCCACGTGGTTGTGGATGGGATCGCCGTTGACCGTGCCCCAGCAGGTGGGAGAGCCGGAGCAGGCGGGAATGGTGATGGCTGCGCTCTCCTCGCCGCTTGCTGTGGCGGCAAATACATCGGGGGGTACAAGGTTGACCAGCATCAGGAAGGTCAACAAAAGCGCTAACAGTTTCTTTTTCATTTTTCGTCGACTCCTTCCTTACTTATTCCGGCCAGCCGGTGATTTCCTGTCCGCGGATGCCGTTATGGGCATACTGTACCGCCTGCGCGGTGACGGTCAGCTCCACGGTGCAGCCTTGGTACACATCGTTCATATGGACGCCGGAGAAGGTCACCGACTCAAACAAAGGAGCGGTGCTCTCACCGGTCTTCAGGTCGTGGTTGTAGTACCACCAGCCATCCTGCAGCGTCCACTGCTCCGCGTCAGGGGAGATGAGGACGACTTTACGTAGCTCCTCCTGCGACAGAGGCAGGGGTTGCTCCTCCCCATCGTAAACGGTGAGGGAATAGCTCATCCGCACCCAAGCGCGCTCGGCCTTGTTGGTCACAGAAACAACACGGCTGACGGAGGTGCTGGGCATCATCCGCAGCTGGGCGGAGGCGATGGGCTGCAGCACGCCGCCTTGCAGCTCCTGCTGCACCACCTCAATGTCGATATCACCGGAGGTGATGACATTGTGCGCCGTATCCGTCGTGGTGAAGTATGCCAGTGTGCTGCCGGTCAGAATCGACAGACAGATGGCCACCACCGCCACATATAAAATTTTCCTTTTCTTGTTTTTCATAGTCACACTCCCTTTCACAAGAGTAAAACCGTCAAAAAACGGATGGTATACATATTTAATATTATCAGGGCATACAAGGGTATCCGAAAAAGGTCGGGTATCCTTGTATGCCCTGCGCCCGCAGGGGGCGCAGGGATATGGGTTGATGTAGATCAGCCGTTCTGTGCCACGTAAGCGGCATAGGCCTCGTAAACGTCGTTGAAGCCGATCTCCTGAATGGCGTAAGCGTTGACCTCGATGGCAATGCCGTTGGTCAGGCTGTCATTGGTGATGATGGCGGGGACGTTGACGGTGTCAAACAGCACCTCGCTGTCGTTAGCGGAGTGGATCTGCTTGAAATAGTAGGTGTAGGTCAGGGTGTCAGCGTTGGCATTCTCGGCATAGGTGACGAAAGCCACCTCGGCGCCGTCCTTGCTGAGCATCGTGCCGCCCATATTGTTGTCGGTGGCGGGAGTGGGATCATAATCTGCCACGCCGCCGCTGACCAGACCGCCGGCGCCTGCCAAAGACAGACCCCAGGGCTGCAGCACTTCGGGATCATTGGCGTACAGAGCCTTCAGCGCAGCCAGCTCGGAAACGGTAACGGTAGCCACGATGTAGCAATCCTCAGAATCAGCCGCCACGGTGATGGTGGGATCCTTGGCATAGCTCTGACCGGGGAAGACCTTCAGGCTGCCGTCGTCCTCGGTGGTGACATAGTTGGGCTCAGTCAGGGTGATCTCCACCTTGCCCAGCGTAAAGGTGTTGGTCTTGGCATCGGTATCGGTGAAGTATGCCAGCGTGCCGCCCACAATGGCGATGGCCAGCATCGCAACGCACAGACACAGTGCAACGAGCTTTTTCTTCATAGTCGTTTATTCCTTTCGGTTTTTGATGGGATTAACCCAGCTTTTCAGCCTCGTCCCAGGCGTCTGCCACATCGTCAAAACCGTACTTCTGCACGGCGTAGGCGGTGAAGGTCAGCTTGGGGGCGGTGGCATCGGTGACGGCATCCATCTGATCCTGGGTGACGCCGGAGTTGACGGTGACGATGTCGCCGGTCAGCACATCGTAGCTGACGCCGGCCTTGGCATCAGCGGCGGAGATGCTCTTGAAGAACACGCCGCTCTCGCCGGGGACGGGCTGCCAGATGGCGGAGTCAACGGAGTAGGTCAGGTAGGTTGCCACAGTGGCGCTCTCCTCCACCTTGACGAACAGCCAGCACTCCTCGCTGTTGGCCAAAACGGAGACGACGGGCTTCTTCTCAATCTCGATACCGGGGACCATCTTGAAGGACTGGGCGTTGTTGACAGCGCCTTCCTCGGTCAGGGTGATCTTGATATTGCCGGCGGTGAAGGTATTCACCACGGGATCCGTCTTGGCGGACAGCCATGCCAGCGTGCCGCCCAGACCGCAGCCCAGCAGCAGAACGAGAGCCAGCAGCAGAACCACTGCCTTGGTGCTTACACTTTTCTTTGCTTGCATCGGTAGATCCTTCTTTCTTTTGGTTGATTTATCTCAGAGTGAACTCTGTCAGATACGTTGATCAGGAGATCAGACCCAGTGCCTTGGCGGCATCGGTGAAGGTGGGCATACCGTCAGCCTGAATGGCATAGGCGGTAACGGTGACCTTGGTGGCAGCGGCGGAGATGGCATCCCAACCGGTGACGGCGTCAGCCTCGTCAGCGATGGTGAAGCCCTCAAACACGGGGACGGTCTGGGCGGCATCCAGTGCGTTGACCTTGGCGTGATAGTAGATGTTGCTGCCGGTGGCAACGGGGGTCCAGTCGTTATCGGCCAGCTGGTCGGCGATGGTGTTGTCAGCAGCCTCGAAAGCTTCGATGCCGTTGTCGATCACCACAAACAGCCAGCATTCCTCGCTGCCCTTGGTAACGGTGATCTCGGGATCCTTGACATACTCGCGGCCAGGCAGCAGCTTGTACTGGTTGGCAGCCACGCGGGTGTCGCCGTCCTTTACGCCGTAGACGTCCACATCGGTCTCCAGCAGGGTGATCTCCACATCACCGACGGTGAAAGTGTTTTCCACGGAGGCATCGGAGGTCAGATAGGCCACGGTGCCCATCACGCTGCCCAGCACCAGCAGTACTGCGCAGAACACCACCAACAAAATCTTAGTGCTCTTCTTTTTCATGTTGTTTCTCTCCTTTGTCATTTTGATTACTTCCCGCAGGAAGTACGGTTAACAGTTATATGATCACGCGCGATGCGTGGGGGTACGGGGATTATGCTTCGTCAGATTTCTTTTTCTTCTCGTCCTTTTCGAAAAGATCCGGCAGGAACACCAGCAGAATCAGGATCGCACCTGCCGAGATGGCCACATACATTCCGGGCGGATGCTGGATGTAGTTGGACACATAGCCAAGATAGGGGATGGTGAACACCGGTTTGCCCAAAACATTCCGATAGTGGACGGATTCGCCGTCCGGGGATTCGTTGGCATCGCCCTTGGTGAAATATCGGATCACATCGGGGTCATTTTCATCCACCAGCACCTCGATGATGCGGTGGGTCACCACAGTGTCCTCGTTGATGAGATAAGTAATGGGGTCGCCCACGGTCAGCTCCTTGTAATCCACATCTTTGACATAGACCAGCGAGCCTACGTGGTAGGTGGGTTCCATAGAGCCGGAAAGAACCATATACGGCTGCAGACCGATCAAACGGACACCGACCAGCGCCACAGCCAGCAGCACCACCAGCGCCACCAGCACACCGCTGCCCCAGCTGCATATTTTTTTAAGCGTCCGGTTCAACCGTCGATCAACTCCTTTTGCGGTACTGGTTCCAGGTTTTCAGTGTCACATAATCCGAATTATGTGGCGCAAAAAAGAAACTATAATACCTATTATAAATATTAAGGTGTACATTATCTCATAAATCGACAAATAATGCAAGGTTTGTGCATTAAATAACAGAGGGATTTCGCTGAAAAAACCGCCAAAAAAGCAAGAAAATTACCAGAAAAATTTGGATGCCGCTGTCATTTGGGACAGAGGCTTGGTTTTAATGCGCTTTTTTAACGGGATTATTTGCAAGTATAGCAAAAACAGTGTGACAAAAACCGGACTTCAAGCCACTGAAGTCCGGTTTTTTATGTAGTTGAAAGGGATAGGAAAAATTACATAATTCGGATTATGTGGCGCTTTTGCGTTCAGACCACCAACCCCAGACGATCCAGCTTTTTGCGGTGCTCCACGCCGGTGGTCATAATATAGATGCGTGTGGTGTCGATACTGCTGTGCCCTAAAATATCTGCCAGCTTGGCGATATCCTTCTCTGCGCCGTAGAAGGTGCGGGCGAACAGCTTGCGCAGATTGTGTGGATAGACCTTATCAGGATCGACGCCTGCCGCTGCCGCCAGCCGCTTCATCTGCGCCCAAATACTGCTGCGGTCGATGGGGCTGCCTGCCTTAGACAGAAAGATGGCGCCCTCGAGGATGTCGCGGTCTTTGGCGTAGGACAACAGCCGACACCGCAGCTTTTCCGGCAGCAGAATGGTGCGGATCTTGTTTTTGCACCGCACCGAGATCTCACCGTGTTGTATCGCCTCCACGGTGAAATACCGCAGCTCCGATACGCGGATACCGGTGGCGCAGATCGTCTGCAGAATCAGCCGCAGATGTGGGTTCGGCTGCGCCGCCTGCAGAAGCAGAAGATAGTCGGCTTTGGTCAGCTCCTTGTTTGCCGCGCGGTAGGTGGGGCGCTGACAGCGCAGGTTTTTCACTTTGCAATCGTCCCAACCCAGATCGGTCAGCAGACTGTTCATTGCCGCCAGCATTGAGTTGACCGAGCGCACCGCATAGCCGCTGTCCTGCAGATGCTGTTTGTATGCCAGTGTCAGAGCCTTGGTCACCTCGCGTCCGGCGGAAAAGTGAAAAAATACAGTTGCATCGCGCAGGTATTTTTCAATGGTGACGGGGCTCTTTTCGTCATCTGTCAGGTGCTGCCGGAAGGCAGACAGATGGTGGGGAGATAAAATTCTTTTGTTCATAACGATTCCTCCAAAGGGGGTTGCTTGCCGCCAAGGATAGTTATAGCCAATTTGGCGGCATAAAAACCGGACTTCAAGCCACTGAAGTCCGGTTTTTGTCGGGTAATTCAGTTTGTGCCGGACAGCTGCAGCAGGCGAAAGACCTGATGGGCGGTGTCGGCAAGATTGGCGGCGGCGTTTGCGGTGTCCATCGCCTCCTCCAGTGTGCAGACGCCCCGCACGATGGGGAAGTAGGCGTCGATGCCGTGGTCATTGCAGACCTTTGCCTGCTCCGTCACGCTGCCGGCGAAAGCGATCACCGGTTTGCCGTATTGCTTGGCAAGGGCGGCGATACCGGCAGGCGCTTTGCCCATCACTGTCTGGGCATCCAGCCGCCCCTCGCCGGTGATGACGAGGTCAGCTGCGGCGATGTGCTGCGCGGCGTTCAGCTGCTGCAGCACAAGGTCGATACCGCGGACAAGCGTGCCGTTTAAGAATGCAAGGAAGGCAAATCCCAGACCGCCTGCCGCGCCTGCGCCGGCTGTGTCTGGGTCGGCGGCAGGGAAGACGGACTGTACAAGGCGTGCATAGCGGGCGAGCCAGCCGTCCATCTCCGTCACCGCAGCGCTGTCGGCGCCCTTTTGCGGACCGTACACGGCGCTGCAGCCGTTTTCGCCGCACAGCGGATTGTTCACATCGCAGGCGATGCGGAAGCTGCACTCCGCCAGCTCCGGCATGGCGTTGTCGCAGCGGATCTCACGCAGCGCGGCAAGTCCCGCCGCACCGTAGGGGATGGGCTGGCCGCTGCCGTCCAGCAGATCAAAGCCCAGCGCCTGCAGCATACCGGCGCCGCCATCGTTGGTGGCACTGCCGCCGATGCCGATGAGAAAATCACGGCAGCCCTTGCCAATAGCGTGGCGGATCATCTGTCCCACGCCGTAGGTGGTGGTGCGCCGCGGATCGCGCTCTTGTGGGGCGAGCAGGGTCAGACCTGCGGCGGCGGACATCTCCATCACCGCAGTGTGGGGCGGCACGATGCCGTATTGGCTCGTGATGTCCCTGCCCAGCGGATCGCGGACGGTGACAGACTGCATCTGTCCGTTCAGTGCGCCTACCAACGCCTCCGCTGTCCCCTCGCCGCCGTCAGCCACGGGAGCGATGTGGATGTGGGCATCGGGGAACACGCGGCGGATCCCCTCGGCGGCGGCATTGCCTGCCTGCAGCGAGGACAAGCTGCCCTTGAATGAATCGATGGCAATAAAAATGTTCATATAATCACCATTTCGCATCTTCTTGTAGGTTGTTCCAGCAATAAAAAGCACTTTTTGCCGGGAGATATAGCTGACATTCGTACAGATACGGACGCTTTTTGCTGTGCAGGCAGCATTCCACGATCCGGTGACAGTCGCCCTTGTACTGATAGAGAAATTCCAGACGGATATCTCCACAGTTGATGCGATCTGTCAGCTGTGAAACAGACCACTGTCGGCGGATCGTTCTGCCCAGAAGAGTCCGCTGAAAGACATAGACAGAGAGGTTATCCCCAGCGAGTTTGTCGAAAATGAAAGCCGCCATTGCGCGGTCGGTTCGGACAATTTCACCCAAAGGATTTGCCGGATGCTCCGTGCCGATCCAAAAGCCGTCGGCAAAAACAAAAGAGAGTGTGCCGGCCTCGTAGCGAACCTCGGACGCGAAACAGTCGTGAAGCGAAACGGCAGCGGCGTCTGTGTCGCGGTGGAGATAGTGTTCAGGATCGTAAGGCATGAGAGACCCTCCTTTCGCTTAGTCCAGATAATAGCTGAGCCGCCACTCCGGATCGCAGCTGTCGATGGACAGAATGCGGATCTGCGGCCAGATCTCCTGCAGCGATTTCCCGTCAAAAACGTCGGCGGTGATAAAGGTTTCAAAGTGATCAAAAGCATAGGATTCCGAGCCGTCGTAGGCTAATCCGTACCAGAAAAGTTCCTTTTTGCTGTCGGTTCGGTCGGGTGTTTTGCCCATCCAGCAGGAGAGGTAATGGGGATCGCCATCCACCGTAAACTCGATCTCGATGCAGCTCTTTCCCTGCAGATCGTGGGCAAATACTTTTACAATATCGTCGTAGGAAATCATCGTTTCTCACCTCAATGCCGATTATACTACAAAAAGAAAAGCCCCGCAACTTGGAAAGCTGCAGGGCGCGGAGCAGGAGAGATTCGGCTTGAAACTATCATACAAATGCACCCCCTTGAGAGCAGGGGGTGCAAGGTCATTTTAGGGGGTGCAAATCGGGTTTAGGGGGCAAAATTTATTCGTTCAACTCCGCTCTGAAACGAAGCAAGTACATTTGTTGTAACCACTCTGGCTGTTTATCGAGTTCGGATTCCAATTTGGTAAGTGTTCGTTTGCCAACCCTTCTGTCAAAAATCGCAAACATTCTGATTAGCGGATTATTTGAGCGTAGACTTTCTTGGATATCCTGGTTGCGATAATTCTCGAGGGCATTACAAAACTCTTCGTCAGTATATTCTGTTCGATCCGTTATAGGATGTTTATCAAGTAATGGCCAAAACTCTGTCCAATACTCGCCTATACCACTTGGAGCATTATTACTCGTATATCCATTATCAATAAAATAGGAGTTAACAGTTTCCCACGAAAAGCGTTTCACTTGTTTGCCGTCAATATAAATCTCGAAGATGTGGCACCCGTCCATCCCGACATAAGATGTGCAACCATACCTAATTCTTCCTCGTAACGATTCCGCAAGCATCTCTTGTTCCAAGTATTTTCTCATTCCGCTCCAAGAACCAAGTATTTTGCTCATTCAATCACCGCCTTTTACCGCATTATATCATGAAAAGAAAAGCCCCGCAACTTGGAAAGCTGCGGGGCACGGAGCAGGAGAGATTCGGTTTGAAACTATCATACAAATGCACCCCCTTTTAAGGAACGGGGGTGCAAAGTCATTTTTTGGGGGTGCATTTTGAGAAAAGGGGGTGCAAAAATATTGTTACCTCTTTCTCACAGCAAACTCTTATGTTCATTAATAAATTCCCGAATATTTTGGATTCCATCTTCAAAAGTCAAAAACGTTGTTTCATTATAAGTGACCGCAGCAATAAAGAAGAAATTAGAATCCATATAGATAAAGGTTGATGCGGTTATTTCGATAGGGGTATTTATAGAAACGATGTCATAGAATCCATTTTCCACAAGAATTTGATTATTCTCTTTTGTAATGTCAAACGCAAACCTATACTCAGTCAAAGACCATTCCGAGTTTGGCTCACTACCTAAGAACTTTTTTATTGTGTCACGTTCATCTTCAAATGTCAGTTCAACGACAACATCGCAATCGGGGATTACATCTGATGCCAGAAGGCTTACTTTTTTATTCTCTGCGTCAAAATAATAAATATCGCAGATTATACCGCAGAAAGAATGATAGTTTGCCTCGTCGCTTAAGTGATTTTGCATTTGGGTATTATAGCCAGAACAAGAAGTCAGCAGAGAGAGAACAGCAAACAAGCACAGAATCATAGTAATAAAACGCCGTGTTTTCATAATCAATCTCTCCTTTGCAATTTTCGTTGTAAATATAATAACAGACTCAAAGTTATTTTTCAACGATTACCGCCTGTAATTTAACGATCACTGTTATAAATCAACGATTATGGTTGTAATTTAACGATTATCTGTGTTTTAACGATTTGAAGTGAAATTAAATTGTCAATTTAGAGATTTCTCTCCCAAAAAGTTTTTAAAATACCGATTTTGGGCATAAAATAACCGTCAATCCGATGTATCAGAATGACGGTTATTCTTTGGCGGAGTAGGAGAGATTCGGTTGCATTTTCGCCCGTAGGGCGAAAATAGAGGAGACCGACAACGTGCGCGCTGTCGGCGTGATATGCCACCGGCATATCACGACAGAAATTCAACTCTCTCCTCCGTTTTCCACCAAAACAAAAAAGCACACCTTTCGGTGTGCTTTTCGTTTTGGCGGAGTAGGAGAGATTCGAACTCTCGAGCCGCTTTTGGCGACTACACGATTTCCAGTCGTGCTCGTTATGACCACTTCGATACTACTCCGTATTCACTTTTGCTGAACGACAGCATTGATTATTATACCAAAGATATTGCAGTTGTCAAGAAGAAAATGACAAAATTAGTGAAGAAATTTCAAGGCGGAGCAGAGAGCGCTGCACGCACCCTGCTCCGCCTTGCTGCGACACCCGATTTTGCCTTGTTACATCATGTCTGCGACGGACTCCACAGCCGAATCCACTGCGTTACCCACCTTCTGCATGGTTTTACCCACTGCAGTTTTTCTGGTTTCCGGCTTGGCGAGCATTGCCGCACCCACGATCGCGCCGATCATCAATCCGGCGCCCATACCGCATAAATACGAACCGGTACGACACATCTTCTGATCACTCCTTTTTTGGTACGCAGATAGTTTATCCGCAGCAATGGGGAAAATTCCTGCAACAGACAATTGCCAAAAAGTGTGCTTGCGTTTATAATAAAAAAGATAGAAAACTTTGAAGCGAGGATCACCCTATGTCCATTTCCATCTTACAGCAGCGCATCCGCAGCTGCAAAACACCGGTGGCGCTGGGACTCTCTCCCCACGCAGAGCGGCTGGAATCTCCGCAGGCGGCGGCGATGCTGCAATCGGGCATCGCGGCGCTGGATGCTGCGGCAGGCAAGCTGAGCGCCGTCTGTCTCCGCGCCGAGCGCTACATTGCCGGCGGTGCAGAGGGTTTTACGGCGCTGTGTCAGTTGGTGCACGAGGCGAAGGCGCGCGAATTCTATGTGATCGTGGATTGCCGCGCCTGCGACAGCGGTGCGTGGCTGGCGGCTGTGCCCGAGGCGGATGCCATCACGGTGATGCCCTATATGGGCGGCGATGTGTGCGCCGTACCGGAGGACAAGGCGGCTTTTGCCGTGCTGCGTACCGCAAACCCTGCAGCTGGCGAGGTGCAGAATCTGATGGCAGGCGACCGCAAGCTGTATGCGGCGGTGGGCGAGCAGATGGCACGCCGCGGCGCAGGTGCGGTGATCGAGACCGGCTATTCGCTGGATATCCGTGAATTGCGCCGCCGTTTGGAAAAGACTTTTATGATCCTCACCCACTGTGACGGCGAGGCGGCAAGCTACGCCTTTGATGAGTACGGTCACGGCGCGCTGGTGGTGGACGAGGAGATCCAGTACGCGCAGGATATGGATGCGGCAGTGAGCGCCGCCGTCAAGGCTATGAAGCAGTGGGTCACGGTACTGTAAAAAGGAGAAGGAAATGACGACGATTTATCTGGTGCGCCACGCCGAGGCGGAGGGCAATCTCTACCGCATCGCGCAGGGGCACTATAACGGTATCATCACGCCCCGGGGCTACCAGCAGCTGGCAGCGCTGAAAAAGCGGTTTGAATCGGTGCAGATCGACGCGGTGTACAGCAGCGATCTGTTCCGCGCACGCACCACCGCCCGCGCCATCTATGAGCCAAAGGGCTTGGAAGTGCGGCTGGATGAGCAGCTGCGCGAGGTGAATATGGGCAGCTGGGAGGGGCGGACATGGCAGGAGCTGACCATGGAAGACCCCCAACAGATGTACAACTTCAACCGCGACCTCTCACAATGGGAGATCGAGGGCGGCGAGAGTGTGGCACACGCCCGCGACCGGATGATCGCGGCGCTAAAACGCATCGCCAAAGCCAACGAGGGCAAGACAGTGGCGGTGGTCAGCCACGGCGCGGTGCTGCGTATCACACTGGGCACGCTGCAGGGACTTTCTCTGCAGGAACTGGGACAGACACCCCACGGCGACAACACGGCGGTGTCCTGCCTTGAATGGGACGGCGAAACGCTGCGTGTGGTGTACCGCGATGACAACAGCCATCTTGTGGAGGCGGGCGCATCCACCTTTGCCAAGCAAAAGTGGTGGAAAAGCGAGAAAATGTTCGATAACGGGCAGTATTACCGCCCGATGAGTGAGGAAGCTGCCACAGCGCTTGCGGCGCTGGGCGTCCGCGTACCGCAGGAGGGCGAGTGCCTTGCAGTGTATATGGATGGCAAGGTGATCGGTCTTGTGCAGCTTTTGACGGAGCAAACAGCAGACGGCATCGGCTGGGTGGGACAGTACTGGATATGCCCCGAGTACCGCGGACGGGGGCTGGGTATCCCGCCGCTGGGTCAGGCGGTGCGCTATTACCGCGAAAAGGGCTGTGACCGGCTGCGTCTGCGGTGCGAAGATCCGCAGTATCGCGGCTTCTGGGAGAAGTACGGTTTCTACGCGGTGGATGAGGATATTTTGGAACAATACATCGGTTATGAGGACAAAGCACTATGAGAGGAATTGAGTTTCTGCCCGTCAGTCGGGAGGAGATGCACGATCGGGGCTGGTACTACTACGATTTTCTGGTGGTCACCGCCGACGCATACATCGATCATCCCAGCTTTGGTACGACGCTGATCGCCCGTGCGCTGGAGGCAGACGGCTTCCGCGTGGCGATCCTTGCCCAGCCGGAGTGGAAGGACTGTCAGGACTTTCTGGCTATGGGCAAGCCCCGCTACGGCGTGATGATCGGCGGCGGCAATCTGGACTCCATGGTGGCGCATTACACAGTTGCCAAGCGCCGCCGCGTGCGGGATCTGTACAGCCCCGGCGGCAAGATGGGCTGCCGTCCCGACCGCCCCACCATCGTATACGCCAACCGCGCCCGTGAGGCGTTCCCCGACACCCCCATCGTCATCGGCGGACTGGAGGCGTCGCTGCGCCGCTTTGCCCACTATGACTACTGGGACGACAAGGTGCGCCGCAGCATCCTCTTTGACGCGCCGGCAGATCTATTGGTCTACGGTATGGGCGAATCCGCCACACGCGAAATCGCCAAGCGGCTGAGCCGCAAGGTGCCGGTGACGGAGATCACCGATGTGCCCGGCACGGCGTACATCGCCGCCGATGACAGCGGCTGCAAGTTCCACCGCACCGATTGTCCGTCCTATGAGGCGGTGTGCGCGGATAAGAAGGAGTACGCCATCGCCACCAAGATCCAGTACGATGAGCACGATCCCATCCGCGGCAAGGCCATTTTGCAGCCTTGCGAGGGGCGGCTGCTGGTGGTGAATCCTCCTGCAAGACCCCTCAACCGCGAGGCGCTGGACAAGCTGTACGACCTGCCCTATGTGCGCGAGGTGCATCCTATGTACGAGGAGGATGTGCCTGCTATTGAGGAGGTGCGCTTCTCCATCACCCATAACCGCGGCTGCTTTGGCGGCTGCAACTTCTGTGCGCTGGCGTTCCATCAGGGGCGCATGGTCACCTCCCGCAGCATCGAGTCGGTGGTGCGCGAGGCGGAGATCTTGGTGCAAGATCCCCAGTTCAAGGGCTATATCCACGATGTGGGCGGCCCCAGCGCCAACTTCCGCCATACCTCCTGCGCCGAGCAGAAGCGGCGCGGTATGTGCAAGGGCAAGAGCTGCCTTGCGCCGGAGCCGTGCAAGAATTTGGATGCCGACCACAGCGAGTACACAAAACTGCTGCGTGAGCTGCAGAAGATCCCCGGTATCAAGAAGGTGTTTGTGCGCAGCGGCATCCGTTATGACTATATGCTGCAGGACAAGAACAAGGAGTTCTTCTCCCAGCTGGTCAAGCACCACATCTCCGGTCAGCTGAAGGTGGCGCCGGAGCACTGCGTCAGCTCGGTGCTGGACTATATGGGCAAGCCCCATTTCGACGTGTTTGAGAAGTTCTGGCGGCAGTACCGCAAGCTGAACGAGCGCGATGGCAAGGAGCAGTATCTGGTGCCGTATTTGATGTCCTCCCATCCCGGCTGCACGCTGAAGGATGCGGTGGAGCTGGCGGAGTTCCTCCACAAGAACGGCCGCCAGCCCGAGCAGGTGCAGGACTTCTATCCCACGCCGGGTACGCTGTCCACCTGTATGTACTATACCGGCATTGATCCGCGGGATATGAGCGAGGTATATGTTGCCCGCGATGCGCACGAAAAGGCGCTGCAGCGCGCCCTTTTGCAGTGGGGCAAGCCGGAGAAGCGTCCGCTGGTGATCGAGGCGCTGAAAAAGGCCGAGCGCACCGACCTGATCGGCTACGGCAAGGAGTGTCTGATCCGTCCGCCCCACGGCGTCAGCTTCGAGAAGAAGGATGAGGATAAGAAGACCGCCAAAGGTCGCGGCGACAAGGGAAAACGGGACGATAAGCGCGGCAAGACCGATCGCCGTGATACCCGCCGCGATGAAACCCGCGGCAAGACCGACAGCCGTGAGCGCAGCGCCCGCGGTAAAAAGGGCAATTCCGGCAACAAACCGCCTATGTCTGCCAAGAAAAAGGCGGAATTTGCCAAACGGCGCAAAAAGTAATAAAAAGCAGGTATGACACGGGTCATACCTGCTTTTTTGCTACGAAATGGTTGTGCCGTTGGGGTCAATGGGGATGCCGTTGGCTTGGGAAAAGCGGATCAGCTCACGGACATAGCCCGCCTGATCCTTGAGATAGCCCAGCCCGTGTCCGGCGTCGGGTACGGTGAAGAGAAACTTGGGCGCGGCGCAGGCTTCATAGCACTGCCGGCTCATTTCATAGGGGACGAACCGGTCGCCGGTACCGTGGATGAAGAACACGGGGATGCGGCAGCGGCGCATCGCCTCCACCGCCGACTTCTCCTCCAGCCGGAAGCCGCCGAACAAATACGCGCCCAGCTTCACAAAAGGATAGCCGAGGGCGGGCGGCAGCTTCATATCACGGATGACCTTGCGGATGATGTCGCGTGCGGAGGTGAAGCCGCAGTCGGCGATAACACCCACCACATTGTCCGGCAGCTCCTCGCCGGCGGCGATCATCACCGTGGAGGCTCCCATAGAGATGCCGGTAAGGATAATGGGGCGGTCACCAAAGCGGTCGCAGAGGAAATCCACCCACGCAAGGCAGTCGCGGTGCTCGTTGATGCCGAAGGAGATCACGTTTCCCTCGCTGCTGCCGGCGGCGCGCTGGTCGATCAGCAGCACACTGCGTCCGATGGAGAAGCAGCGCTGCACACCGCCGCACAGGTCCCGCTCCGCCGTGCCGCGCCAGCCGTGGATCATCAGCTCGATAGGCGCACCGGGTGCGTATTCATAGAACTTGCCCCGCAGTGTTAGCCCGTCAAAGGAGGTGATGGACACATCCTCGTGGGGCATAGCTCGCATTTCCAATATCCAGCGCGTCATATCCTCGTGGTAGGGCACATAGATGCTGCCCTCCGGCAGACGGATCTCATCGGGGGTGGGGCGATCGCTGTCGGGACTGTAGAACGCCATACGGAAGCAGAGATAGGAGATGAGCAGCACCAAAAGCACCAGAGCGGCAGCGATGATGAGAACAAGGATCAGAGGATTCATAGTCAAAACTCCTTAAAGGGTCAATCCTGCTGCAGACTGCGCAGCAGCGAGATCTCGGCGGCGTAGCCGGGCAGCTCGTTGGGGGTCTCCAGCACGAAGGGCAGCTGCCGCAGTGCCGGATGGTTGATGATGCGCGCAAACGCCTCCGTGCCGATGAAACCCTCACCGATGCGGGCGTGGCGGTCTTTGTGGGCGCCGAGGGGGTTCAAGCTGTCGTTGATGTGGATGGCGCACAGCCGCTCAAGACCGATGACGCGGTCAAACTCCGCCAAAACGCCGTCCAAGTCGTTTACGATGTCATACCCTGCATCCGACACATGGCAGGTATCAAGGCATACGCCCATATGCTCCGCCAGCTCCACGCGGTCGAGGATTTCTCGCAGATCTTCAAACCGTCCGCCGATCTCCGTGCCCTTGCCCGCCATGGTCTCCAGCAGCACGGTGGTGTGTTGATCGGGAGTCAGGATGGCGTTGAGGGTGTCGGCGATGAGGGCGATGCCCGTTTCTGTGCCCAAGCCGGTATGGCTGCCGGGGTGGAAGTTATAGTAATTGCCGGGTAAATGCTCCATGCGCTGCAAATCGTCCGCCATAGTCTGCAGGGCGAACTCCCGCGTGCGCTCATCCTTGGAGCAGGGGTTGATGGTGTAGGGCGCGTGGGCGACCACCTTGCCAAAGCCGTTTTCCGCCATAAACGCCATCAGCGCAGCGGCGTCAGCGCCGTCGATGGGCTTTGCCTTGCTGCCCCGCGGATTGCGGGTGAAAAACTGGAACGTGGTGGCGTCAATCGCCTTTGCCGTCTGTCCCATAGCCAGAAAACCGGCGGAGGGGGAGAGGTGACAGCCGATATGAAACATAGGATAGCCTCCTTTTACAGTCTGTAAACCGAGCAGTCCGTCCGACCGCTCTCAATGGTGATGACGCCGTAGGTGGGGGCGTGATAGTCGCCCACCGAGCCGGGATTCATCACATAAAGCGTGCCGTCATAGTCCACCATAGAGTAGTGGGTGTGACCGAACAGCAAAATGTCCGCGCCGCACTCGCGCGCGGCATAGCGGGCGCGCATAGTGGTGGATTTGACGGCGCGGGTATGTCCGTGCATCAAGAGGATGCGGCGGCCGGACAGCTCAATGAGCTTTTCGCCCTCCTCACTGCGCCCCCAATCGCAGTTGCCGGGCACGGCGGTCATCGGGATATGGGGGAACAAGTCGTGGAGCGCCTCAGCATCGCGGATGCAGTCGCCCAAGTGCAGAATGTGCCGTGGCTGCACCATTTCCACGCACCGCGCCATATTGTCCACGTTGCCGTGGGAATCGGATAATACAAGGATCTTCATAGGCTCCTCCGTGCAACATTCTGTGGCTATTATAGCAGGAAAGAGTTGCAAGTTCAATTTCTTTCCAGTACAATAAACGCAAAGAGAGGGGGCGGACGGGATGCGTGCTGGGATCGTGGAGCTGGATCTCCATGGAAAGAATACCTATCAGGCGAAGGTGGCAGTGGACGCCGCGCTGCGCCGCGCCACGGCCGGCACCTATCGCATCCGCTGCATCCACGGTTTCCACGGCGGAACGGCGCTGCGCGATATGCTGCGCAGCGAGTACGAAAAGCATCCGCAGGTGCGCCGGCTGGAGGGAAATGCCGGCACCACCGAACTGGTGCTGCGAGAATTTTGAAAGAGAGGGCAAGCCTTATGCTGTTTATCTGTTATCCCAAATGCTCCACCTGCCGCAAAGCGCAGGCTTGGCTGGACAGTCACCATATCCCCTATACCCTGCGCGACATCAAGACCGACAACCCCACCGCGCAGGAGCTGCGCGACTGGGCAGCGCTGTCCGGTCTGCCGCTGAAGAAGTTTTTCAACACCAGCGGACTTCTGTATAAATCTATGCAGCTCAAGGACAAGCTGCCGGAAATGAGTGATGAGGAGATGATCGCGCTGCTTGCCACCGACGGTATGCTGGTCAAGCGTCCGCTGCTGATCGGTGACGGCTTCGTGCTGGTGGGCTTCAAGGAAGCGGAATGGGAGGAACGGCTGTGAAGATCGCCCAGATCCAGATGCCCGTCAGCGCGGATAAGACCGCCAATATCCAGCGGGCGTGCAATATGGTGCGCTGGTCGGGCGCGGTGGACATCGCCGTGCTGCCGGAGATGTTCTGCTGCCCCTATGACAATGCCTTGTTCCGCGACTATGCAGAAGAGGAGGGCGGCGAGGCGTGGCAGGCTATGTCGGCGCTGGCGCGTGAAAAGCAAATCTATCTGGTGGGCGGCAGCATTCCCGAGCTGTGTGAGGGGAAGCTGTACAACACCTGCTATGTCTTCGACCCCGAGGGCAAATGCGTGGCGCGGCACCGCAAGACCCACCTTTTCGATATCGATGTGGAGGGCGGACAGAGCTTTTGCGAGTCCGCTGTGTTTGCCGCAGGCAGCGATGTGACCACTTTTGAAACGCCGTGGGGCGTGATGGGCGTGTGCATCTGTTTTGACTTCCGGTTTGAAGAGCTGGCGCGGCTGATGGCGCTGCGGGGCGCCAAGGTGCTGTTTGTGCCTGCCGCCTTCAATATGACCACCGGCCCTGCCCATTGGGAACTGCTGTTCCGCCAGCGTGCGGTGGATAACCAGTGCTACACCGTTGGCACATCCCCCGCCCGTGACAATGGAGCCAGCTATACCGCGTGGGGTCACAGTATCGTCTGCGAGCCGTGGGGCAGCGTGGTCAAGCAGTGCAACGAGCAGCCGCAGGTATCTGTGACAGAACTGGATATGGAGCGGGTGGACGATATCCGCCGCCAGCTGCCCATTCTGTCGGCGCGGCGCGACGATTTTTACGAAGTGTGTCAAAAGGAATTGTACTGACCGGCATAATGTGGTATACTAAAAGGCAGGAACAAAAAGAAGAAAGGAACTGCACCGATGAAATATACGGAAATGACACTGCAGCAGCGGCAGCAGGAATATGCCGCGGTGAAGGCTGCCTATGAACAGCAAAAAGCACTGGGACTGAAGCTGAATATGGCCCGCGGTAAGCCCGGCAGCGAGCAGCTGAACCTTGTGATGGATATGATGAACGTCCTTGTGACGGTCGATGACTATGTGGACGAGGGCATCGAAAGCCGCAACTACGGTGAGGTGGCAGGGCTGCCCTCGGCGCGCCGTCTGTTTGCCGACATCCTCGGCTGCAAGGCCGAGCAGGTGTTCGTCGGCGGCAACGCCAGCTTGCAGCTGATGTACGATGCCGTTTCCAAGGCCTATACCCACGGTCTTCTGCACAGCGAAAAGCCCTGGAGCAAGCTGGAAAAGGTGAAATGGCTGTGTCCCGCCCCCGGCTATGACCGCCATTTCAAGGTCAGCGAGTCCTTCGGTATGGAGCTGATCACCGTGCCTATGACGGACGAGGGTCCCGATATGGACCTGGTGGAGCAGCTGATTGCCGACCCTGCGGTGAAGGGTATGTGGAATGTGCCTAAGTACTCCAACCCCGAGGGCATCATCTACTCCGATGAGACCATCCGCCGTCTTGCCTCCATGAAGCCGGCAGCCCCCGACTTTATGCTGATGTGGGACAATGCCTACTGCATCCACGAGTTTGAAGGTGAGTATGTCCCCTTTGCCGACATCATCGCCCTTTGCGAGAGCTGCGGCAACGCCGATATGGTCTATGAGTTTGCCTCCACCTCCAAGGTGACCTTCCCCGGCGCCGGTGTGGGGGTGATGGCAGCAAGCCGCGCGAATATCGACTATTTCACCAAGCTGATCGGCATCCAGACTATCGGCTTTGACAAGATCAATCAGCTGCGCCACGTGCGCTATCTCAAAGATAAGGATACCACCCTTGCGCTGATGCAGCGCCACGCGGCGATTCTGGCGCCCAAGTTCCGCGCTGTGCTGGATGCGCTGGACCGCGAGATCGCACCGTTGGGAATCGCCACCTACAAGCGCCCCAAGGGCGGCTACTTCGTGTCGCTGGACGCTATGCCCGGTACCGCCAAGCGCACCCTGGCACTGTGCAAGGAGGCAGGCGTGGTGATGACCGGCGCCGGCGCCACCTATCCCTACGGCGTCGATCCCAACGATTCCAACATCCGCATTGCTCCCACACTGCCCCCCGTGGCGGAGCTGGAGCAGGCCATCGCGGTGCTGTGCAACAGCGTCCGTCTGGCGGCTCTGGAACAGCTTGGTGTGTAAAATGACGAAATTACGACCGTGAAATTGTTGAATTTCACGGTCGTTTTTCACAAAAAGCGGCAGGTTTTGCCGTTGCTTTTGCAACTTTTGTGTGCTATGATAAATTTATCTTATTCCTGCCGCTGTAACACCACTCCACTTTATGGCTTACGGCGGTAAACTGAAGGAGGAACAAGGACCGCTGCGGCTGGCGGTGCAACAGTGTGGAGACCTGTTGTAATGCGGTGTCGGCTTCGTGCTGACCGCGAGAGCGATGATGCGGAGGCACATCGTTCACGGCCGGAAAGTTATGGCAAAAGTCATTTTGAAGGATCTTAAGAAGGTCTACCCCCACTCCGAGCCCAAGAAGAAAAAGGGCAAGAAGGGCGCAGAGCCCGAGAAGAAGACGAATCTGCAGATCACCGAAGAGGGCGTTGTCGCCGTTCAGAAGTTCAATCTGGAGATCGCCGACAAGGAATTTATCGTGCTGGTGGGTCCCTCCGGTTGCGGTAAGTCCACCACGCTGCGTATGATCGCAGGTCTGGAGGACATCTCCGGCGGCGAGCTGTACATCGGCGAGGAGCTGATGAACGATGTGGAGCCCAAGGACCGCAACATCGCCATGGTGTTCCAGAGCTATGCTCTGTATCCTCATATGACGGTGTACGACAATATGGCCTTCTCTTTGAAGCTGAAGAAGGTGGACAAGGCGGAGATCGACCGCCGTGTGCGCGAGGCTGCCGAGATTCTGGACATCACCCAGTATCTGAACCGCAAGCCCAAGGCACTGTCCGGCGGTCAGCGCCAGCGTGTGGCCATCGGCCGCGCCATCGTGCGCGATCCGCAGGTGATGCTGATGGACGAGCCGCTGTCCAATCTGGACGCCAAGCTGCGTAACCAGATGCGCGCAGAGCTCATTAAGCTGCGTGAGCGCATCAACACCACCTTTATCTATGTTACCCACGACCAGACCGAGGCAATGACGCTGGGCGACCGCATCGTCATTATGCGTGACGGCTTTATCCAGCAGATCGGCACGCCTCAGGAGGTCTTTGATCATCCCGCCAATCTGTTTGTTGCAGGCTTCATCGGTATGCCCCGTATGAACCAGTTTGACGCCAAGCTGGTGAAGAAGGACGGTAAGTACGCGGTGGAAGTGGGCGGCATCTGCGTGGAGCTGGCTGAGGATAAGCAGGCTCGCCTCGCCGCCAAGGAAGTGCCGGAGCAGGATGTGATCCTGGGCGTCCGTCCCGAGCATATCGTTCTGTGCGCAGACGGCGTTAAGGGCAAGGTGGACGTGTCCGAGATGATGGGCTCCTCCGTCCATCTGCACGTGAGTGCCGCGGGCAAGGATGTGATCGTCATCGTCCCCACCGCCGGCGGCAGCAACAATTTTGCCATGGGCAGCGAGGTCAATCTGATCTTCGGCGGCAATGTGGTGCACGTGTTCAGCAAGGAAACGGAAAAGAATCTGGAGTGGTAAACTCCTGCATTAAAAAAGCGCAGCCTTCGGGCTGCGCTTTTGCGTGGGGGAGATGCCGGCAGGGTTCTTGTATGTACTGCAGAGCTGTGATAAAATGGAAAATGCGGAACGATAAACCATGAATTTGGTGGTTTGTTAATTTTAGTTGCAAAACCTAAATGTTGATACCCGTTGCTTGTAGCAACGGGTATCATTCGATACAATATAGGCGACGACTAAAAGAAAGGCGGTATTCCTCATGCTGAGCGAAAACATAAAGGCGATCCGAAAATCAAAAGGATTATCTCAAGAAGAACTTGCTGTCAAGTTGAATGTAGTTCGCCAAACAATCTCAAAATGGGAACAAGGCTTGTCTGTACCAGACGCTGATATGTTAATTTCTTTATCAGAGGCACTCGACACACCTGTAAGTATTTTGCTTGGAGAAATTGTTGAACAGACAGAAGTAAATGACCTAAAGGTGATTTCTGAAAAACTGGAAATTATTAATTTGCAACTTACTTTGAGTAGAAATGCGAAACAAAAAAAGTTAACAGTATTTTTTAGCCTATTCGCTGTTGCCATAATAGCAATTTGGGTGCTCTTAATTAACCTGGGCAGCCCATATTTAGGATGGGATTACAGCGACCCTGAAAGAGCCGTTGTCGGAGTTCTTCTTCATGCATTTGAATGGTTTTTTGTAAGATTATCTCCAGTTGCTCTTATCGGAGCGGTTGTGGTTATTTTCCTAATATGGAAGAAAAAATAAAGAACATTACCAAATAGAAGTAAATTGGCCAATAGGATATTTACCGAAATGATTTCGGCTCTGCGCCGCACCAAAAAAGACCCGACCTGCGGTTTGCAGGTCGGGTCAAATGCTTTATGTAACAGTTACGCTATCGTGCCAATCAGTCCACTGCCACGATCCAGCCCTTGGTGTCAGGCAGTTTGCCCCACTGGATGCCGGTCAGGGTGTCGTACAGCTTCTGGGTCAGCTCGCCGATCTTGCCGCCGCTGATCTGTACGCTCTCGTCCTTCCAGGTCAGCTCCTTGACGGGGGAGACCACGGCTGCGGTACCGGTGCCCCAGACCTCTTCCAGCTTGCCCTCGCGGCCGGCCTGCATAATGTCAGCGATGGCCAGCTTGCCCTCGATGACCTCATAGCCCCAGTCGCGGCACAGCTCGATAATGCTGCGGCGGGTGACGCCGGGCAGCACGGTGCCGTTGCAGGCGGCGGTATAGATCTTACCGTCGATCTTGAACATAATGTTCATCGCGCCCACTTCTTCCACGTACTTCTTCTCCACGCCGTCCAGCCACAGAACCTGAGAGTAGCCCTTCTTCTCAGCCAGCTCGCCGGCCTTGATGGAGGCAGCGTAGTTACCGCCGCACTTGACAGCGCCGGTCAGACCGGGTGCTGCGCGGATGTACTCGTCTTCCACGTAGATCTTCACGGGGTTGATGCCCTCGGCATAGTAGGCGCCGGAGGGAGCGGCGATGACGCAGAAGATATAGTTCTTGGAGGCGTGCACGCCCAGACCCACATCAGTGGCGATGACGAAGGGGCGGATGTACAGACTGGTGCCGTCCATATGGGGGACCCACTCCTCATCCACCTTCACCAGAGCCTTGACGGCATCGATGAAGTCCTCAACGGGAACGGGGGGGATGCCCATACGCTCGCAGCCGTCCACGAAGCGCTGTGCGTTGCACTCGGGGCGGAACAGCTGGATCTTACCCTCGGCGGTACGGTAGGCCTTCATGCCCTCGAACAGCTCCTGGGCGTAGTGCAGCACCGCGGTGGCAGGATCCAGAGCGAAGGGAGCATAGGGGACGACGCGGGCATCGTGCCAGCCCTTACCCTCGGCATAGTCCATCACGAACATATGGTCGGTAAAGATCTTGGCAAAGCCCAGCTTGCTCTCGTCAGCGGGTTTGGCCTTGGGGCAGGCGGTCTTTTCGATACGGATGTTCAGCATAGCATAAACCTCTTTTCTTAGATTGAGTTTGAGTGATTATGGTTAGTTTGATTATATGGCAAGATTGCCCTGCTGACAAGTTATTTTTCCGCAAATCGCAGAAAATCCCTGCAAAGAAACAGTGGCGCGCCCGCCGGAAATATGGTATGATGCACACAAGAAAACACGAGGAGGCTACAAGCTATGAAATGGATGATCGCATCGGATCTGCACGGCAGCGCCTATTGGTGCGAAAAGCTGCTGGAGGCATTTGAGCGCGAGCAGGCGGATCGGCTGATCCTGCTGGGCGATATTCTCTACCACGGACCGCGCAATCCGCTGCCGGAGGGACACGATCCCCAGCGCTGCGCCGCTCTTTTGAACAGCGTGAAGGAGCGCACGGTGGCGGTGCGGGGCAACTGCGACGCCTCCATCGATCAGGTGATGCTGCAGTTCCCCATTATGGCGGACTATCTGCTGCTGGATCTGGGCGAGAAGATGGCATTTGTGACCCACGGTGACCAGTGGGGCGAGGACGCGCCCCCTGCCATCGTCAAGGGCGGTGTGCTGGTGACCGGTCACACCCACGTGGCGGCCTGCCGCGTGCATCCGGATTTTCTCTATCTCAACCCCGGCTCTCCGGCGCTGCCCAAGGATGAGGGACACCGCGGCTATCTGCTGCTGGATCGCGAAGGAGCGACCTTCTGCGAGATGGACGGCACGGTATATCGGGAAAAGAAGCTCGACTAAAAGAGAAAGAGTGCTGCAGCTTGGCGCTGCGGCACTCTTTTTACCGTATAACGAAAAGACGATAGAAGCAGCTTTTCTACATTTGTGCAGAGTAAGCGGCTGAGCGGGTTAGACACACAGGCAATGCCACATTTAGCGGCTTACGGAAATCTGCGACAGGCTAAAGGAGGTCAAGGAACCATCGGTTCCTTGCGGCGTTTCTTTTCCTCTTTTCTTTCCGCTGTTGGAAAGAAAAGAGGCCGTCGGCGACAGGACAAGCCATCGGCATAGCAGGGATTGCGTGAGCGTCAGCGCGGATGGGTAATCCCCCAGTCACGGCTTGCACCGTGACAGCCCCCTTTAGGCAAGGGGGCCTTTGAGGTCGGTGAAATGTAAAAGACAGTCCGTTTTACGCGCCCTGAGCGCGAAGCGCGAAGAAGTACTCTTGGGGTGCGCCCTGAGCGCGAAGCGCGAAGAAGTACTCTTGGGGTGTGCCCTGAGCGCGAAGCGCGAAGAAGTACTCTTGAGGTACGCGGCACTCTTTTTACCGTTTCAGCAGCTTGGCGCGCTGCCGATAGTCCGGCAGCCAGCGCTCCACCTCGGCATAGAAGGCGCTGGAGTGGTTCTTGTGGCGGATGTGCGCCAGCTCGTGCACCACCACCGCATCGATGGCAGCTTCCGGATAATCCATCAGATAGAGGGAGAAGCACAGACTGTTCTTGCTGCTGCAGCTGCCAAAGCGGGTGCGGGCGGAGGTGATCTTTACCCCTGTGGGCTGTACGCCCATCCGCTGCGCCCAGTGCTGTACCTTTTCCGGAAGCACAGCCTTCGCCTTTTTACGCAGCGCGGTGATCTCCTGCTCCGTCAGCGGTGGGTGGCTTTCCAAGTGCTGCTGCCGCCGCTGCAGATGGGTGGCGATCCAATCGGCGCGGGAGGCGAGGAAGGTGTCGATGACGGTCTGCGCCATCCGCTGCGGTGCGCGTACCACCACCCGTCCGTCCCGTGTAATCTCCACCGCCAGCGTGCGCCGCTTGGAGCGGATCAGTGTATACTCCACGGTCAATCTTCCATCCGTATGAAGCGCGGACCGCAATAGCCGTCGCGCACCACTTGCTCTGACCACATAGCGGCGGGGCGCACCCACAGACTGCCATCGTCATACAGCGCCTGATAGACCACCAGTTCTTCCATTGTTTCGCTGTGCCGCGCAGTGCCGATGACGCGATATTCGCCGCCCTTGAAGTGACGGTATTTCCCGGGTTGTATGATTGCCATAAAATTTCCTCCCTTGCTGTTTTCTGTATTATAGCATATACTTGGCAGCTTTGCCAAGAATATGGTACAATAGAAATCAAGAGAGGGGGATGACGATGCTGCTGTCAACCTTATGCTACATAGAGAACGAGCACGGTGAGTATCTGATGCTGCACCGCGTGAAAAAGGAGAACGACGCCAATCACGACAAATGGATCGGTATCGGCGGAAAATTTGAGGACGGCGAGAGTCCGGAGGAGTGCGTGCTGCGGGAGACACGGGAGGAGACGGGGCTGATGCTGACCGACTATCGCTACCGCGGCTTGGTGACCTTTGTGTCCGACCGTTGGGAGACGGAGTATATGCATCTGTTCACCGCCACTGCGTGGCAGGGGGAGGTGCGCACCTGCGACGAGGGCGTGCTGGAGTGGATCGGCAAGGACCGGCTGGCGGCGCTGCCCCAGTGGGAGGGCGACCGCATCTTTTTGCGTCTGCTGCGACAGAATGCACCTTTTTTCTCGCTGAAGCTGCGCTATGATGGAGAAAAGCTGGTACAGGCCGTGCTGGACGGACGGGAACTGGAGGTGGGTCGATGAAGATCCTTGTCAGTGCCTGCCTGCTGGGTACGGCGTGCCGCTATGACGGCAAGAGCAAGCAGTATCCGCTGATCGATGAGCTGTGCCGCCGTTATCAGGTGGTGCCGGTGTGTCCTGAGCAGCTGGGCGGTCTGCCTACACCCCGCGTGCCTGCCGAGCGGCAGGGGGAGAGAGTGGTAACCAAGGACGGACGGGATGTGACGGAGGCATATCTGCGCGGTGCGCAGCAGGCGCTGGAGCTGGCGCGGAAGCTGGGCTGCACGGTGGCGGTGCTGAAGGAGAAAAGTCCCTCCTGCGGCAGCGGGCGCATCTATGACGGCAGCTTCACCGGCACATTGGCGGACGGCTGGGGCACAGCGGCGCAGCTGCTGCAAAATGCGGGAGTGCGCGTGCTGGGTGAATCGGAGCTGGCGGCATTTCTGCGCGACAACTGAATCTGCACCGATGACAGCCGCCGCAGAGCTTTACGGCGGCTGTTTTGACGGCGAAAAATGGGGAACAACAGACATATGTGGATTATGCACAAAAAATAACGGCGAAACTGTTGAAAAGGGAAAAAAAGAGAAAAGCCGTTGACAGAAAAGCGCAAAATTGATAACATAGTAGTCGAAAGAACTGAAAACGTTACCGGTAATGTTTCCGGAAGGCTTTCAGGGGGAAAAGATACCGAATAGGGGGGATACAGCGTGACGATCAAGGACATTGCGAAGCTGTGCGGCGTCAGTATCAGCACTGTATCCCGCGTGCTCAATGACCGACCCGACGTCAGCGAGGAGAATCGCCGTAAGGTGCTGTCGGTGATCCAGAGCAGCAACTATATCCCCAACAACAGTGCCCGCGATCTGGTGAAGACCAAGTCCGACACCATCGGTCTTGTGGTGCGCGGCGTATCCAACCCGTTCTATACCGACATCATCCACGCCATTGAAGCACGCATCACTGCCCACGGATTTACTATGGTCATGCAGCAGATCGGAAGCGGCGATGACGAGGTGAAATGCGGCGCCATGATGGAGCGCGACAAGCGTTTACAGGGCATCATCTTTCTGGGCGGACGCTCGGATTATACACCGGCTGAACTGGCGGCACTGAATGTGCCGTTTGTGTGCTGTTCTTACGGCAATCCGTACGGCACGCTGCTGCGCGACACCTATTCCTCCGTGTCTATCGCCGATGAGGAGGAGGCGCACCGCGCGGTGCAGACCCTCTATGATCACGGACACCGCCGCATCGCGGCGCTGATCTCCCGTGAGGACGACCGCTCCATCAGCCAGCTGCGCTATCAGGGCTATATGAAGGCGCTGCGGGAGAACGGTCTGCCGCTGGAGGAGGAGCTGGTCATCAGCACCGGCAGCTTCGATATTCAAGGCGCCTATAAGGCTGTGGCGGAAAAGCTGCGGCAGGGCGTGGAATTCACCGCCATCTTCTCCATTGCCGACAATATGGCCATCGGCGCTATGCGTGCGCTGCGTGAGGCGGGGCGCAAGGTGCCGAAGGACTGCTCGGTGATCGCCATCGACGGTCTGGAGGTGTCGGAGTATATCGATCCGCCACTGACTACACTGTGCCAGCCTATGGAGGAAATGGGACAGCGCAGCGTGGACATCCTGTTGGATATGGTGCAGGGTAAGGGGCATAACCGCCACGAGATCCTGCCCACCACCTACCGCGCCGGCGCTTCGGTGCGGAAATTACACTGATTTTCACTCCCGTGGGGGAGAGAAAATAAATAAAAACTTTCAAGAAGGAGCATAGTAAACATGAAAAAGTTTCTTGCAATGGCTCTGGCTCTCGTCATGGTTCTGTCCCTGGTCGCTTGCGGCAAGAAGGACGAGGCCTCTGTCTACTACCTGAACTTCAAGCCCGAGGCTGACGCCGCTTGGCAGCAGCTGGCTGACGAGTACACCAAGGCTACCGGCATCCCCGTCAAGGTCGTGACCGCTGCCTCCGGTACTTACGAGGACACTCTAGTTGCAGAGATGGACAAGAAGGAAGCTCCCACCCTGTTCCAGGTGAACGTGGGCGGCCTGAAGTCCTGGGGCGACTACTGCTATGACCTGACCGGTACCGACGTGGTCAACGAGCTGGCCGCTGAGGGTGCAGTTATCACCAAGGACAACGGCGAGATCGCTTCCGTTGCTTACTGCGTGGAGACCTACGGTCTGATCACCAACAAGGCTCTGCTGAAGAAGGCTGGCTACGAAGTCAGCGACATCAAGAACTTCGCCGACCTGAAGAAGGTTGCCGAGGATATCCACGCCCGCAGCGCTGAGCTGGGCTTCGATGCCTTCTCCTCTGCCGGTCTGGATGGCAGCTCCAACTGGCGTTTCTCCGGTCACCTGTCCAGCGTGGCTCTGTTCTATGAGTTCCGTGACAACAATGTCTCCGGTATGCCCGCTACCGTTACCGGTAAGTATGTTGAGAACCTGAAGAACCTGTGGGATCTGTACACCACCTGCTCCGCCACCACCGGCGCTGCTCTGTCCACCGCTACCAGTGACATGTCCGAGGCCGAGTTCGGTCAGGGCAAGGCTGTGTTCTTCCAGAACGGTTCCTGGGAGTACAACAATCTGGTTCTGGATGCTTCCAAGGGCTTCAATATGAAGGCCGAGGATCTGACCATGATCCCCCTGTACATCGGTGTTGAAGGCGAAGAGAAGGCCGGTCTGTGCACCGGTACTGAGAACTACTGGGCTGTGAACGCCAAGGCTTCCGAGGCTGACATCAAGGCCACTCTGGACTTCCTGAAGTGGGTTGTTACCTCCGAGTCCGGCACCACCATGATGGCTGAGCAGTTCGGCGCTAGCCCCTTCAAGGCTGCCAAGCCCGTGGAGAACATCTTCTGCAAGGCTTCCGATGCTCTGATCGCCAATGGCAACTACAACGTTGACTGGTCCTTCATCTACACCCCCGGCACTGACGACTGGCGTGCTGCCGTCATCGATGCTATCTCCCAGTACACCGTCAAGGGCGCTTCCTGGGACAACGTGAAGACCGCTTTCGTTGACACTTGGGCCAAGGAGTACAAGGAGTACACTGCCGGCTAATCCAGCCAAACGGTTTTACCCTATCTCATACGAAACAATGCCGGGGCGGGCCTTCCGCTCGCCCCGGCGTTTCGCCATTTCATGCCAGACGCTGCATGAGGCGTCCGGCGTGGTATATTTTGTGTTTTCGCAAACTTTACGATAGGAGAGGTTGCTATGAAAATCCGGAAAAAGTCCCGGGACGCTGCCGCGCTGAACTCGTGGCTGGTCCGCCGGCCGATCCAGCGGATGGTGTGGCTGTTTCTGCTGCCCACTTTCGCTGCCTTCTGCATCGGCTTTCTCTATCCCTTCCTGCAGGGTATCTATCTGTCCTTCTGTAAATTCCGTCTGACCAGCGATGCGCAGTGGGCGGGTCTGAGCAACTATAAGACCGCCTTTACGGACCCCAGCTTCCTGCACGCATTCTGGTACACGGCGCTGTTTGCCGTTGTGTCGCTGCTGCTGATCAATGTGCTGGCCTTTACCGTAGCCTATGCACTGACCCAGAAGATGCGCGGCGCCAATCTGTTCCGCACCGTCTTCTTTATGCCTAACCTGATCGGCGGCATCGTGCTGGGCTATATCTGGTCCATGATCTTTGACGGTATTCTGATCCGCTTCAACACCTCTGTTGTGATGGAGACCGAGTACGGCTTCTGGGGTCTGATCATTCTGCTTTGCTGGCAGCAGATCGGCTATATGATGATCATCTATATCGCAGGCTTGCAGGCCATCCCTGAGGATATGATGGAGGCCGCCCGTATCGACGGCGCCAGCAGCTGGGATACGCTGATCCACGTGACCATCCCCAATATGATGCCCTCCTTCACCATCTGCACCTTCCTGTCTCTCACCAACGGCTTCAAGCTGTACGATCAGAACCTGGCACTGACCGAGGGTCGTCCCTTCATTCAGGAGGGCGGCGAGATCATCAAGACCACGGAAATGCTGGCTTTGAACATCGTCAACGCCTTCACCTCTCAGGCCACCAACCGCGGCGTGGGACAGGCCAAGGCCGTGATCTTCTTTGTGGTGGTGGCGGCCATCAGCCTGCTCCAGCTTAATGCAACCCGCAGTAAGGAGGTACAGCAGTAATGAAACTGAAGAAAAAAGACAAGAACAAGACTGCGCTGACAGTCATCTTTGCCATCATCGCTGTGGTGTATCTTCTGCCCATCTTTTTGGTGCTGATGAACTCCTTTAAGAGCAACGCAGCCATCAACCTCAACCCCTTTGCCATCCCTGATGGGGAGAGCTTTGTGGGCTGGGCCAACTATATCAAGGGTATGACCTTTGGTAACTATCCCTTCTTCAAGTCTGTGCTGTACAGCGTGATCATCACGGTGATGTCCGTTGCGCTGATCCTGATCTGCACCTCTATGGCGGCGTGGTATATCTCCCGCGTGGGCAGCACGATCAGCAAGACGGTGTACTTCCTGTGCGTGTTCTCCATGGTGGTCCCCTTCCAGATGGTGATGTTCACTCTGTCCCGTACGGCGGACTCTCTGGGTCTGAACAAGCCCTGGACCATCCCCATCATCTATCTGGGCTTTGGCGCAGGTCTTGCGGTGTTTATGTTCGTGGGCTTCGTCAAGAGCATCCCGCTGGAGATCGAAGAAGCGGCAGCCATCGACGGCTGCGGCCCCGTGCGCACCTTCTTTTTGGTGGTGCTGCCTATGCTCAAGCCGACGCTGATCTCCGTGGGCGTGCTGGAAATCATGTGGGTATGGAACGACTATCTGCTGCCCTACCTTGTGCTGGACCGCACCGAGTATATGACCATCCCCATCCACATCCAGTACCTCAAGGGCAGCTTCGGCAGCGTGGATCTGGGCGCTACCATGGCGCTGATCCTGCTGAGCATCGTCCCCGTGATCGTGTTCTATCTGACCTGCCAGAAGCACATCATCAAGGGCGTTGCTGCCGGTGCTGTGAAGGGCTGATCCCATCTGCGAACCTGAAATAATAAGGGGGAGCGGCTTGCTCCCCCTTCATTCCTATTCACCCCAAATATTTGAAAGAAATTTGACTATGACCATGAAAAGAAGCAGCGGCATTCTGATGCCCATTTCGTCCCTTCCGTCCCCCTACGGTATCGGCACGCTGGGCAAAGCCGCCTATGATTTTGCCGATTTCCTCTCCGCAGCCGGCCAGAAATACTGGCAGCTGCTGCCTATGGGGCCCACCAGCTACGGTGACTCCCCCTATCAGAGCTTTTCCACCTATGCCGGCAATCCCTACTTTATTGATCTGGATATGCTGGTGGCGGACGGCCTTTTGAAGAAGAAGGAGATCACCTCCATCAACTGGGGCGAGGATCCCCGCTATGTGGACTACAGCCGCATTTATGACGGCCGCTTTGCCGTGCTGGCCAAGGCCAAGGAGCGCGGCTGGAAGCGCGACAGCGCAGAGGTGGCGGTTTTCCTGGAGGAAAACAAGCGCTGGCTGCCCGATTACGCCCTCTTTATGGCGTGCAAACGCCATTTCGGTATGAAGGCGTGGACGGAGTGGGACGAGGATATCCGCCTGCGTAAGAGCAGCGCCGTGCTGGAAGAGTATCGGTTGAAGCTGCGCGAGGATGTGGAGTTTTTCATCTATCTGCAGTTCTTGTTCTTCAAGCAGTGGAACAAGCTGAAGGAGTATATCCACCAAAAGGGCATCCGCATCATCGGCGACCTGCCCATCTATGTGGCGCTGGACAGCGCCGATGTTTGGTCCGAGCCCGAGAGCTTCCAGCTGGACGAGCGCAATGTACCCACCGAGGTGTCCGGCGTTCCCCCCGACTATTTCAGCGAGGACGGTCAGCTGTGGGGCAACCCCCTGTACCGCTGGGACGTGATGCAGGATGACGGCTTCGGCTGGTGGATCCGCCGCGTGGACGGCGCGGGGAAGCTGTTCGATGTGATCCGTATCGACCATTTCCGTGGTCTGGAGAGCTACTGGGCAGTGCCCTATGGCGAGACTACCGCCAAGAACGGCCACTGGGTCAAGGGCCCCGGTATGAGCTTTGTCAACGCGGTGATGGGCTGGTTCCCGGAGCTGGAGTTCATCGCCGAGGATCTGGGCTATCCCACCCCCGAGGTGGCGCAGCTGCTGCGTGACAGCAAGCTGCCCGGTATGAAGGTGCTGGTGTTTGCCTTCGATTCCCGTGATTCCACCAGCTACCTGCCCCACGTGTACGGCGAGAATTGCATCTGCTATACCGGCACCCACGATAACAGCCCCGTTGCGCTGTGGCGCAAGGAGGCCAAGGCGGAGGACATCAAGTTCGCCACCGAGTATCTGGGACTGAACGAGAAGGAGGGCTTCAACTGGGGTCTCATCCGCGGCGGTATGGGCAGCGTTGCCAAGCTGTTCGTGGCGCAGATGCAGGACTATCTGGAGCTGGGCGAGGGTCACCGGATGAACACCCCCGGCACGCAGAGCGGCAACTGGCAGTGGCGTATGCTCAAGGGCGAGGCTTCCAAGAAACTGGCCAAGCGCATCGCCGCCGTTACCACGCTGTACGGCAGATAAAAAGCAAAATAGGTGGGCAGTACGGTGCGCCGTGCTGCCCATTTTTTGCGTGAAATGCGGGAAAAAACCGCCTGCACCCTTGTGAATGACGGAAAAATGTGATATAGTACAAAAACAACTGTGCAAAGAGGGATTTTTATGAAAAAGCTGCCGGCAATGCTTGCGGGCATTCTTTTCTTAATAATGACGCTCAGCGGCTGCGGCGCTGTGGGCGACAAAAGCGGCAGCTTGACGGCGCTCTACGGCGTCACGGCGGCGCTGGCCACCGTGCTGCTGGTGGGCTACTGTGTTCTGGTGCGGAAGAAAGAGATGTGGGTTTTGTTCCTCTTCTTCTGCGTGACGGTGGTGAATGTGAGCTACCTGCTGCTGGCGATGTCCACCGCGCTGGAGATGGCGCTGATGGCCAACCGCATCGCCTATCTGGGCTCTGTGTTTTTGCCGCTGACCATGCTGATGATCATCCTGCGCGCCACTAAGACCGCCTATCCCAAGTGGCTGGTGTGGCTGCTGTCGGCGGTCAGCGGAGTGGTGCTGTTTGTGGCGGCAAGCCCCGGCTATCTGGACATCTACTATAAGGATGTGACCTTTGCCGTGGTCAACGGCGTAGGCACGCTGGAGAAGGTCTACGGCCCGTGGCACAGCTTGTATCTGTTCTACCTGCTGGGCTACTTTGTGGCGATGATCGCGGTGATCTTCCGCGCCCACGCCAAAAAGCAGGTGGAGTCCGCCACCCACGCGGTGATCCTGCTGATGGCGGTGCTGGTGAACATCTGCGTGTGGCTCATCGAGCAGCTGGTGCGGATCGATTTTGAGATGCTGTCTGTATCCTACATCATTACGGAGCTGTTTTTGCTGGGCGTGAACACCGTGATGGCGGAAAATGCGCGGCTGAAGGCGCAGCTGGGTGCGGTGAGTGCCGAGCAGCCTGCTGCTGACGGCGCGGTGGATGAGGCGAAGCTGACCGCCTTCACCGAGGGGCTGGAGGAGCTGACCCCCACCGAGCAGATGATTTACGAGCTGTACATCGCCCACACCGCCACCAAGGATGTGCTGCTGGCGCTGAACATCAAGGAGAACACGCTGAAGTACCACAACAAAAACCTCTACAGCAAGCTGGGCGTCTCCTCCCGCAAGGAACTGTGGGAGGTGTACAAGCAGCTGCGCAGCAGAGAAACCACATAACCGCATCGAAAAGTGCGCTTTGCCCATCGTGGCAGGGCGCGCTTTCTTTTTTTGTGCATAATCAAAATTTTTTCGCCATCCCACCCTTTTTCCCACCCGATTTCCCACCCTTTTGCAGGGGTGGTGTGTTGTGTGGGATGGGGCAAAAGTATAATATAAGAGCAGCAAACAAGTCCTGCGATGAAAAAAGGGTCAATTGCTCCGCAGGACGGGCAAATCTTTTTGACACGAAAGGGAGAACGCTTATGAAAACAAGCAGACGGTTTTTTGCATTTGTGATGGCGCTGGTGATGGCGCTGTCGCTGCTCCCCGCCACCGTGGGGGCAGAGGAACTGCCGGTGATCCCCAACATTGCCATCAACGACGGCGTGGTGACTTGGGATGCGGTGGACGGCGCAGCCGAGTATTCCTGGTCTGTCGGCGGCGGTGGCGGCAAGGTGTCGAGCACCGAACCGCTCAGCGTCGATCTGAAGGACAAGCTGGCATCTTTCGGCTATGAGAGTGACACTTACACCTTCACCATCTACGCACGGGACGCGGAAAGAACGCGGCTCTCTCAGGATTGGAGCTGTGAGTATGCCTACACCTCCAAGGGCAAGCTGCCCGCCCCCACCAACCTCCGCTGGGAGGACGGTCTTGCCAAGTGGGACGCCGTGGAGCACGCGCAGATCTATTTTGTGGAGCTGTTTGAGGAAGGCGACGACTCCCGTTTGTCATACCAATACACCACCACCAACGAGTGTAGCTTTTCTGTGGAAAACGGCGTGAAGTATGAGTTCCGCGTGATGGCAGAGGCTTCCTCCGGCGGCCACTATGAGGGCTACGAGGACAGCGATTTCTCCGCACGCAGCGCGGCCGCGGTGGTGCGCTACGCCCCCAAGGAGGATATCGCCAATGTGAAGTTCACGGACGGCGTGCTGACCTGGGACGCCTATGATGGCGCCGCCGGCTACTATGTCAACATTGGCACCGCCGGTAAATATGTGGAAGCCTCTGCCGAGCGCAGCGTGGATATGCGGGCATATGCCGCGTCCCATAGCCTCAGCAACGGCTGCTACGATGTGACGCTGGTGGCTGTGGACGATTTGGCTTACAACGGCGGTATCGAGATCTCCAACAAGTGGAAATCCCCGTTCCGATATTTCTATTATGTGGGCGATGAGCGCACCGAGGTGGCATCTTTCACCGGCACCTCCAATATGGTGGCGCCCGCCTATGGCGACGAGGTAAAACTTGCCTATGACTTCACCTTTGAAGGCGGCATAGCGGGAGTTCCCGCTTCTATGGGCCATTGGGAGAAGTATGACGGTGAGGAGTGGCAGCGCTATGACAGTCCAACCTTCCAGGAAGGTACGTATCGCTTCACCAACCAGCTGCGCATTGACAGCGACACCGGCTATGGTTCCACCCACAAGCTGGCACCGGTCTTCAGCGTTACCATTGACGGCAAGGCTTGGGAACAGATCGGCGAGGTTTACGGTGCGCTCACCTACACCTATGCCTATATGGCATCCCCTTCATTTGAGGTGGAGTGGGAACCGCTGCCTCTGGTGTTCACCGACAGCTCCCTCTTTGACATTGGCGAGAACTATGTCGGTCAGCCTATCCCCTCTTACTCTGTGGCTTCTGCCGTGGTAGGCGGCACGCCGGAGTATACCTTCAGCAAGACCTCCGGTGCTGAGTGGGTCAATGTCAGCGCTGACGGCACCGTCAGCGGCACCCCCACCGCCAGCGGCAACAATGTGGCAGTGACCATCCGCGTCACCGACGGCGCAGGTCTCTACGAGGAGATTCAGGTGCTGGTGGGCTTCACCCAGCCCGACCCCGCCACCCGTGAGACGGTCAGATACATTGTAGGTACCAGCGATATGGAAGTGCCTGCGCTGGGCGGCACGGTGGAGACTGTGTATGACTTCACCTTCACCGTGGGCGATATGGTCAACGTTCCCGACAGTATGGGCGATTGGGAGAAGTATGACGGTGAGGAGTGGCAGCGCTATAACGGCGATACCTTCACTGAGGGCGTTTACCGCTACACCAATCAGGTACGCATCGATGGCTCCGCAGGTCATACCCATAAGCTGCATGAATCGCTGCAGGTGACCGTCGACGGTAAGATGTGGGAGCAGACCAGCGACACCTATGTGGCCAACACCTATTCGTATGCCTATGTGGCATCTCCTGCGTTCGTGGTATCGGCTGCTCCCGCGGTGGACGGCGTGACCCGCCTTGCAGGCTCCAACCGCTTTGACACCGCCTTCAAGAGCGCTGACGCGCTGAAGGAGGTTATGGGCGTGGACAAGTTCCCCGCAGCCATCGTCACCAGCGGTATGAACTTTGCCGACGCTCTGGCCGGCAGCTATCTGGCAGCTGAGATGGATGCGCCCATCCTGCTGACCGATAACGACAATATGGCAGATGTCATCGACTACATCCTTGAAAATGTGGAGGAGGGCGGCGTTGTCTATGCCCTCGGCGGCACCACCATCGTCAGCGATACCCTGCGCGCCGTGGAGGATGAGGGCTACACCTTCAAGCGCCTCGCCGGTGCCAGCCGCTTTGAGACCAACCTGCTGATTTTGGAGGAGGCCGGTATTGAAAGCGGCGACCCCGTGCTGGTCTGCACCGCCTATAACTTTGCTGACAGCCTTTCCGCCTCCGCGCTGGGTCTGCCCATTCTGCTGGTGGATGACACCGTCAGCGCTGCGCAGATGACATTCCTCAATGAGAACACCGACGGCGAGTTCGTGCTGGTGGGCGGCACCGGCGCTGTGAAGCCCGCCGTGGAGGAGCAGCTGCGGGCAACGGGCCGCGATGTGGTTCGCCTTGCAGGCGCCAGCCGCTTTGACACCTCCGTGCTGACGGC
>JAGBEA010000036.1 GCA_017937195.1 Oscillospiraceae bacterium | reverse complement strand
GTCGCTTCCCCCGATATGATGGGTGTTGTCGGTCGTCTGGGTAAGGTTCTGGGCCCCAAGGGTCTGATGCCCTCCCCCAAGGCCGGTACCGTGACCCCCGACGTGGCTAAGGCCGTCAAGGAAGTCAAGGCCGGTAAGGTTGAGTACCGTCTGGACAAGACCAATATCATCCACTGCCCCATCGGCAAGGTTTCCTTCGGTGCTGAGAAGCTGTACGAGAACTACACCGCTCTCGTCGGCGCCATCATCAAGGCTAAGCCCGCTGCTGCCAAGGGCCAGTATATCAAGTCCTGCGTGGCCGCTTCCACCATGGGCCCCGGCGTGAAGCTGAACGCCAACAAGCAGCTGTAAGCTGCCGCAAAAAAATGTATATCTGGGGGTTGACAAGCTGTCACTCCTTCGATATAATACCAGATGCGTTCCAAAGACAGCAGGTGGTGCTTGCACCGTAAGTCCTGCCGAGGATGGCTAATCGTTATGATTGCTTACACCGTCCTTGTGTCTTTCGGCATAAGGACGGTTTTCTCTTTTTTGAACGCACCTACAATCTAACCGGAGGTGAAAACAAAGAATGCCCAACGCAAAAGTTCTGTCTGAAAAGCAGGCAATCGTGGCCGCTCTGACCGAGAAGGTGCAGAACGCCGCTGCCGGCGTCATCGTGGACTACAAGGGTATTACTGTCGCTGAGGATACTGCTCTGCGCGCCCAGTGCCGTGAGAACAACATCGAGTACGCTGTTGTGAAGAACACGCTGCTGCGCTTTGCTTTCCACAACGTCGGTATGACCGAACTGGACGAACAGCTGAATGGTACCACTTCTATGGCCATCTGCATGGACGATCCCGTCGCTCCCGCCCGCGTGATTGCTGAGTATGCCAAGAAGCTCAACGGTAAGTTCGAGATCAAGGGCGGTTTCATGGACGGCAAGGTCGTCGATATGAACACTGTCAATGCTCTGGCTTCCATCCCCGCTCTGCCCGTGCTGCAGGCTCAGGTTCTGGGTACCATGCTGGCTCCCATTTCCGCTCTGGCTTGCGTGCTGAAGCAGATCGCCGAGAAGAACGGCGCTCCCGCCGAGGAGGCCGCTGCCGAGTAATTTCGGCAACATTCCCCCCACGGACGAGCGTCGTCCGGATCTGAAGATTAAACTATTATCTTAAATTAGGAGGCTATTACAATGTCTGAGAAGATTACTGCTATGATCGAAGAAATCAAGGGCCTGACCGTTCTGGAGCTGTCCGAGCTGGTCCACGCTCTGGAAGAAGTGTTCGGCGTTTCCGCCGCTGCTATGGCTGCTCCCGCTGCTGGCGCTGCTGCTCCCGCTGCTGAGGAGAAGACCGACTTTGACGTCGTCCTGGCTGGCTTTGATGCTGCTGCCAAGATCAAGGTGATCAAGGTTGTCCGCGAGGTTATGGGTCTGGGTCTGGCTGAGGCCAAGGCTGCTGTTGAGGGTGTGCCCACCGTCATGAAGGAAGGCCTGTCCAAGGAGGACGCTGAGGCTCTGAAGAAGCAGGTCGAGGAAGTCGGCGGCAAGGTCGAGCTGAAGTAAGTTATTCTTCATACGATAAAAAGATGTGGTTCGTGAGAACCACATCTTTTTTTATTTACAACGCAGCGTATTTTTTGTACAATGAAACCATCCCAATAAGGAGGTGCTGCGCGTGAAAAAGTGGCTGACGGTTGTGTTGATCCTGCTGGCATTACTGCTGCTGATTCCTATTCCTATCCGGCAAAAGGACGGCGGCACGGTGGAATACAAGGCGGCTCTGTACAGCGTGTACGATTTCCACCGCATCAACCCCGACATCAACGGGGAAAAACCGTTTCTGGAAGGTACGGTCATCGAGATCCTCGGCATCGAAGTTTTCAACAATGTGAAATAAAAAAGACCGCTCTTGTGAGCGGTCTTTTTCTTATGCAACTCAGCCCAGTTCGGGGATGATGCCCAGTACCACCAAGTCCGCATCGGAGTTGTTGATGAGGCTGTGGCTGTGACCCTTGGGGCAGTAGGTGCACATACCGGCTTCCACGCTGATGGGGTCGCCGTTAGGCGCATCGTCCTCCAGTACGATGCCGTGACCGGAGAGGAAATAGACCACCTCGGCGCTGGTATCGTGGGTGTGCAGCCCGATGGACGCGCCGGGGGGCAGCGTCAGATGGACGATCTTGCCCATCTCATCGGTGTGGATGCGGGCGAGAACCTCGCCCTCGCCGCCCTTGAAGTGGGGGATATGCTGCAGCGGAATGTTATCAAAATTCATCACCATAGGGGCAAAACCTCCGTTTAGTTCAGGAAATCCTTCAGCTTCTTGCTGCGGGAGGGATGGCGCAGCTTGCGCAGTGCTTTGGCCTCAATCTGGCGGATACGCTCACGGGTGACATTGAACTCCTTGCCGACCTCCTCCAGTGTGCGGGTGCGGCCGTCCTCGATGCCGAAGCGCAGCTTCAGCACCTTCTCCTCACGGGGAGTCAGGGTGCTCAGCACGTCCACCAGCTGCTCCTTGAGCAGCGTGAAGGAGGCAGCTTCGCTGGGCTCGGATGCGCCCTCGTCGGGGATGAAGTCGCCCAGACGGGAATCCTCCTCCTCGCCGATGGGGGTCTCCAGAGAGACGGGCTCCTGCGCGATCTTCAAAATCTCGCGCACCTTATCCACGGGCATATTCATCTCCATGGAGATCTCCTCGGGGGAGGGATCGTGCCCCAGCTCCTGCAGCAGCTGACGGCTGACGCGGATCACCTTGTTGATGGTTTCCACCATATGGACGGGGATGCGGATGGTGCGCGCCTGATCGGCGATGGCGCGGGTGATGGCCTGACGGATCCACCACGTGGCGTAGGTGGAGAACTTGTAGCCCTTGGTGTAGTCGAACTTTTCAACAGCCTTGATCAGACCCAGATTGCCCTCCTGGATCAGATCCAAAAACAGCATACCGCGACCCACATAGCGCTTGGCGATGGATACCACCAGACGCAGGTTGGCCTCGGCCAGCTTCTGCTTGGCGCTCTCGCCCTTCTTGACGGCGGCGCGGCATTCAGCCAGCTCCTCATCGGTGAGAGGCTCCACCTTACGCTCTGCGGCATCCAGACGGGCCTGCGCCTTCTCGGCGGCCAGCACATCCTGCTGCGCCTGCGCGGCTTCCTCCATAGGCATGGGGGTGCAGTTGGCCTCCGCCTCAGCGATGCGCTTGCGTGCCTCGGCGCCGCGGAGAATGGCGTTGGTGCAGGCCTCCAGCTCCTCCTCGGTCAGGGGGGTGTTGCTGGCCTCGGCAGCTGCCATACGCTCGCGCGCCTCGTTGCCTGCGGCCATAGCGGTTGCCAGCTCGATCTCCTCGTCGGCGGACAGCAGCGCCACCTTACCGATCTCCTTGAGGTACATACGGACGGGGTCATCGATATTGAAGCTGTCCACCAGCGTGTTGGGATCCACCAGCTCCTCCTCCTCGATCTCAGCGATCTCGCTGAGGGGAGGCTCGCCGTCTTCGTGGAGGGAGACCATAAACTCCTCACTGCCCACTTCGATGCCCAAAGACTCCAGAGAGTCGTAGATGCGGTCCATCTGCTCGGTGTCCAGATCCATTTCGTCCAGCACCTCGGACAGATCGCTGGACTCCAGTTTGCCCTTCTTCTTACCCTTGACGAACAGATCCTTCAGCTTTTCGTTGGCGGTGATCAGCGCAGCGGCAGGCAGGGACGCGATGGTCTTCTCGTCCAGCTTGCCCTTCTTCTTGGGCGCTTCTTCCACCGGCTTGGCGCTATCCTCTGCCAGCAGCTGGTCTGCCATCTGCTCCAGCTGTTCAGCGGTCAGTTTTTCAGTCATTTCGCTTTCCTCCATAACCCTTTTTATCTTTGAATTTATCCATCGCGGCAGCCAGCGGATCAACCCCTGCGCCGTCGCGCTTTTGCTTCTCCTCGCGGATGATGCGGATATAGTCATTCAGCGCCTGCGCGGCGGCTGAAGTGGACTCCGGTTTTTGCAGCAGTGTGGTCAGATGACTCATTTCCTCGCCGGTAAGGATGCCGCCCAAATGGGCGATGCTGCCGGCGTGTCCCGTCTGCCGCTGCTGCCACAGCACGGTAAAAATGCGGCCCAGCAGGGGGGACGAGAAGTCCGCTTCCTGCAGCGGCTGCGTATCGGGGAAGATGGACGCATCCCGCAGCAGCAGCCGCAGCACGCCCTCCTCCGCCATTGCCGAGCGGAGATTTTCATAGCGGATGCTGCGCGCGGCAGGCTGGGCGGTGATGGCGGGGTTCAGCTCCCGCCGCTCCGTGGCCTTGCGCTGCTTGGCCATCCGGCGCTTGAAGGCGCGCTGCACCTCAAGGCGCATAGCCTCCGGCGTGATGTGCGCCAGCTCCGCAGCGCGGACGGTGTATACCTCCCGCTCCACCGCGTTTTCCAGTTGACACAGCACCTCGCTGATCTCGGCACAGTAGGCGATGCGCGATTGATCGTCGCCCAAGTCATACTTGCCGGATACCTGCGCCATACGGAACTCAATGCCGTTTTCGCTGCCGGAGAGCAGCCGCTCAAAGGCGTCGGCACCCTGAAATTTGATAAAATCGTCGGCGTCCTGCTTGATGGCCTCGCCATCCACCATACGGCGGGGCAGGCGCAGCACCTTGACGGAGAATTCGGAGTTGTTCAAAAGCTCCAGCGCCCGCGCCGTGGCCAGCTGACCGGCGTTATCGTTATCGTAGCACAGCACCAGCTCCTTGGTGTAGCGGCTCAAAAGTCGGGTCTGCTCCACCGTCAGCGCCGTACCCATGGAGGCCACCGCGTTGTCAAAGCCGGCTTGATGCAGCGTCACCACGTCCAGATTGCCCTCACACAGAATGATGTTGGGGCGCTTGGTCTTTTTAGCCAGATTCAAGCCGTAAAGCACGCGGCGTTTGCTGTATGTAAGTGTTTCGGTGGTGTTCATATACTTGGGCTCGGACTTGTCCAGCACGCGGCTGCCAAAGCCCACCACATCGCCTCGCACATCAATGACGGGCAGCATCAGGCGGTTGCGGAACTTATCGTACAGACCGCCGTTCTTATTTTTTACCACCAATCCCGCGCTGATCAGCTCACTCTTGGTGAAGCCCTGCTTGGTCATCGCCGACAGCAGCGCGTCCCAGCTGTCGGGCGCGGCGCCCATACCGAAGCGTACGGCGATATTTCGGCGGATCTGACGGCGGTCGAGATACGCCTGCACCGCAGCGCCCTCGGGACCCTGCAGCGTCTGATAGTAGAAACGGGCGGCAGCCTTGTTCAGCTCCAGCATCCGGCGGCGCAGCTTCTCCGTGCCGTCGCGGTCATCCTCGGGCACGGGCATATTGGCGCGCTTGGCAAGAAAACGGACGGCATCGGGATAGGAGAGGTTTTCGATCTCCATCACAAAGTTGATGACGCCGCCGCCCTTTTTGCAGCCGAAGCAGTGGTAGATCTGCTTGTCGGGGGAGACGGAGAAGGAGCCGGTCTTTTCATTGTGGAAGGGGCACAGACCAAAGAGGTTGGAGCCCTTGCGCGTCAAGGTGACATAGCTGCCTACCACATCGGCGATGTCGTTGCGGGCGATCAGCTCGTCCAAAAAGTTCTGGGGAAACGCCATATGACCACTCCTTTCCAAAGTTTCGCCCGTATGGGAAGACCCTATACAGAGGCTGACATTTTAATATACTAAAAAAGAAACAGATTTCCTCTTTTTTGCGAAAAATTTTTCAAAAAATTTTCCCTGCGTCAAAAAACGCAGGGAAAACAGCTTACAGATCCACAATGATGGGTTCGTGACCCGTGTGCTTGAGGAAAATTTCCAGCACATCTTTCGTTTTCAGCTTCACCGAGGAGGTGTTGCGGCAGGGATGGCAGCCGAAGAAGGGCTGGGTCAGCACCGCGCGGTCGATGGCCAGCGTGACGCGGTGCTGCGGATCGTTCATCAGCGCAAGCACCGAGGCAGAGCCCGGCTGTACGCCCAGCAGCTCCGCCATATCCTCGGCGGTGGCAAAGCTCAGACGGGACGAGCCGATCTGCTTGGAAAAATCCTTGGTGAGAAAATGCTTGTCACCGGGCAGGCACAGCAGGTAGAAGGCGCTGCGGTTGCGGGGGGTCAGCACCAGGTTTTTGCAGATATCCACACCCAGCACAGCGGAGATGGCGGCGCAATCCTCCATGGTGGCGGCCTCGTCGTGATCGACGCGGTCAAACTCGATGCCGAGGCGCTGCAGCAGTTCGTAGGTCTGTTGCTCCACCGCCTCGCGGCGGTCGGTAGGTGCGCCGTGGAAAATGGGAGAGATGGTCATAGAACTCACGCTCTTTTCACCAGATTTTCACCGGCTTTGAAAATATCGCCTGCACCAACGGTGAGGATCAGGTCGCCGGGCTGGGCGATGGCTGCCAACTGCTCGGTCACCTCTGCCAGCGTGGAGCAGTACACCGCGCCGGGGATCTTCTCCACCAGATCGCGGGAGGAGATGCCGATATCGTTCTGCTCGCGGGCGGCGAAGATCTCCGCCACAATGGTGACATCGGGCAGCTTCAGCTCCTCCACAAACTCATCAAAGAGGGCGTGGGTACGGGTGTAGGTGTGGGGCTGGAAGGCGCAGACCACGCGATCGTAGGGCAGACCGCGCACAGTGGTCAGCAGGGCGTGCAGCTCACCGGGGTGGTGGGCATAGTCATCATACACATCAGCGCCGTTGAACTGACCCTTGGGCTCGAACCGGCGGCCGGCGCCGTGGAAGCTGCCCAGACCCCGCTCAACAGCATCGCCGCTGATGCCCAGTACATAGGCGGCGGAGGCGGCTGCCAGCGCGTTGAGAATATTGTGCTTGCCTGCCACCTGCATTTCCACATGGGCGTAGGTCTTGCCGTCGATGACGATGTCGAAGGCGGGATAGCCATCGTGGAACGCCACATTCTGCGCCGTGCAGTTGGCATCGCGGTGGGCGATACCGAAGGTGAAGATGGGATGCTCCAGACCCTTGACACTATCCATCGCGCCCTCATCGTCGGCGTTGACGATCACATAGCCGCGCTGGGGCACCAGCTCGGCAAACTCGTGGAAGGAGTGCTCTACGTCCGCCAGATCCTTGAAGAAATCAAGATGATCGGCCTCCACATTCAAAATCACCGCCACGGTGGGGAAGAAGCTGAGGAAGGAGTTGCAGTACTCGCAGGACTCCAGAATGATGGTGTCGCCCTTACCCACGCGGTAGCCGGAGCCCAGAATGGACAGCGTGCCGCCGATCATCACAGTGGGATCCGCCTGCGCCGCCATAAAGATATGGGTGGCCATGGAGGTAGTGGTGGTTTTACCGTGGGTGCCGGAGATGCACAGCGCGTTTTGATACCCGCGCATAATGGCGCCCCACGCCTGCGCCCGCTCATACACGGGGATGCCGCGGGTGATAGCGCCTGCGATCTCGGGGTTATCATCGTGGATGGCGGCGGTGCGGATCACCAGATCGCACTGGCGCAGATTCTCGGCGCTGTGACCGATGTCCACGTGGATGCCTTTTTCGCGCAGGTGTTTTACCGTGGCGCTTTCGGACATATCGGAGCCCTGCACGATGAGGCCCATCCCCTGCAGCACCTCGGCCAGCGGACACATGGACACGCCGCCGATGCCTGCCAAGTGGACGCGGACGCCGGGTTTCATAAACTGATGGATATCCGTTTGCGGATGCATCATATCGTTATCCTCCCATAAGGCATCTCTTGATGCCGTCATTGCTTTTTTTCGTACCCTATATTATAATACGAATGAAGAAGAAGTGCAACTGATTTATAGGGAAGGAGGGGGAAGGATGTTCCCCAAGGAAGTGGAATCGGTGCTGCAGGCGCTGGAGGGCGCAGGCTATCGCGCCTATGCGGTAGGCGGCTGCGTGCGCGATTTACTGCGGGGCGTGGAGCCTGACGACTACGACATCACCACCTCCGCCCGCCCCGAAGAGGTGATGGCGCTGTTCAAGGGGCATTGTATCCCCACGGGACTGCAGCACGGCACGGTGACGGTGCGGCAAAATCACCGCTCCTTCGAGGTGACCACCTTCCGTGCTGACGGCGTTTACACCGACAACCGCCACCCCAGTGAGGTGTTTTTCTCCCAGTCGCTGGAGGAGGATCTGCGGCGGCGTGATTTCACCATCAACGCTATGGCCATGGATCTGCGGGGCGAGGTGACCGACCTCTACGGCGGCAGAGAGGATCTGCAGCGGGGCATCATCCGCTGTGTGGGCGATGCCGACACCCGTTTTACAGAGGATGCGCTGCGGATCATGCGGGCGCTGCGCTTTGCCTCGCGCCTCGGCTTTACCATCGAGGCAGACACGGCGCGCAGCATCCGCAAAAACAGAGCGCTGCTGCAAAACATCGCGGTGGAGCGGATTTTGGTGGAGATGAACAAGCTGCTGACGGGCGCAGGCGCGGGGCAGATTCTGCTGGACTATCCCGAGGTGCTGCAGGTGTTTTTGCCCGAGATCGCGCCCTGCGTAGGCTTTGAGCAGCACAGTAAATATCACTGCTACACCGTGTGGGAGCATATTGTCCACGCGGTGGAATCGGTGGCGGCAGAGCCGATCTTGCGCTGGACCATGCTGCTGCACGATATCGCCAAGCCGCCCTGCTTCTTTACCGATGAGCAGGGGGAGGGGCATTTCTACGGACATCCCCAGCGCAGCGCGGAGATGGCGGCGGAAATCACCCGTCGGCTGAAGTTTGACAAGCGTTCCGCCCAACGCATCGTTTTGCTGGTGGAGTGGCACGACCGCGAGATCGCGCCCACCCACAAAAGCGTGCGCCGCGTACTGAACGCCATCGGCGAGGAGGCGCTGCGGCAGCTTTTGCAGGTGAAGCGGGCGGACAACATGGCCCAGCACGAGAAATTCCGCTACCGCTTGAAGGAGATCGACGCGGTGGAAGCGGTGATGGACGAGCTGCTGGCGCAGGAGTGCTGCTTTTCCCTCAAGCAGCTGGCGGTCAACGGGCGGGACTTGATGGCGCTGGGGCTGCAGGGCAGCGAGATCGGCGCGGCGCTGGACGCTCTGCTGCAAAAGGTGATGGACGGCGAATTACCCAATGAAAAAGATGCGCTGGTGCAATATGTGAAAGAAAAGAAAAAACCGTGAGCGGTCAGCTCACGGTTTTTTGCATAGCTTTTTGATGATTGTGCCCACATCCAGCTCCATCAGCACCAGTGAGAGCATCATCAGCGCCGCGCCGATATAGCCGCGCACGCCCAGTACCTCGTGGGCGAAGAAATAGGCTACGATGGCGGAGAACAGCGGCTCCAGCGTGAAGATGAGTCCCACGTGGCTGGCGGTGGTATACTGCTGCTGCACCGCTTGGATCACAAAGGCGATGCCCGTGCAGAACACGGCGAGGAACAGCGCCGCGCCCCACACCTGCGGCGACTGGGGCAGCTGCGGCTGCTCCAGCAGCAGCGTGAGAAGCAGCATAATACCGCCCGTGACGCCCAATTGGCACACGCCAAGCTGCAGAGGATCCACCTCGTTGTCGCGGACGGCGCGGTCGGTCAGCAGCAGGTCTACAGCATAGAAAAATGCCGTGCCCATACAAATGATGTCGCCCACCGCAGGGCGGAAGGTGTCGCTCAGCGTCATCAGTCCCAGACCCACCGTACACAGCACCAGCGCCACGGCAAAGCGGCGGTTGGGCTTTTTGCGGAAAACCGCCAGCTCCAAAAGCGGCGTGAAGATCACGGGCAGAGCGCAGATGAAGCCTGCGTTGGAGATGGAGGTGAGGGGCAGACCGAAGCCGTAGCAGGTATACACCAGCGTCAGCGAGCAGCCGATGAGGAAGCTATACAGCCACGTGCGGCGGGAGATGTGCCGCAGACGGCGGAAGTAGATGACTGCCAGCACCGCGAAAGCCACCAAAAAACGGAAGGCGTTGAGGCACAGCGGCGGAAGCTCTGCAAGACACAGATCTGTGAGGAAGTAGGACGCGCCCCAAAAGGCGGTGATCATCACCAGCAGCAAGTCGGCTTTATGCTGTTTTGTCACGTGCGCTCACCTCCCGAAAAGTCTATATAGGGGAGTATAGCACAGTTTTCGGCAAAAAGGAACGGCTATTTCCACAATCGGATGAAACCTGCGTCGTGGAGCTGCTTGATGAACAGCAGCGCGATGGGGAGGAGCAGCATTCCTGCCACGCCCAGCGTGCGAAACCCCACATAGATGGCGATCAGTGTCACCAGCGGCGGGAGATCCGCCTGCGCCGCCATGATCCGCGGCTCCATAATGCTGCGCACCAGTGCGATCAGCGCGTACAGTGCCACCAAGGCGATGCCGCGCGGGACATCGTCCACCAAAAAGCAGAGGATCGCCCATGGGATCAGCACCGTGCCCGTGCCGAACACGGGCAGCGCGTCGATGAGTGCGATCAGCACCGCCAGCAGCAGGGCGTAGCGCTGACCCAGCAGCAGAAAGCCTGCCAACAGCTGAGCGAAGGTGATGGCCAGCAGCGTCAGCTCCGCCCGCAGCCATTTGCCAAGGGTGGAGTAGAGATTGGCTTTCACGCCCCGCGCCGTCTGCAGATTTTTGCCGGACAGCTGGCGGCGGAGGAAGGCCATAATGGTGGGGTAGCTGCTGGCGGTGAAGAAGACCGCCAGCGCTGTTGTGGCGCAGAATAAGAATGCCTGCGGCAGCTTGGTCAGCGCATCGGTGACAAAGCGCAGACATACGGCGGACAAGCGCTCAAACAGCTGCACCAGCGATTCGGACAGCCCCTGCAAAAACCGATCCAGCCAAGTCCGCAGGGCTTCGGGGCAGGCGGCGCAAAAGCTGTTGAACCGCGCCTCCAGCGTGTCCAGCAGCAGCGGCAGCTGCTGCAGTTGTATGGGCAGATCGGTGAGCAGGTCATAGGCCTGCCGCAGCAGCGCCATCAGCAGCACGGTGACCAGCGCCGTCAGTGCCGAGAGCAGCGCAAGGGTGAGAACGGCGGCGGTGAAGGCCCGCTTGAAGCGCATTTTCCGGCGGCAGAACTCGATGGCAGGCTCGGCGGCGGCTGCCAGCGCCAGCGCGATGAGAAACGGCAGTACCCAGCCCAGCAGATACCGCACCGCACCCCAGATCAGCAGCGCCAGAGCGGCAAAATAGGCGGTGCGGATGAGGAATGCTTTTTGACGGCTGTACATAGGCGGACTCCTTCCTGAAAAAACAGTTGTGTTTTGCAGCGGGACATGGTAAAATACAAATGTACTTGTAGTGTGGACGATTCAAGGAGAAATGCTTTATGAACAAGAGAAAGTATTACATCGTGTCGGCAGAGGCGCTGCCGGAGATCTTCATCAAGGTGGCGGAGGCCAAACGGATGCTGCAGGTGGGCGAGGCTGCCACTGTGGGCGAGGCTGCCCGATTGACCGGTATCAGCCGCAGCGCGTTTTACAAGTATAAGGACGCGGTGCAGCCGTTTCAGGATATGAAAGCAGGGCACATCATCACCTTCTACGCGCTGTTGAAGGACAGCCCCGGTGTGCTGAGCAGCTACTTGTCTATTTTTGCCAACTCCGGCGCAAATATACTGACCATCAACCAGACCATCCCCACCAATGGCTGCGCCGGCGTGACCATCTCCGCCGAGACCAGCGAGATGAGCGAGGAGCTGGACGCCATGATGGCACGGGTCAGCAGCGCTGAGGGCGTGCTGAAGTTTGAAATTTTGGCAGGCTGAGGCTTTCCCATTAGAATATGTGAAATGATGCGAAAAAGAACGGCTCTGAGCCGTTCTTTTTTTGGTGTCAGCGCATATGGTGGGCGTAAAGGGGGCGACGGGATGGAGCGGAAGTACGCGCGGTTTATCTTAGGGTTTTGTGTAACGGTGATGACGGGTGTGATGCTGCAGTGTATGCACTGGGAGCTGCCCTCACCGCTGATGGAGATACTGGTGCCTGCCTCCGCCAGCCCGTGGGAGCAGGGAAAGCTGTGCTACTGGCCGTATCTGGCGGGGGCACTGATGATCTGGCATCTGGGGGACGGACGGGACAGCCGCGGCGGACACTGCGCGCTGCTGCTTCTGATGCCGCTTTTGATGACGGCGCTGTGCTACTTTGGAGGAATCGGCACGCGGCAGGGCATTATTTTAGCGTGGCTCACGGTGCTGGCGCTGGGCATCGCACTGTATGCGCTGGTGCTGCGGCGGTGGCTGTGGGGCGGCGAGCTGCTGTGGTACACGCTGGCGATCCTGCTGGGCATCGCCTATCTCTTGCTGACGGCGCTGCCGCCGTCGGGCGGCATCTTTGCGGAGGTCATCGCCGTGCCCACCATGGCCATACCGGTGTAGAAAAATGCTGCTTCTACATAGAGAAGCAGCATTTTGACATTACGGTAAAAGATGCTTTTCCTTTTCCAGCAGGTCGCGGTCGATCTGCTTTTGATAGCGATCCTCCTCGCTGAACACGCAGCCGCAGTATTTCTGCATATAAAAGCCGTTTTCCCTCGCCTGCGCCTGCCCGTCACGGAAACCGGGGCGGAAATCGCGGTAGAGGAAGGTGACACCGTGGCGTGCCGCAGCCTCCTCCGCCACAGCGCGCATCAGCTCGTGATTCTGATAGGGGCTGACAAACAGTGTGGAGGTGAAGGAGGTGAAGCCGTGCTGGGCGGCGTACTGCGCCGTGCGGTCAAGGCGCATGGAATAGCAGTGGATGCAGCGCCCGTCGATGTCGCCGGACACGATCTGCACAAAGTCCCGCAGACCGTAATCCTCCTCCACGATCAGCTCCATACCGATAGTGGGGGCGTATGCCATCAGCGTATCGCGGCGGGCTTTATACTCCATATAGGGGTGGATGTTGGGGTTATACCAGAAGCCAACCGGCTCGATCCCCTCGGCGCGGAGGGTCTGGATGCAGGAGACGGAGCAGGGGGCGCAGCAGCAATGGAGAAGCGTTTTTTCCATATCAGTGTTCCTTTTTCTTGAAGAGATTTTTCAAACTGAAGCCGCCTTTGGCAGGTGCTTTGCTGCTGAGAAAGCGGGTGCGCACCTGCTGGAAGGGCTGGCGGGCGAAGGCGTCGAAGAAAGCCTCACGATCGGTGGGCTTTTCATAGGGGGCGGACAGCGCGACATTGGCTGCCACCGCCTCGCACAAGGTGCGCTTTTCCTTCTTCAGCGGCAGCGTGTCGAAGATGTGGGCGCCCTTTCGGGAGTTGACCAGCAGCAGCGAGATGCCCTTGGCCTGCTCCTCGGGCAGATAGTCCTTGGGAAGACCGCGGAAGCTGCCCAGCGACAGATCGCCTACGCGGTCGGTGCTGGCATAGGGGCACTGGTGGCAGGCAGGGCGCAAAAACAGCCTGCGGCGCAGACCCTGCCCCAGCTCGGATTTGGGCAGCGGGGCATCGTAAGCGCTGCCGCCCTCAAATTCCACGCGGAAGCGGCGGTCCTTTTCGCCCGTCAGCTTGCCGCAGAACTGGACGGAGGTGGGCTTTTTCTGCTTGATATACGCCATCGAGCGCACCAGATTTGCCCACACACCGGGGGAGGGGGCACCGCTGCAGAGAATGTCGCAGGTCAGCAGCTTTTCCGGATGCTCACCCAAATAGCGGTAGAGTCCGTCCACCTGACAAGGGGTGCCGGTGAACAGCACGCGATGCCCCCGGTCAAGATAGTGGCGCACCCGCTGGAAGCTGTCACCGATCTCACTTTGTACCAGCTTGGCGCCCCGCAGACGGTGCAGCTCACTTTTATGCTTGATGGCGATGTGCCGCACCCGCAGATCCTCATCCACCGCGGCGCCGAATACCACGCCGCCGTCATCGAGGATGAACTCTGCCAAGAGGGAGAAGGCTCCGCCGGCGCCGGACTGACAGCGCACGGTATCGTCGGGATTCCACACCGCGAAAACGGCAGGCTCACTGCGGGGCTCGCGCTGCTTCAGCACGGGGCAGATGTGGGTGCAGTGTCCGCACTGGATGCAGGCATCCGTCACCGTGGGACAGAGGAAGCCCTCACGGTCGGGCAGCATATGGATCGCACCCTTGGGGCAGCCGTTGGCGCAGGCGCTGCAGCCGGTGCAGCGATCCTTGGGCGCAAGATGGGGCGCGGTATGTTCCAGCATAATCATCGACCTCCCGCAGCAGGATTTTTCCCCATTATAGCACCGCGCGGAAAAATTATCAATACGGATGAAAAAACGGCAGGCACAGCGCCTGCCGCTTTGGTTATTCACTTGCTTTTTCGGTGAGGGGAAAGGTAAGACGTACTTTGAAAAGATCGCCGTCGATATGGATGCGGAACGTGCCGTGCTGCAGCTCGGTCAGGCTGGCGGCGATGCTCAGCCCCAAGCCGCTGCCCTCGGTGGAGCGGGCGCTGTCGCCGCGGACGAACCGCTCGGTCAGCTCATCGCCGGACACCGTGAGGGGGTAGTGGGAGATATTTTTCAGCGTGACGGCGGCGTGGGTGTCGGTCAGCTCGGTGGAGAGATAGACGCGGGTGCCGGACATCGCGTATTTGCACACATTGCTCATCAGATTGTCCAGCACGCGCCACAGCAGCGGTCCGTCTGCCAGAATGTGGGGCGATCCCTCGGCGGCGGTCACCACCGTTTGCAGCTGCTTCTCCGCCAGACGCTGCTCATACTCGCCGCACACCTGCGAGAGCAGCACATTCAGGTCGGTGGGCGCGAGGTTGACGGAGATGTTGCCGGTGGCTGCCTTGGATGCTTCCACCAGATCCTCCGTCAGCTTGCGCAGGCGCTGGGATTGCCGCTCCAGTACGGCGATATACTCCAGCGCGGTGGGGTCGGTCAGCTGCGTTTTCTTCAGCAGATCCACATAGTTAACAATGGAGGTCAGCGGCGTTTTGATGTCGTGGGACACATTGGTGATCAGCTCTGTTTTCAGCCGCTCGGACTTGATCTGCTCCTCCACCGCCTTTTGAAGACCGGATTGGATGGAATTGAGGTGCCGTGCGTGGGTCTGGATCACGGGGAGGGGGGAGGATACCGCGATCTGACGGGAAAAATCGCCGGATGCCAGCTTTTCCCCGCCCTTGAGCAGGCTGCGCACATCCCGCGCGCAATACAGCACCAGCAAGATCAATACGGCGCGGACGGCGAGCCAGAAAAGCACCACATCGTGGGGGGAATACCAGCCCACAAACAGCAGATCCACCGCCGTCAGCACCAGCAGCACCAGCAGCGTGCTCCACAGCAGCGGAAGAACACAGAACAGACCCCACAGCCGCCGCAGCAGCGTATTGTGCCACAGCGTGCCTGCTTTGCAGCGTGCGGCGAAGGTGGGGATCAGCAGCGCTGCGATCGCCACAGTAATGGAGCCGAAAAGCAGCTCCGGCTCGCGGTTATGGCTGGTGGCGAAGGCGAGGAAGAAGGCAGCGCCGGCGGCGATATAGAGATCCAGCGGGATGCGGTCGAGCCACGTGAGATGGATGCCGTCATAGCCCTCCCAGTGCCCTGCGGACTGGATCTGGAAGGCGAGGCACACGATCAGCACCGCGGCGGAGAGGATGTTGACCACCACGGCGATGAGGATAAAGCGGTACCACGCGGCGGAAACGGTGCCGGCAAACAGCGCCGCCGTACCCAGCAGCGCAATAAAGGTGATGGCTTTCGCCCACAGCTTGTCCAGATGCTTTTTCATCGCACTTCACCGTCCATCTTGTAGCCCTTGCCCCACACCACCTTGAGATAGCGGGGGTTGGCGGGATCGATCTCGATTTTTTCGCGGATGTGCCGCACGTGTACCGCCACGGGATTGTCGGCGGCAGGCACCTCGTGCCACACGCGGCGGTAGATCTCCTGCGGGGAGAAGACCTTGCCGGCATTCTGCATCAAAAAGCGGAGAATCTTGTATTCGATGGGGGTCAGGTTCACCGCCTCACCGTCCACGGTGACGGATTTGGCATCGTCATCCAGCGACACGGCGCCCACGGTGATGGCACTGGGCAGCACATTGCCGCCGCCCAGCGTGAGATAGCGGCGCAGCTGGGATTTCACCCGCGCCAGCAGCTCCACGGGGTTGAAGGGCTTGGTGACATAGTCATCCGCCCCCAGATTCAGCCCAAGGATCTTATCCGTGTCCTCGCTTTTGGCAGTCAGCAGAATCACGGGGAAGTTGTGGCTTTCCCGTATTTTTGCCATTGCGGTGATGCCGTCCATCTCCGGCATCATAATATCCAGCAGGGCCAGATGGATCTCCTCCCGCTCCGCCACCGCCAGCGCCTCGGCGCCGGTAGAGGCGGGAAAAACGCGGTAGCCCTCGGCGTGGAGATAGATGGTCAGCGCCGATACGATGTCCGGCTGGTCGTCACAAACGAGAATGTGATACATAAAAGTCCTCCTGATGGGTGAATCGTTCAGCCGTTCCAGCGGAAATGACCGGTCACCTCTTTGTAGTAGATCTGATTGCGCTCCACCGCCTCGTCAATGGGATTGCCGTGGTGGATGATGAAGGGGATGCCGCTGCGGTTGCGGCGGTCGGAGCAGATGGCAATGTGGTCGCAATCCCCGAAGATCACAATGTCGCCGCCCTGCCACTGGGCGGGATCGTCGAAGGCGTTGGTCAGCACCTGAGCGTGGCGGCGGAAAAAGGCGTCCAGCGTCTCCACGCGGCGGAAATCGATATTGCGATCCTGCGTCTGGATGAAGGGATAGGCGTCGCGGTTTTCGGCAATATCGGCGTCCACCAGTTCCTTAAGCTCATAGCCGGCGGCGCGGAAGGCCTGCCAGATCACGTCGGTGCATACGCCCAGCCCATCGTCGGGATAGCCGCCGGCGTAGTACTTGCTTTGGTAGTGGGGATCGGTGGCGATATAGCTGCGCGCGCCCAGTACCAGATCCGTCCAGTCCTCCGTGCCGTCGCTGTCGGCGTCGAGAGCGCTTTGCAGACGGGGGATCCCCAGCTCCTCGGCAGTGTACCAGCGCTGGGGGAGAAAGCGCCACATTGCGGCCAGCACCAGCGCAGCGCCCAGTACAAGCAGCCACCACTTTTTACGGCGCGGCGGTTTGGTGTATCGTTTCATAGGCGATCCTTTCGTATGTGTCTATCATAGCACAGCGCCGCTCAAAAGGGCAGCAGATCTTCGCGGCTGCGGCGGCGCAGCTCCGCGGCAGATACGCGGTGCTCAATGGGCTGCCACTCCACCTTGCGGAAGATGGCCGACAGCGAGATGGGGATGTAGGTGGCCATAAAGAGAGGGAAGGTGACGGTGTAGAGCAGCTTTTTGGCGGCGGAGGTACGGATGGCGCGCCACTCAGTAAGGGTGGTGATGACGCCGATGACAAAGAGCGTCACATACATTCCCCACAGCAGCTGCCCTGCGGATTGGACAGCCAGCCACGCCTCGCCGCCGCGCAGCAGACCCAGCACACACAGCGCGACATTGCACACAATGCTGGCGGTGGAGAGGATGAAGGCGGGCATAATGTTCATGGCCATATCAAAGCAGGAGAAGCTGCCGTGCAGCATCCCGCGCAGCAGATCCTTGCCGTAGCAGCGCAGCACCTGCAAATACCCCTTTGCCCAGCGGGAGCGCTGGCGCCACGATTGGCGGAAGGAGGTGGGCTGTTCGTCATACAGCACCGCGCGGGGACAAAAGGCGATCTTGCGGCCGCGGATGATCTGATGGACGGAGAACTCAATGTCCTCGGTCAGCAGATGGAACGGCCACGGACCTACCTCCTCCAGCACGGCGCGGCTGAACAGAAAACCGGTGCCGGATACGGCGCAGCTGGTGTGCAGCAGATGGCGGGCGTGGTTGAGATAGCGGCTCTCCCGCAAAAACCACAGCGCATAGCCGGCGCTGATCCAGTTGTCGCCGTAGTTTTTCGAGTTGCGGTAGCTGGTGACGATAGGGTGCCCGTCGGAAAAGGTCTCGTTCATCCGCTCGATATAGTCGGGGGCAAGGAGGTTGTCCGCGTCAAAGACAAAATAGCCGTCAAAGCCGGCGGGATAGTCCTGCTCCAGATGACACAGCAGTGTCTGCAGCGCGTAGCCCTTACCCACCTGATGGGTGTTGAAGCGCTCATACACCGTGGCGCCCGCCACACGGGCGATCAACGCCGTGTCGTCGGTGCAGTTGTCCGCCAGCACAAAAATGGAGATGTGCGAGGCGTCGTAGCTCTGGCTGCGGATGCTGGCGATCAGGTCGCCGATGACGGCGGCCTCATTGCGGGCGCAGATCAGCACGGCGAAGCGATTGGGCGCAGGCGCGGCGTGAGGGCGGTCTTTCTTCAGCCACGGCACGGGGATGTAGAAAAATTGATAGGCATAGCACAGCACAAAGAGAATGCTGATGATACAATTGATCAGCTGCAGGGTTTCCATATGAGATCCTTCCTTTTGGCAATAGTGTACTAACTGTATTAGTACACTCAAACTAACACAAAGGGGCATATCTGTCAAGAGGGAAGCTGAAAAACAGAGAATTGCCCCGAAAGCAGCATCAGTATAGGAAGAAACGCCTTAAGAAACAAGCGAGGAAAGGTTTAAGATTTTCTTAAGACGGAAGAACAATCCGTTTTTTTGGACAGAACTCTTGGTATGATGGGTACAATCAAACGGTTGATTGCAAAAGTGAAGGTAACATTTAGAGGGTAAAAAAGAGGGCAAAGGGTGATGTTCACCTCTGCAATAAGCGATATAATAGTTTCGGTCACTGCCTGCGGAAAGCAGGAAAAATGAGTCGAATGACATTATCGG
>JAGBEA010000035.1 GCA_017937195.1 Oscillospiraceae bacterium | reverse complement strand
GGCACCGGCGCTGTGAAGCCCGCCGTGGAGGAGCAGCTGCGGGCAACGGGCCGCGATGTGGTTCGCCTTGCAGGCGCCAGCCGCTTTGACACCTCCGTGCTGACGGCCATTGAGGCCTTCGGCAGCACCGGCGTTGACTACGCGGTGCTGGCCTACGGCTACAACTTCCCCGATGGTCTGTGCGCCGGTCCCTTGGCATATGCACTGGGCGCACCGCTGATCCTCACCGCCAACGGCGATGAAGGACCGGCCACGGTCTATGCCAACAACGCCGGCATCGAGAGCGGCTTCGTCCTCGGCGGTCCCAGCCTGATCGATGATGGCGTTGTCTACCGCATCTTCTCCATGGGCGCAGGCGAGGATATCCAGCTGGGCTGAGCGGTAACGGAATAAGCCTTTCTCTGCAGAGTCGTTTCGACTCCGCGATCAAGGGGGGCGGGAGCTGACCCTCTCCCGCCCCAACATAAAAGTTTGGGTCCCTCTCACATTTTTTGTTGAATGATGAAAAATTTTGTGGTACTGTAAAAACACAATATTAAAAGAGGAGGTACAAATGATGAAAAGACGCATGAGGAAACTGGCAGGTCTCCTGCTGGCACTGGTGATGGTGCTGAGCCTGCTGCCTGCCACGGCAATGGCCAGCATGGACGAGATCTCCTTCGGCGGCGTTACGCTGGGCGACGGACAGTATCTGTCCGAGGACAGCAACACCCCCACGGATACTCCGCTGACGGACAACTATGCCTACTTTGAAGGCGGCGTGCTGACGCTGAAAAACTATGACGGCGCGCTGGCTATGAGCGGCGACTATGTCTACTACAGCGGCGATCTGGCGGTCAATGTGCTGGGCGAAAACTATCTGGGCAACAGCTCTACCTCTGCCGGAGATATCTTTGATATCTACGGCGATGTGAGCATTTACGGTAACGGCAGCCTGGAGGTATACTGCGCGAATGGCCAGGATGACGGTTTCAATGTCGATGGTACGGTGACGCTTCAGGATGTTACGCTGTTTATCGACGCCTACGATGACGGCATCTATGCCGAGGGGCTGGTCATTAAGAGCGGCGAGCTCTATGCTTGGGCGAACTACGCTACCTATCTGGATACCCCCATCGTTTATCCCGAAGGCTATGCGGCCGCGAATTATTATAAGGACAGCGCCAACAACTACTATCTGGCACCCTTTGAAAACGAGCCGTGGAGCAACTATGACAAGCTGGTCATCGCTCCGGTAGTGGATCCCATCTATGTGGGCGGCGTTGAGCTGGAAAACGGCGAGTATCTCGAGGTCGGCGCTTCCGCTCCCACCACCTCCAACCCCGGTGACAACTATGCCCACTACTATGGCGGCGTGCTGACGCTGAAGAACTATACCTACACCGGCGTGGGCAGCTATGATGCTGACGACGAGGGCTGCTACGATGTCATCAACACGCTGTACGCGGATGTGTACATCAACCTGATCGGCACCAATTTCCTGAACCAGACCGCGGAGAGCTCTGCCTTCGGCATCACCTCGTATGGCGCCCTCTGCATCGACTCCGCCTCCTGCGGCACGCTGAGCATCAAGAGCTCCGGCGACGGTATCTACGGTGATGAGATCACCGTTGCCGGCGGCACGGTGAATGTGGATGCCGCCTACACCGGCATTTACGCAGACAACTCTCTGGTGGTTACCGCCGGTGAGCTGAATGTCAAGGCTGGACGCGACGGCATCGAGGTCTATGACACGATGGATGTTTACACCGCTGTGAAGGTGGAAGTGGTCTCCGCCGCCAACGGCGAGTATGAAGGGGAATACAGCGCACTGGATGTGCCTCTGGGCGGTCTGTATGTGGAGTGTCCTCCTAATGTTGGCGTGTATGCCGCATACGAGGTGGAGGACTTCGACTATGACGAGTACAAGCACGATGAGGCTGACAGCTACGACTATGTGCTGATCGCCAATCCCCGGCCCTTTGTGCTCCGCAATTTCGGCAGCAACCGCTATGAGACCGCCTTCAAGGCTGCCCAGCTGATGCACGCAGACACCGGCGACTTTAAGGCTGTGGTCGTCACCAGCGGCGAGAACTTTGCCGATGCGCTGGCAGGCAGCTATCTGGCCTCTGTGGCTCATGCGCCCATCCTGCTGACCGACAATGACAATATGGACGATGTGCTGGAGTTTATCGCGGCATACGCTACAGATGACGCAACCGTTTACGCACTGGGCGGCGCCACCATTGTCAGTGATGAGCTGGCAGCGGTTGAGAGCGCTGGTATGACCTTCAAGCGTCTGGCAGGTCCCAGCCGCTTTGAGACCAACCTCGCCATTCTGGATGAGGCATTCACCGTCGCTGGTGGTGCCACCTGGGAGTGCGTGGTCTGCACCGGCTACAACTTTGCCGACAGTCTGTCTGCCTCCGCTGTCGGTCTGCCCATCCTGCTGGTGGACGATGTGCTGACGGAAGAGCAGGTGACCTTCCTGCAGGATTGGGCACCTGAGGAATTCGTGCTGGCAGGCGGCACCGGCGCCGTTTCCTCCGCTGTGGAGAACCAGCTGTGGCATCTGTATGACGAGCTCGACGGTGAGTATTATGTCTGGGTGGATCGTCTGGCAGGCGCCAACCGCTTTGAGACCTCCGCTCTGGTGGCTGAGTATTTCTTCGACACTCCCGTGATGGCTGTTGCAGCCTACGGTTATAACTTCCCTGACGGTCTGTGCGCAGGTCCTCTGGCCCGTATGATAGGTGCGCCTCTGCTGCTGGCCGCTGACGGTGACGAGGTCTATGCCGCCTCCTATACCGAGCATAACGGCGTGACGATGGGCGTTGCCATGGGCGGTGCACCCCTGATCAGCGATGAGACGCTGGTGAAGATCTTCAACCTGAGAAGCGTGGAGGATGTGTTGACCGAGATCACGGCGCCGTAACGGAGACTTGGAAACAGCTTGCGTGGCTTATTAGAACGAATCCATAACGCTGTGCTGACAATCAAACGGGAGCCGAGGGATATACCCTCGGCTCCCGTTTTTTGCAGCTGTGGGCAAAAAAAGAGAGTGGCGTGAGCCACTCTCTCTTTATTGGATTGGGTATTGACCGATTAATAGGAACCCAGATCGGCGGACTTGTCGCCCTCCACAGAGGTGCCGAACTCATAGTCGTTGCCGGGCAGGATGGCGTTGAGAATCACGCCTGCCAGAGCGGCGATGGCCAGACCGGACAGCGTGACGGTGGCACTGCCGATGGTGAAGCTGAGACCGCCGATAGAGGTGAAGCCCAGACCGCACACAAAGATGACAGCGGCGATGATCAGGTTGCGGGACTTGGTCAGGTCAACGCGGTTTTCCACGATGTTACGCACACCGACGGCGGAGATCATACCGTAGAGGATGAAGCTGACGCCGCCCACGATGGCGGTGGGGATGGAGTTGACCAGCGCATCAAACTTGGGGGAGAAGCTGAGGATGATGGCGAAGTAAGCAGCCAGACGCACAACGCGGGGATCGTAGACCTTGCTCAGAGCCAGCACGCCGGTGTTCTCACCGTAGGTGGTGTTGGCAGGACCGCCGAACATACCGGCCACGGCAGTTGCCAGACCGTCGCCCAGCAGGGTGCGGTGCAGACCGGGATCCTCAATGAAGTTGCGGCCGGTGGTGGAGGAGATGGCGGAAACGTCGCCGATGTGCTCCATCATGGCGGCGATGGCGATGGGAGCCATGATCAGGATGGAGGTGACATCGAACTTGGCGATGACGATCTGCTGGAGACCTACGAACTGAGCATCATTCACAGCGGAGAAGTCCACCTGACCGCAGATGAGAGCTACGATATAGGCACCCACAACACCCAGCAGGATGGGGATGATCTTGATCATACCCTTACCGAAGATGTTGGCAACGATGATGATGACGATGGCCACCAGAGCCAGGAACCAGTTGGTGGAGGCATTGGCAACAGCGCTGCCGGACAGATTCAGACCGATCAGAATGATGATAGGACCGGTGACGATGGGGGGGAAGAAGCGCATAACCTTCTTGGCACCCACCAGCTTGAACAGCAGAGCCAGCACCAGATACAGACAGCCGGCGACCACGATGCCGCCCAGTGCGTAGGGCAGCTTCTCCTCACCGGTCATACCGGCGTACATACCGCTGTCCAGCTTGGCGACAGCCTCAAAGCCGCCCAGGAAAGCGAAGGAGGAGCCCAGAAAAGCGGGGATCTTGAACTTGGTGCAGACGTGGAACATCAGGGTGCCCAGACCTGCAAACAGCAGCGTGGTCTGGATGGACAGGGGCAGACCGTAGCCGGACACCAGAATGGGGACCAGAACGGTGGCGCCGAACATGGCGAACAGATGCTGCAGACCCAGAATCAGCATGCGGGGCAGACCCAGCGTTCTGGCGTCGTAGATGGCCTCTTGGCCGAGGTTGTTCTTCATTGCGATTTTGCCTCTCTTTCGTTTTTGTTTTATGGTGATTTTCTCGCAAACTGCCTTATTTTACCCGCATTGGGGCAAAAAATAAAACCGGTAATACTACCGGTTAAAAGCCAAAAATAGAAACAAAAACAGAGGGAAAAACGATGATGGAAGCTGCGCGGCTGACAGAATGCATCATGATTTTCACCTCCTCAAGTCACTGGGTTCATTATACGAGCCGAGGGGGGAAAAAGCAAGAGCAGCTGCGACGAGATTCGATAGAAAAATACCGGATAAATTAGTGGATATTGCCCAATGCACGGCGCAGTCTGGGGAAGAGCAGCGCACACAGCGCGATCTTCAGTGCATCGGCAGGCAGAAAGGGCACCATTCCCGCCAGCAGCAGCTGCGATGCGGTCAGCTCCAGCCCCATATAGCCGTTCAGAATCGCCGCCATATAGGGCAGCCCCATAGCGTACACCGCCGCAAGGCCTGCCGCGCAGCCCATAGCGGTGTACGGTGCATCGCAGCGCTGACGGGTCACAGCGCCGATGATCCACGCCGCGGCGATCAGCCCCAGCGTGAAGCCGAAGGAGGGCTGCAGCACATAGCCAAACCCGCCGCCCATGGCAAAGATGGGCAGGCCTGCAAGACCCAGAAGCACATATAAAAGCTGTGACAGTGCGCCGTATCGGCTGCCCAGCAGCACCCCTGCCGCCGCGGTGCAGAAAAACTGCAGGGTGATGGCGGAAAAGGGCGTGGGGATACGGATCAGTGCGCCGGCGGCTGTCAGTGCGGTGAACAGCGCCGTCAGGATCAATGTGCGTGTTTTCATCGGTGCAGTACCTCGCCTTTGAGATACCCATACCATACAGAACGGTGCGCGTTTTGTCAACTGTCCACAGTTTACAATCCGCTGCGGTTGTGCTAAAGTAGGGAGGAAAAGAAGGAGGTGGCGATATGGCTACCATCAAACGGCAGGAGATCGCCGCCTGCCTGCGTGCACCGCGAGAGAACTGGCTGGTGCTGGATGCGGTGGATTCCACCAATACAAATTTGAAATATCTGGCGCTGGAGGGCGCAGGGGATGGCACGGTGCTGATCGCCAATGAGCAGAGCGCAGGGCGCGGACGCTTGGGGCGCAGCTTTCAGTCCAAGGGCGGACTGGGCGTGTATCTGTCGGTGCTGTGGCGTCCGCAGGTGCCGCCGCAGGATCTGATGGCGCTGCCTGCGCTGGGCGCGGTGGCTGCCTGCCGCGCGGTGGAGCGTGTGTGCGGCATCGAGGTGCAGATCAAGTGGCCCAACGATCTGGTCTGTCGCGGCAAAAAGCTGGGCGGCATTCTGACGGAGCTGGTCAGCGATCCCAACCGCGGCGCGGCGGTCATTATGGGCATCGGCATCAATGTTTGCCATAGGCAGCGGGATTTTGACGGCGAGGTGGCGGATATCGCCTCGTCGCTGGAAGCGGAGTGCGGGAAACCGGTGTCCCGCAGCGCCTTGGCGGCAGCCTTGATGGAGGAGCTGGACCTGCTGCGCGCAGATGCATTGGAAACACCGCAGCGCTGGCTGGAGGAGTATCGCGGCAGATGTATGACCGTGGGCAGGGAGGTGCAGCTGCTGTCCGGTGAGGAGAGGCGGCAGGCCTTTGCCCTCGGTGTGGATGATCAATACGGACTGACGGTGCGCGAGGCGGACGGCACGGTGCAGACGGTGCGCGCCGGCGAGGTGTCGGTGCGTGGAATGTACGGCTACGCGCCGTAATGGAGGAATGTGTATGAAAGAACTTTGGACACTGTTTATCACCTTTGCAAAAGTGGGTGTGATGACCTTTGGCGGCGGCTATGCCATGCTGCCGATTTTGCAGCGCGAGGTGGTGGAGGATAAGGGCTGGGCAACTGACGAGGAGCTGACGGACTATTTTGCCATCGGTCAGTGTACCCCCGGCATCATCGCTGTCAATACCGCCACCTTTATCGGGCAGAAGCAAAAAGGTATTTTAGGCGGCATCTTTGCCACGCTGGGTCTGGTGTTCCCGTCGCTGCTCATCATCTCGGCGCTGGCAGGCGTCATTGACGCCTTCTCTCACCTTGTGTGGGTGCAGCACGCCTTTGCCGGTGTGCGGGTGTGCGTGTGCGTGCTGATCTTCAACGCGGTGCTGAAGCTGTGGAAGGGCGCCATCAAGGATATCTGGAGCGGCCTGATCTTCGCGGTCATCTTCGCCGCATCTGTGTTTGCCGATCTGTCCCCCATCATCTATGTGGTGGTGGCGGCTGTGGCCGGTATCCTCATCAAAACGCTGGAGGTGAAGAAGTGATGCTGTACCTGCAGTTGTTTTTTGAGTTTTTCAAGACGGGACTGTTCGCTGTAGGCGGCGGTATGGCAACGCTGCCCTTCCTCTACGATATGGCGGACCGCACCGGCTGGTTCACCGCCGCACAGCTGGCGGATATGATCGCGGTGTCGGAATCCACCCCGGGCCCTATCGGCGTCAATATGGCCACCTATGTGGGTTTTGTCAGCGGCGGACCGTTGGGCGCGGTGCTCGCCACACTGGGTCTGATCACACCGTCTATCATTGTTGTTCTGATCGTGGCGGCATTTTTGAAGAGCTTTCGGGATAACCGCTATGTCAACGCGGCGTTTTTCGGTCTGCGTCCTGCCTCCACCGCTATGGTGGCCTCTGCCGGCGTCACGGTGGTGACCTCGGCGCTGCTGTACGCCGGAAGCACCGGTCTTGCGGCGGTAAACTGGAAGGCAGCTGCGCTGTCGGCGGTGGTGCTGGTGCTGACGCGCTGGGTGAAACCCACCAAGAAGCTGCACCCTATTGTGTTCATTCTTTTCAGCGCCGTTGTGGGCGTGATCTTTCGGTTTTAAGGAAAAAGGCAGCCGGAGCGGCTGCCTTTTTTGCAGACGGAAAGGGTCGAAATGGGAAAAAAGGGGCAAATTTCCGTCGAAATCCGGTTGACTGACGGCAGAAAAATCGGTATGATAGATAAAGACCAAATGAGCGCCGGTGTGCGCGGGAAAGGAACAGATCCATGAGTTTGCTGAAATGCCCCAAGTGCGGAGAGATGTTCTCCGATAGCTATAAAGAGTGCCCCTTCTGTCTGGAGGATGAGGAATATTATAACGGCGGGAAGAAAGCTGCCGGACATCGCGTGCAGAAGCAGAAAAGCCCCAGCATCGCCGGTCCGGCTATGCTGTTGGTGGTGCTGCTGTTGGTGGGCTTTTTGGGCTACACCTTCCTGGGCGACAACATCGCAGATCTCATCAGCGGTGAGAAGAAGCCCCCCGTTGTGAATCAGGATGATGACAAAACCGATGACAAGGGCGACAAGCAGGACGATCCCGTGAAGGATCCCGTTGTGCTGACGCTGGATCAGACCACACTGGTGCTGAAGGCCGGTGACAGTGCCACGCTGATGGCCGGCGGCGCCGACAAGGTGCTGTGGTCCAGCAGCGACGGCTCTGTTGTCAAGGTGGACGAGAACGGCAATCTGATCGCCCAGAAGGAGGGCAGTGCCACCATTACCATCTCTGCTGAAAATGCCAGCTCCGCCGTCTGCGTGGTCACCGTGACGGCGGCGCCCAAGGATCTTGAGGTTGTGACGAACTGGGGATCTTTATATGTTCCTAACGAGGCATTTAGCATCGGTGTTGGAAATAGTATTGATCTGAAAGTTTCTGGAACAGATTCGACACCGAGTTGGGAAACGACGGATACAGATATTGCTACTGTTGATGCAGATGGTGTTGTTACCGGTGTGAGTGGTGGCAATACAACCTTGATTGTAAAAGTTGATGGACAAACAATTAAAATTACTGTTACGGTGAACTGATATTAAACCGCATACAGACCGCGGCGCTCACAAGAGTGCCGCGGTTTTCCAAAATTAGGGAAATATTGCTTGACTTTTGCCGAGTATATCGAGTATATATATACTTGTTTTATGAAACTTTGCGGCTTGCTGCAGAGTTAAAATTAGATAGGAGGAACCTTTCAAATGAAAAAGATGAAGTGGCTGGCTTCCTTGCTGGCTATGTGTTTGGTACTGGTTCTGCCGGTCAACGCTTTTGCAGAGGAGACCGACACGCAGGTCGTGGAAGTGACCACGGCTGAGGAACTGGTAGCTGTGTTGACGGATACGACAGCTCTGCCTGTGCAGTATAAGAATCTGACGGTGGAGATTCTCAACAATATTGATGTGTCCGAAGTGGAGTGGGTCTCCGGCTTCGTGAACGGTTATTGCGGTGCTGAGGTCTATACCGTCAACGGCAATGACAACACCATTTCCGGACTGACCGGCGCACTGTTCAGCGGCACCTGGGCAGGCAACGGCAATCTGATCATCAATGATCTGACTATCGCTGACAGCGAAATGAGCGGCGGCGCGGACAACAACGGCTTTGGTGCATTTATCGGTCATACCGAGGCAACGGAGCAGGTCACGCTGAATAACTGCCATCTGCTGAATTGCTCCGTCACCGGTGCGGACTGGACCGGCGGACTGATCGGCTATGCCGCCGGTTACAACAACCAGAATGACGGTCCCGTGTTCCAGACCATCGACATCATGGGCTGCTCCGTTGAGGGTTGCACCATCACCGGTGCAGGCTCCACCGGCGGCATTATCGGTCACGCTACCGGTAACCTGTGGACGCGTGTGAACATTGAAGATTGCGTTGTAAGCGATAACGTCATCATCTGCACCGATGATTCCGACAAGAAGGCCGGCTCTGTGATGGGTACGGTGGGTGTTGCCGGTGCGGAGTATGCCGGCAAGACCGGTGGTGTGTGGGTGGCTGCTGATGTAAGCGGCAACACCGTCACCTCCAACGGTGTGGAGATCGTGCGGATCTTCGGCCGTTTCGGCAGCGGCGGTACGCTGCACATTGTTGACGGTGATTACGATTGCTTCCGCAACGAGTGTGTTGCACCGGACAGCGGCGTGCTGAATATCAGCGAGGAGGCATGGTTTGTGCTTGCCAAGCTGGACGAGGAGAAGATCGAAATCAGTGAGGAGCTGATGGAGGAGAGCATCGCTATGTCCGGCGAGGGCGAAGCTGTTGAGCTGCCGGTGGCTGAGGCTGCTGGTGGCATCACTACCGTGGAACTGCCGGTTTCCGGTCTGCAGCAGGTGGTTGAGAGCGAGAAGGCCTTGGTGATTGTGAGTGAAACCGCTGTGATGGAAATTGAGCCTGCCGCACTGGAAGCGATCGTTGCCGAGACTGACGGCACCGATACGATCGTACTGGTGGTGGAGCAGATCGAGGAGTCTGTGCTGAACGAGCAGCAGCAGGCTGCTTTGGAGCAGAAGGATGTGGCTGCTGTGATTTCTGCTGAGATCCTGCACAATGGCGCTCCGATCAGTGATTTTGGCGGCGGAAAGATCAATGTTTACATCCCCTTTGAGCCTGCTGCAGGTACCAACGGCAGTGACTACAAGGTGATCTACATTGCTGATGACGGCAGCACGGAAAACATTGTTACGGAGTATGTTGAGGGCTATCTGGTGGTGGAACTGGAGCATTTCTCTGAGTATGCCATCGTGAAGGCTGCACCTGCTACCGGCGATCACAGCAATGTGCTGCTGTGGGTCTGCCTGATGGTTGGCTCCCTGCTGGGCTGCGCCATCGTTTACAACAAGAAAGTGGCATAACATTGCTGATATCATAGGAAAACCGGCGCTCGCAAGAGCACCGGTTTTCTATTTTCTTGCTATCTTTCTTAGAAGATGCTATAATATATAGTTACGAAAGCAGAAAAATAAGGAGAATGGCAATGACTCCAAAAGATTACCAAAACCGCACACCGCTGCGGATCTTTCTGTCCTATTTCAAGCCCCACGGCAAGCTGTTTGCGCTGGATATGAGCTGCGCGCTGCTGATCGCGCTGATTGATCTGGCGTTTCCGCTGGTGTCCCGCGCGGCCATGTATCAGTGGCTGCCGGACAAGCGCTACAGCATCTTCTTTGTGGCGATGCTGATCGTGACGGTTGGCTTTTTGCTTCGTGCGCTGCTGTTCTATGTGGTGGCGTATTGGGGACACACCTTCGGCATCCGCGTGGAGGCGGATATCCGCCGTGATCTGTTCCGCCATATGCAGGAGATGGGCTACGATTTCTACGATAAAAACCGCACCGGACAGCTGATGAGCCGTCTGACCACCGACCTTTTTGAGGTGACGGAGCTGGCGCACCACGGTCCGGAGGATCTGTTCATCTCCATCGTGACCATCATCGGCGCACTGATCGTGATGTTTACGGTGCAGTGGCGCCTTGCGCTGGTGGTGGCCATCCTTGTGCCGCTGTTTCTGCTGCTGATCGTCCGGTCCCGCCGTTCGATGAGCGAGGCTTCTCAGGCTGCCAAGCAGAAGACCGGCGCCATCAACACCGAGATCGAGTCCGGTCTGTCCGGTATGCGTACCACCAAGGCATTTGCCAACGAGGCGGAGCAGCAGGAGCGGTTCGACAGCGCCAACTAGGTGTTCAAGACCGCCAAGCGCAATTTCCACAAGGCAATGGGACGCTTCACCGCGTCCATGGAGCTGTTTGTGACGGTGCTGTCCGTGGCGGTGATCGCAGTGGGCGGCTGGCTCATTATGGACGAAAAGCTGAACTATATCGACCTCATTACCTTCAATCTCTATGTTGCCACCTTTATCAGCCCCGTGCGCAAGCTGACCAACTTTACGGAGCTGTTTTCCAACGGTTTTGCCGGTCTCCACCGCTTTGTGGAGCTGATGCGCACCGAACCCACCATTCAGGACGCCCCCGACGCGGTGGAGCTGACGGAGGTGCGGGGTGAGATCCGTATGGAAAATGTGGATTTCTCCTACGAGGAGGAATCGGAGGTGCTGCACGATGTGGATCTGACGGTGGCTGCCGGTGAAACGGTGGCGGTGGTGGGTCCCTCCGGCGGCGGTAAGAGTACGTTGTGCCGCTTAGTGCCGCGGTTTTACGATGTCAGCGCCGGTGCGGTGCGCATCGACGGCGTGGATGTGCGGCAGGTGAAGCAGCGCTCGCTGCGGCGCAGCATCGGCGTGGTACAGCAGGATGTGTTCCTCTTTGCCGACACCATCCGTGAGAATATCCGCTACGGCAGACCCGACGCCAGCGATGAAGAGGTGGAGCAGGCGGCGCGCCGTGCGGAGATCTACGACGACATTCTGGCTATGCCCGACGGGTTTGACACCTATGTGGGCGAGCGGGGTATGCTGCTGTCCGGCGGACAGAAGCAGCGCGTTGCCATCGCCCGCATCTTTTTGAAGGATCCCCCCATTCTGATTCTGGATGAGGCTACCTCTGCGCTGGACAGCGTCACCGAGGCCAAGATCCAAAGCGCCTTTGATGAGCTGTCCCGCGGGCGCACGACCTTGATCATCGCCCACCGGCTGTCTACCATCCGCGCCGCCAACCGCATTTTGGTGGTGCAGGACGGACGCATCACGGAGCAGGGCAGCCACGCTCAGTTGCTGGCGCAGAATGGACTGTATGCAAAGCTGTACCGTACCCAGAATCTGGAGGGCAGCAATGGATAAGCGGACGATGCTGGACCGTGTGGCAACCTCCGGTGAGGAGCGGCTGCTGCTGGGTCACGTGTGGGATAAATACGACCAGTGCCGCGTGAAGAATATTCCGGCGGCGACGGCGTTTTTAAGTCCGCAGGAGCAAATGGCGGCGCAGCGGCTGCTGCAGGCTATGGGCGTGATGAGCGGCTATGTGTTTTGCGGCGGCTATGACGGCGCGGAGCGGCAGCAGCTCCACTTCCTGCCCGATTGGGCGTGGGAGGCGGAGGAGGGCAGCATCCGTGCGGTGCGCTGCACGTGGTATCGGGGCGAATCGCCCAATCATCGTGATTTTTTGGGAAGTTTGATGGGTTTGGGTTTGACCCGCGACGCAATTGGCGATATACTGGTGTGTGAGGACAGCGCGGACATCCTTGTGACCGGCAGCGTGGCGGACTTTCTGCTGAGCAGCTGGTCGGCGGCAGGACGCATCCATCTGCACACGCAGGAGGTGCCGCTGTCGCAGCTGCATATTCCGCAGCCTAAGACGAAATCGGTGCGCGACACCGTGCCGTCGCTGCGGCTGGACAATGTGGTGGCATCCGGCTTTTCACTCAGTCGCGGCAAGGCGGCAGAGGCCATCACCGGCGGACGGGTACAGCTGAACTGGACACCATGCACCAAGGCGGACCGCACGGTGGAGCAGGGCGACACCATCAGCCTGCGGGGTCTTGGCAAATGTGTGCTGGAGAGCGTAGGAAATGAGACAAAAAAGGGTCGCATTTTTGTGACCGTCAAGCGTTTTTTGTGAGGATATTACTATGGAACAGAGCAGAATTGACCGAATCAATGAACTGGCGCGCAAGGCGAAAACAGCCGAGGGTCTGACCGAGGCGGAGCATGCGGAGCGCGCGGGGCTGCGCCGCGAGTATGTGGATGCGGTGCTGGGAAGTCTGCGCGGCCAGCTGGACAACACCTGGGTGGTGGATGAGCAGGGCAACAAGCGCAAGCTGACAGACAAGGAGGGCAAGCAGGACAAATGAGCGACCACTACGATTACGACGATTACGAAAAGGATAGCTATCGGCAGTCCAAGAAGGATGACAATGACGCACTCTCGTGGGTTTTCATCGCCTTTATGTTTGTGATTTGGTGGCCTCTGGGTCTGTTTTTCCTGATCAAAAAGCTGGGCGAGAGCAGCGGCAAGAAAACCTACACCAAGACGCGGACGAAGAGCAGCACTAAGACCACTGCCAAAACCGCTGCCAAACCCACCGCCGCCAAAAAGGTGACCCGCAGCCCCAACGATACCAATAAGACGGCCCGTGTGCTGAAGATCGTGGGCGGTATTCTGGCGGCGCTGGGCGGCATTGCGTGCCTTGGCGTGCTGAGCGAGCTGGGCTACTATATCAACTACGGCGAGCTGTGGTGGTTCTTTGAAGAGCTGTTCCCCTGCCTTGGAATTCTTGCCGGCGGTATCGCTATGCTGAACGGCGGACAGCGGATGACGCGCCGGATGCGCCGCTTTGCCAAGTATCTGGCGGCGGCCGGCAGCCGTACGGTGGTGCCCATCAGCTATCTGGCGGATGCGGCGCAGGTGTCCGAGCGGCGCGTAGAGCGGGATCTGGACATTATGATCGAGCGCGGTATGTGGGGCAAGGATGCCTATGTGGATCTGGGTGCAGGCAAGCTGTTCCGCTCTCAGGCGGCAGCGGCTACCTTCTACGATCAGCAGGGCGAGGCTGCGTCGTTCTACTATAACCGTGAGGAGAAAAAGGCGGAAATGCCGCCGCAGGCGCTGCAGGGCTATTCCGGCGTGCTGCGTCAGCTGCGCCGCGCCAATGACCGCATCGCCGACGAGGCGCTGAGCGCCAAGATCGACCGGCTGGAGGCCATTGCCGGCCGCATCTTCCGCATCATTGAGGAGGAGCCGGAGAAAAAGGCGAAGGCCAACACCTTCCTCAACTACTATATCCCTACTACGCAGAAGCTGCTGGACTCCTATGCCGAGTTTGAAGAGGCCGGCATCAATGGCGGCAACCTCACCGAAGCGAAGCGCAAGATCGAGCGTATTATGGACAACATCGTTCGCGGCTTTGAGCATCAGCTGGATGAGCTGTACCGCGCTGACGCGCTGGATATCGACAGCGATATCCGCGTGATGGAGACGATGCTGCGCCGTGACAGCTCCAGTGCGGAGAAGGACTTCGGTCTGGGCGGCGGCACAGCCACTGCCGTGCAGGACGAGGACACGATTGAATAAGAAAAGTGCGGTGGATCTCCACCGCACTTTTTATGTCCGTATTTTGGGACTCCGACCCTGCTAAAATGACCTCAAAAGCAAAAGGAGGTACAGAATATGGGTTCTTTCGCAATCATTATCACGGTCTGCGGCGCTGCAACGCTGACAAAAGGTGTGCTGAAGGTTATTGAGGTGTTGGATCGCTGACGCTCAAAAAAAGTTTGACAGAAGAAAAAATTTGTGGACAGCGGGGCGGTGGCAGTGTATAATACAGCCACAGAAACTCCCCGGAAACCGCGGCAAAACGGCGGTGGGGAAATACCGCAAAGGAGAACGAATATGAAGAAACTGTTTGCATTGCTGCTTTCTCTGGTGATGGTGCTCAGCCTGCTGCCGGTCACGGCGATGGCGGAGGAGACGGTCATTGGCGCGATATCTTTCACCGGCACGCTGCCGGAGCTGGAGGTGGGCGACACGCTGCCTGACGTCAGCGCGGCGTTTGCTGTACCCGATGGCGCTAACTATACGGTGAGCGCCAAGTGGTGGGACAATGTTGCCGGGGCTGATGCCGCTGTCGGTACTGCGGTGGAGCAGGGCGATAGCTATGCGCTTGTAGTCCCTATCACTGTGAAGGATGGCTACGAGTTTGAAGACACGGGCATTCCCGTTGTTTTTAATGGCGAGGATGTGGAATCTGTTTTCACAAACGTTATTCCCGTTGATAGCGGTGAGCCGGATCACATCCTTAATGAATTCGAAATGAGGCAGATCTATGAGTTCCGCACGGTGATCGACAAGGTGGAGATCAGCTTTACCGAGCCTGCGCTGGGCGAGGCGTTCTCTGCGATCACCATTCCTGCCGGTGCCAACTATGAATTCTCCGATGAGTACGAGCGTGGCTGGATTAATGAGGACTGGGATCCGGCAACTGTGGTCGAGGCAGGCCATGCCTACTATCCCGACATCTATCTGGAGGTCAAAGAGGGCTGTGTGTGGGCCGAGGAGTATGACATTTCCATCTTCGTCAACGGCGTGGATATGACCGATCACGACGATATGAACGCCTATATGCTGAGCGATGGCGTGTTCAATATCTATCCCCGCTACTCCTTTATGGTGAAGCTGGACAAGGTGGAGCTGACGGTTCCCGCTATTGGCGAGGGCGATACCGTCTTTGGTATTGACGATATCACCGTTCCCGAGGATGCACTCTACACGGTGCAGGGCCTTCGCTGGTATGATGAGGATGGCGATATTGCGCCCGATGCCGTGCTGGAAAAGGGAAAGAAGTACAGATACGAGATCGAGCTGTGGCCTGAGCAGGGCTGCGAGTTTGACGAGGACAATACAGACACCCTGATCAACGGTGAAAAAGTAGACGGCGGCGGAGAGGCCGATTATTGGTACGCCAACGGTGAACTGAACCTCAAGACCATCATTACCGCTGTGGATCTGCCCGATGTGCTGCCCGATGAGCTGAAGGTGGGCGATCCTCTTGTCTCCGGTCTCCTCAAGGACGAAGAGGGCTATACCGTTTCCGGTATGAGCCTCGTATACGATGACGGCTTTGGACCTGCCGGCGCTACTGCGGAAGAGGCTGCCTATGCGCTGATGCTGCTGGCTGAGGCGGAAGAGGGCTGTGAGTTCAGCGAGGATGTGGTGGTCACCGTAGGCGGTGAGCCGCTGCCTGATACGATGTTCAAGACCGTCACCTCCACAGAGATCCGCTATGGTAAGCTGTATGTGCTGGATGACACGCAGCTGATCGACAAGGTGGAGATCACCGTTGATAAGCCCGAGATCGGCAAGGAGGGCGGCAAGCCTTCCGTGGCAGAGGATGCTCCTTATGAGCTGAATGAGTTCCTCATGGGCTGGTCTGTTGCTGACAGCAATGACATCGATGAGCTGGTTGAGCTGGAGGGTGTGTTTGAGGAAGGCCAGCACGCTTGGCTGGTTACCGCTCTGTTCGCCAAGGAGGGCTACCTCTTTGCTGACGACGTGGAGGTCTATATCAACGGCAAGAAGATCGATCTGGATGGCGGCACCACCGGTATGTACGAGGGTAGTATGATGATCTGCGCCAACTATATGGGGCAGCTGACCAAGGAGGGCGCACCTCCCACTGCGGATAACGCACAGCTGATGCTGTGGAGCGTGATGCTGACGGTCAGCGCACTGGGCGCTGCCTATGTGGTGAGCAAAAAGCGCTACGCCAAATAATTGCAGACAAATAAAAAGAACAGCACCGCAAGGTGCTGTTCTTTTTGCGCGCAGGATTATTTTTTCAGCTCCAGTGTCCTCTGATAGGCGGCAATGACCGCGTTCATGGCGGCGGCGCGGAAGCCGCCCTCCTCCAGTGCGCGGACGCCGGCAATGGTGGTGCCGCCGGGGGAGCAGATGGCGTCCTTCATCTCTGCGGGATGCTGATCGCCCTCCAGCGCCAGCTTGGCGTTGCCGTAGAGCATCTGCTGGGCGTAGCACATCGCCTTGTCGCGGGGCAGACCGCACACCACAGCGCCGTCAGCCAGAGCCTCCATAAAGAGGCAGGCGAACGCGCCGCCGCAGCCGGCCACCGCGCTGGCAGCGTCGATCAGGTGCTCGTCCAATTCCTCCACCGCGCCGGATGCCTGCATCATCGTGAGGAACTCCGCCTTCTGCTGCGCTGTCACCTCCTTAGAGCAGGTGTACAGCGTCAGCCCCGCGCCAACCGCGCAGGCGGTGTTGGGCATAATGCGGATCACCGGCAGCTCCAGCCCCGCCATCTCGCGGATGGCGCTGACGGTCAGGCCGGCGGCCATAGAGATCAGCACGCAGGGCGTTTTCCGCACAGAGAGGAGCGAGCGCAGGGAGCTTAGCAGCTGCTCCATCATCTGGGGCTTGACACCCAAAAAGATGTAGTCGCACTCCGCGGCAATGGTGTTGTTGTCCGCTGCCACCGCGCCCAGCTGCGCCGCCAGCGACTCTGCCTTGGCGGCGGTGCGGTTGGACAGCAAAATGCTGTCGGGGGTGACGGACTTGGCCGCCGCCCGCGCCAGCGCACCGCCCATATTGCCGCTTCCGATAAAACCAACGGTCATAAAAATGCCCTCCTTACGGGGTTACTTTTTCTTATCTTATAACAAGGCGGGAAATTTCGCAAGAGAAATGGTGAATTGAAAAAAATAACATTGCCATTTTCGGAGAAACTTGGTATCATACTACTATCAAAACCCACTTGAAAGGAGTCAAACTATGAATCTGAAGGGTACCAAGACCGAAAAGAACCTGCTGGAGGCTCTGGCAGGCGAAGCGCAGGCTCGCTGCAAGTACGACTATTTTGCCTCTGCCGCCAAGAAGGCCGGCTATGAGCAGATCGCCGCTATCTTCCAGGAGACGGCCAATAACGAGAAGGAACACGCAAAGCTGTGGTTCAAGGCACTGGGAATGCTGGGCGATACCGCCGAGAATCTGACCCACGCCGCCGAGGGCGAGAACTACGAGTGGTCGGATATGTACGACCGTATGGCCCGCGAGGCTGAGGAGGAAGGCTTTGTGGAGCTGGCTGCCAAGTTCCGCGGTGTTGCCGCTGTGGAGAAGGCCCACGAGGAGCGTTATCGTGCGCTGCTGAAGAATGTGGAGCTGCAGCAGGTCTTTGAAAAGTGCGAGGAGACTATGTGGGAGTGCCGCAACTGCGGTCATCTGGTGATGGGCAAGAAGGCCCCCGCCATCTGCCCCGTCTGCGCACATCCTCAGGCCTACTTCGAGGTCCACAAGGAAAATTATTGATCGGAAGGCACACCGTGGGGCGGACGATTTCGTCCGCCCCACGGTCTTTGTAATGAGAACTGCGTATGAGTATCATCAACGATATTGAGCGCTTTGTGCCCCTTTGTGAGCAGGAAGCGCGGGACAAGGAAATTATGCTGCACTTTCTGCGCACCAACGGCGATGCCTATCTGCGGCAGAACAGCATGGCGCATATGACCGCCTCTGCGTGGGTCATCAGCCCCGACAGACGGCACGTGGTGATGGTGTATCACAACATCTATCGGTCCTGGTCATGGACGGGCGGTCACGCGGATGGCGATGAGGATCTGCTGGCGGTGGCTATGCGGGAGGTGCGTGAGGAGACGGGGCTTAAGAAGCTGCGCTGTCTTGGTGACGGCATCTGCTCGCTGGAGTGCTTGACGGTGGACGGACATGAGAAGAAGGGCGCGTATGTGCCCAGCCATATCCATCTGAATGTCACCTATCTGCTGCAGGCGGAGGACGAGGGACTCCACGAAAAGCCGGATGAGAACAGCGGCGTGGCGTGGTTTACGCCGGAGCAGGCGCTGGCATCGTCCACGGAGCCGTGGATGGTGGAGCGGGTCTACCGCAAGCTGACCGAGCGTGCAAAGGCGTATATGGAATGAAAAAGAGCTGACGGTAAGTCAGCTCTTTTTTGTTACATAAATTGACAAAACAGAATGGGTAAAAACATAGCGGGGATCATATTTAAGAGCCGCAGCTTGGTCAGCCCCAGCAGATTGAAGCTGATGCCCAGGATCAGCAGCGAGCCAACGAAGGTGATCTCGTTGATGACCACGGTGGTCAGCAACGGTGCCACCAGCGCTGCCAGCAGCGTGATGCCGCCTTCAATCACCAGCACGCTGACAGCGGCGAAGGCCACGCCGATCCCCATAGTGGAGGCGAAGATGATGGAGCTGATACCGTCGATGACGGACTTGGCGATCAGTACCGTGTGATCGTTCTTCAAGCCGCTGTCCAGCGAGCCCATAATGGTCATAGCGCCTACGGCAAACACCAGCGTGGCGGTGACAAAGCCCTCGGTGATCCTGCCGTGTCCCTTAAATTTCTCCTGCAGCTTGTCGCCCAGCCGATTGACGAGACCGTCAATATCCAGTGCCTCACCGATCACCGTGCCGATGACCAGAGAGAGAATAGGGACGAGGGGCTTGGTGCTGTTGAGCAGGCCGGGGACGGCGATGCCGATGGTAATCAGCGCTACTGCCGACATAGTGGCGGCGCGGATGCGGTCATTGAGCAGCTTGCCGGCGAACAGACCCACAAAGGTGCCGGCAAGAACAGTGGCAAAGTTAACGAGTGCGCCGGTGAGAATCATGGCTGCTGACTCCTTTCGTGGATGAGATCTTGGATGACGGCACCTGCCATCATCAGCCCAGCGCAGGAGGGAACCCACGCCACGCTGGCGGGGACACTGCGGCGTCCGGGAGGAGGGGACTCCAGCTGTTGGGTGGGTGCGGGCTGCTCGGGGCTGAACACCACCTTCAGATGGCGGATGCCCCGCTCACGCAGCTCCTTGCGCATCACACGCGCCAGCGGGCAGCCGGAGGTCTTGGAGATATCGGTGATCTGCAGCAGCGAGGGGTCCAGCTTGTTGCCGGTGCCCAGCGCCGAGAGAATGGGGATGCCGCGCTGCTGCGCCTGCTCAATGAGGTCCAACTTGCACGAAACAAGGTCGATGGCATCCACGATGTAGTCATAGCGCGTCATAAAGAACGCATCGCGGTTTTGCGCGCTGTAGGTGGCGCAGATAGGGTGTACGGCGATTTCGGGGTTGATGTCGCGGCAGCGCTCGGCGGCAGCCTCCGCCTTGGGCAGCCCCACGGTGGATTGCAGCGCCAGCAGCTGGCGGTTGATGTTGGATACGCTCACGGTGTCCTGATCGATCAGCGTCAGCTCACCGATGCCGGAGCGCGCCAGCGCCTCCACAGCGTAGCTGCCCACACCGCCAAGCCCGAAGACCGCCACATGGCAGCGCTGCAGCTTGTCCATAGCGGCCTCGCCCAGCATCATTTCCGTGCGCAGAAAGCGTTCGTTCATAGGATTCGTCCTCTCATGGGAACAAAAAGGGCCGGCGCATGGCGCCAGCCCTTTCGTTGCGTCATTTGTTCAGGCTGGATTAGCCTACGTGCTTGATGCCGTTGTGCTCTTCAGCGGTGACATCCTTGACCAGAGCCTCGCCCCAGGCGGTGAACTCCTCGTTGCGCAGGGTGTTTTCCACCTGCGCCTTCCAGTAGGGCAGATCCACACCGTCGAAGTACATCACGTGGTAGCCGGAGTAGTTGCTGCTCTCCACGAAGATGATGTCGGTGTCGCCCAGCTGACGGGACTCATCGAAGATCCAGTCGTTGAACTCGGGAACCATATAGCCCTTGGTGATCTGGGTGTACAGACCGCCGTTGGTGTTGGAGCCGCCGTCATCGCTGTACTTGTTGGCCAGTGCGCCGAAGGCCTCGGCAGTCTGCTCGCCATCCTTGTACTCCTGCAGGATCTTGTCGGCCTCAGTCTTGGCAGCGTCCTTCACGGCCTGCAGCTTGGTAGCATAGTCATCAGCCGTGCTGTCAAGACCCGTGGTGTCCAGCATCACCAGAATGTGGCGGGCATTGACGGTGTTATACTCCTGACGGCCGCGGGAGTTGAAGCCCACGACATAGTAGTAGGTGCTGTTGTTCAGGATGGTCTTGTCGCCGGCCTCGCGGTCAGCATCGAACAGCCAGGTGCTGATGGTGTCGCCGTAGTAGGAGCCGGTGGGCTGTGCGGAATAGGTGCCGATATCGTAATCCTTGGCGATCTCCTCCAGAGATTCACCGTTCTCATAGCGCTCCAGCGCGTCCTCGGCAGCAGCCTTGGCCTTGGCCTCAGCAGCAGCGTTCTCGTCATCGGTAGCGGCAACGGTGTTGCCCTCGGCGTCCGTGGTGGCGTCAGCGGTGGCCTTGAAGTAGATGTACTCGTGATCCACAACGTCGAACTGATCCTTGTGCTCATTGTAGTACTTCTCGATAGCGTCATCGCTGTAGCTCAGCTTTTCGGCATAGGAAGCGGAGTAGTGGGAAGCGATCACGTTGTCCTTCAGGATATCCTTGAAGGTGGACAGAGTGATATCGCCGCCGAAGACCATCTTCAGATAGGAGGAGACGGAGGTGCCGGTCTCCTTGGCATAGCCCTTGAGGGACTCCATAGTGGCGTCAAACTCGTCCTGCATCTCATCGTTCCAGGAGATATTGTTCTCCTTGGCGGCCTTGCACAGCATAGTGACCTGAATCATATTGTCCTTGGCAACATCCATAAAGTACTGATGCCAGGTGGGATACTCCTCATTCTCTTCAGCGGTCAGACCCATAAACATATAGTCGGTGCTGTCCATCGTCTGCTGGTTGGCGGGCTTGGAGGTGTCCAGACTCAGGTAGGAAGCGGCGTTGGAGTTGGCCACGGTGTTGAAGGCGTTGTAATAATAGTAGCTCACTTCGGAAACGGAGTACTTCTCGCCCTCAATGGAGATGGCAGTGGCATTGCGCTGGAATACGCCGGAGTTCCACAGAATCAAAGCTGCGGCAACGACGACGAAGGCAATGGCGATACCGCCGTACAGCAGATTGGCCTTGCGCTGCTTCTCGCGCTCTTCTTTGGCGCGGATGTCCTTGATGTCGGGAATACCGGCCTGAGCCAGTTCCTGACGGATCTTCTTTTCTCTTGATGCACTCATATTGTTGTCAATCCTCTCAAAAATCAGGTATTACTACCCTTTTTAATAAAGTTACCAAGCTATTATACAAGAGTTTCTCTTGTTCCGCAAGGGGAAATATCGATTTATTATATTTGGAAAAACTGAAGTGAAGCTGAAAGCGGGGCTTGTCCGCAAAAAAACCGGTCCGGGGATTTCCCGGACCGGAGCGAAAAGCCGACTGGCTTTCGATCCCGCGAGGCGGTGGGAGCCAAGTTATAACCTGCACCAATTTAGCAGGTGGGTTGTCTCCAGCTTGCTTTACTGCTTCCAACATCCAACCGCAGACAGCAGTCGGGAGGCCTGCAAACCACATACTGATCCGACATCCCCTATAACATATGTCAGGATAAAAAAGGCTCATCACGCACCGCGCAGGATGTCACCATCGGGTGACAGCGCTATTATAACAGAAGCGGGGGGAAATGAAAAGGGGTATTTGTCGCCGGCGGTCAGGAATTTTCTTCCTCTTCCATCAGCTGCTCCATAAACAGATTGTAGACTTTTTCCAGCTCTTCGTCACTGTCCAGCGTGGAGAGCAGCTCCTCGCCGTTTTCTACCACGGACTTGAGGATCACCATACCGAAATCCTCGGCGTCGGGATCGTCGTCCTCTTCCTCCATCACGGGGAAGAAGGCCATATAGGTCTTGCCGTCCAGCTCCAGTGCGTCTACATATTCCAGCTCGATATCGTTGCCGTCATCATCGGTGAGGGTGATGAAATTGGGGCCGTATTCGTTGCTCATAAGAAAAACCTCCTGATAAAACTGTTCTTACACAGCAATATAGCGGATTTTCATCAAAAAAGCAAGGGGAGGGAAGTGGCGTTTTTTGTGAAAATGCACCTGAAATGGCGGAGATTGTGCCAAAAAACGGGAGAAATGAGCGCGAAATGGAAGAAAATTTGGAAAAAGTCACATTTTTACAGCTTGACAAATGTGGTAAAATGATTTTTATACTGGATTGGTATGTAAACTGCGGGGGGAGTTTTTTATCCGCCGCTGAATAAAAAAGAAAGGAAGGTGCCCTGTCGTGGATATGCAAAACCCCAAGAAAAAGCTGAGCGAGCTGGCCGGCAAAGCGAAGCAGAGCGCCAATCAAATAGCAAAGAAGGCGCAGAAGGGCGCAAGTCAGGCTGCCGACAAGATCAAATCCAAGGAGCCTAAGCAGCCCGTGAGTGCGGCACAGAAGCGTTCCCGCGGACGCAAGATCTGGGCGGCGCTGGGTACGGTGTGTCTGGTGGGTGTGCTGACGATGGCCATTTTTGTGGGCCTTTTCATGCACTATATCAACACCACTATGAAGGGCCATGTGGAGCTGGATCTGTCTGAGTATACGCAGGAGGTCTCCACGGAGCTGTATTATAAGGATCCTGCCTCCGGTGAGTGGGTCATGTACCAGACACTGTTTGCCAACGAGAACCGCATCTGGGTGGACAGTGAGGAGATCCCCGAATATCTGAAGAAGGCCACTATCGCCATCGAGGATAAGCGCTTTGAGACCCATAAGGGTGTGGACTGGAAGGGCACGATCCGTGCCATTACCAGCACCGTCACCGGCGGCGGCGTGCAGGGCGGCTCTACCATCACCCAGCAGCTGATCAAGAACATTACCGGTGACAATGAGAACACCGTTCGCCGCAAGATCACCGAGATCTACCGCGCACTGGCGCTGGAGGATGAGGGCTACACTAAGGATGAGATCCTGACCATCTACCTCAACACGATCTTTTTGGGTAACCAGTGCTACGGCGTGCAGACGGCATCCGAGAAGTATTTCGGCAAGGATGTGACCGAGCTGACCCTGGCAGAGTGCGCCAGCCTCATCAGCATCACCAACAACCCCTCCCAGTACGATCCTCTGCGCGCCGACTGGTGCCGCGAGGAGAACCGTGAGCGCCAGCTGCGGGTGCTGAAGAATATGCTGGATCAGGAGATGATCGATAAGGCGACCTACGACGCCGCTGTGGCAGAGGAGATCGTCTTTACCGACGGCTGGACCTGCATGGGCAATCATGTGACACCGCCTACTACCGACAGCGACGAGGACGAGAAGCCGGAAGTGGTCAGCACTGCCAACAACTCCTACTACACCGACGCGGTGATCGAGGATGTGGCTTACGCGCTGATCGATCTGTACGGTCTGAAGGATGACCCCGCAGACCCCGACGGCTATGTTCGTACCGCTTATGAAAAGGCAGTTGCCATGGTCTATGGCAAGGGCCTGAAGATTTACACGGCGCAGAATCCCGTCTATCAGGAGATCGCCGAGGATGTGTTTGAGAATACCGATTATGTGGAGTATACCGACTCCTACGGCGAGCCTCTGCAGGCTGCCATCACCGTCATCGATCCGTTTAACGGCGATGTGGTGGCCATGGTGGGCGGTACCGGCGCCAAGGAGTATGACCGCAGCTGGAACTGGGCCACGGAGGTGCGCCAGTGCGGCTCTGCCATCAAGCCGGTTTCCACCTATGCGCCTGCCCTGGATAACGGCACCATCCACGCCGGCTCCAGCATCGATGACTATCCCATCGATCTGTATGGCTACGGCGCCTATCCCCGCAACTCCTACCGCCGCTATGACGGTATGATCTCCGTGCAGGAAGCACTGCGCGTGTCCTCCAACTGCGCGGCTGTCAAGGTCAACCAGCTGTACGGCGTTGCGGCATCCTACAACTTTATGACCGAGAATCTGGGCTTTACCACCCTGACCTATACCGATAGCGAGCAGGTGGGTAATATGGCGCTGGGCGGTCTGGAAGAGGGCGTGACCACCGAGGAGATGGCAGCTGCCTATGCAGCCTTCGTCAACGACGGTATCTACACCAAGCCCCGCACCTTCCTGCGCGTGCTGGACAACAGCGGCGAGCTGCTGATCGAGAATGAGTCCCAGTCCCATGTTGCCATGAAGGAGACCACCGCTTACCAGATCCGTGAGCTGCTGCGCCGTGTTGTGTCCGGCGGTACCGGTACGGAGGCGGACTTCTACGGCATGGCAACTGCCGGTAAGACCGGTACCACCGATGCAGCCCGCGACCGTTACTTCGCAGGCTTTACTCCCTACTACAGCGCAGCCGTCTGGTGCGGCTATAAGTCCAACGAGGAGATCGATGCGTGGGACAACCCCTCCGCCAATCTGTGGCGTGAGGTGATGGAGCGCATCCACGAGCCGCTGGAGTACAAGGACTTCAATTCCTGCGGCGGTATGATCACCGTTTCCGTCTGCTCTGACAGCGGTATGCTGGCATCCGAGGCCTGCACCAAGGATCCCCGCGGTGACCGTACCCGCAGCGTGTCTGTGGCGGCACAGTTCGCACCCACCACGCCCTGCACCATGCACAAGATGGTGGACTACTGCGAAAAGGGCAAGTGTCTGGCAACCGATCTGTGCGACAAGAAGGATGTCAAGCAGATCGCTCTGCTGGACTATGACCGTCCGCTGGTAGCCAGCGAGGGCGGCACGGTGACCGATGACAATGTGGTCAAGGCTGCCGACCATGACTACCTGCTGAAGGTGGTCAGCAAGGTCGAAAAGTGCCCCGTCCATCTGGTGAAGCCCACCGACCCCAACAATCCTGATAATCCCTTGTTCCCGTGGGATCCCAATAACCCCAATAATCCCAGCAACCCTGACAATCCCGACGATCCCGACGATCCCGATGATCCCGACAATCCCGGTGACGGCGATGGCACGGGCACCGGCGATGGCGGCTCCGGCTCCGGCAGCGGCAGCGGTGATGGCGGTTCCGGTTCCGGCTCCGGCGACTCCGGCAGTGGCTCCGGCTCCGGCAGCGGTAGCGGTTCCGGTGGAGGAACCGGCGGCGGAGGTTTCTTCCCTTGGGGCGGATTCCGGTTTGGCTAATTCATAACCACTAAATATGAAAAAACAGCAGCGGAGATTTCCGCTGCTGTTTTTTGCCGCAAAAAAGAGGGCAGCCGGTTGGCTGCCCTCAAAGCTTTTCAAAAGTCGGCTATTCAATAACGGAGGTTATCTCTTATGCGCTGCAGCGGCAGCGGAAGGAGAGAGCCGCGCCTGCAGCTGCCGGATTACCCACAAGAACGGCGGCAGGACGATAAAGTGTCCCAGCAGGATCGCCGCCACCGCGATCAAAAACACCATCCAGACTTGATCCAATGGCAGACCGAAATGCTCCATCAGCCATGTGAAAGGATACTTGACAAGGATCTCACACAGACAAAGCCCCAAAGTGTTGCGGCCAATTTGGCCTAAAAAGCGGCAGCTGATCACCTTTGCCAACCAGAACAAGCCGCACAGCGGCAAGACAGCGTCTGCCAGCAGGGGGAAAACCGGTATCGCGCGACCCAGCGCGCCCCACAATTCCGGACCGCGATCGTAGAAAATGACCAGCATATACCCGAAACTGAGGACTGCCGAGGCGACAAAAATCCCACGCTGCAGTTCTCTTTTTTGCCGGCGCAGCCATTCATATCCACAAAACAGAACGCGGCCAAGGGCGTAGAACATCCAATGGACCGGCACCTGATCCAGCGAGAAAAGAAGGCGCAGGGAGGAATCCACATTGTTTCGGTAAACCAGATAGACTGTCAGTGCCAGAACAAAGTGCAGCAGTGCCTGCCCAGTTTCCGAGAGACGGGGGAGGCGGGACAGCAGCTTCGCTGTCAAAAAGTAGCACAGTGTTACAAGGAAAAAGGCGGGAACAAACCACATTCCACCGATACCGCTGCGCTTGCCGCAAAAATACTGGACAAACAGACCCCATGTGGTTTCCAGCCCGTAGCCCTGCGTCAAGGCATAATAGACGGGGTAGATACACACCCAACACAGCCACAAAAGCAGACAATTAAAAAATGCCTGCTTCAAAAAATCCCACACGGAGCGCTGCAGATGCTTCATCGCCCAAAAGCCGGAAACCATAAAGAAGGACGGGACATGGAAGCAGCTGAAAAACAGATACCAGTTTCCGGCGGCCTCCCCGAAGTGAAACACATAGATGCTGAGGATCAGCAGACACTTGACGGTGTCGACGGTATTGGAGCGTTGTTGGATCGTATTACTCATAGGACACCGCCTTTCTGTTCGTATGATAAGGGATTTGGCGGTATTTTGCAATACGGAAACAAAAAAGAGGGCAGCCGGTTGGCTGCCCTCTTGTTGTGTTTACTTGTGCTCAGCCTCGAATTTCTTCAGGAACTCTACCAGAGCCTCCACACCCTCCTTGGGCATGGCGTTGTAGATGGAGGCGCGCAGACCGCCCACGGACTTGTGACCCTTCAGGTTGTCAAATCCGGCTGCCTTGGAGGCTGCCACCACTTCGGCATCCAGCTCCTTGCTGGGAGTGACGAAGGGAACATTCATCAGGCTGCGATCCTCCGGCACCACGGCACCGGTGAACAGAGCGGAGCTGTCCAGGAAGTCGTACAGCACCTTGGCCTTGTCCTCGTTGCGGCGTGCCATCTCCTCCAGACCGCCTATATCGCGCAGATAGCGGAACACCTTGCCGCAGCAGTAGATGGCCCAGCAGTTGGGGGTGTTGTACATGGAGTCGTTGTCAGCGTGGGTCTTGTAGCTCATATAGGTGGGCACCCAAGCGGGCAGATCCTCGCGGATCAGATCCTCACGGATGATGACCACCGCCATACCGGCAGGACCTACGTTCTTCTGCACACCTGCCCAGATCAGGCCGTACTTGGACACATCGCAGGGGCGGGAGAGGAACATAGAGGACTGGTCGGACACCAGCACCTTGCCCTTGGTATCGGGCAGCTTGTTGTAGGTGGTGCCGTTGATGGTCTCGTTCTCGCAGATGTAGACATAGTCGCAGTCGTCGGGGATGTCCAGATCGCTGCAATCGGGGATATAGGAGAAATTCTTGTCCTTGGAGGAGGCAATGATCTGCACCTCGCCGTACTTCTTGGCCTCGGCGATGGCCTTTTTGGACCACGCACCGGTCTCGATGTAGCAGGCCTTGCCGTTCTTCATCAGGTTCATAGCCACCATGGCAAACTGCACCGTGCCGCCGCCTTGAATGAACAGCACCTTGTAGTTGTCGGGGATGCCCATCAGTGCGCGCAGGTCAGCCTCCGCCTCCTCGGCGATCTGGGCGAACACCTTGGAGCGGTGGCTCATCTCCATCACGCACATACCGCTGCCGCGGTAGTTCAGCATCTCGTCGCGGATCTCCTCCAGCACCGGCTCGGGCATCATGGCAGGACCGGCAGAGAAGTTAAAGGAACGTTCGTATTTCATCGTATATCCTCCTTATCATTGTGATCGGTGGTTGCTTTGCTTCATTATATAGATAGTATACGGCAAAGCGGACAGATAATCAATACGGAAAACAGAAAAATTTTGCATTTTCCAAACAAAATTTTTTGAAAGAACGCCGTTGAAAAGGGTGGTGGGGTGTGGTATGATAGCGGCGAAGGCTGGGGGAAACAGGTGCAAGACCTGTGCGAGCCCGTCGCCGTAAGACACGAACAAATAGCCGTTTCCTGACCCGCCGCCGCAGGCGGGGACAAGCCATTGGAGCGATCTGAGAAGGCGGAAGCTGCTGTGTCGAGCCGGTATATCCCAGCATCAAAGCTCCGCTCCGACTGCGAGGGCCGGTCACACGGCGGGGAAATACAATCTATAAGGAGTATGCAATGATGAAAAGCAGCATGAAGAAACTGCTGTCGTTCATCCTTTGCGCGGTGCTGATTGCGGCTATGGCACTGTTTGCGACGGGATGCAAGGCGACAGCGCCCGATGACTACGGCGATACCAATGTGATCACCGGCGGTGAAACGCTGGGTGAGGGCAGCCGCCAGTTCACCTTCACGGTGGTGGATGTGAATGGCAAGGAGGTATCGGCCACCATCAAGACCGACGAGAAGATCGTTGGCGACGCGCTGATGGCGCTGGACCTGCTGGCAGGCGAGGAGGGACCCTACGGACTCTATGTCAAGACGGTGAACTCCATGACCTACGAGTATGAAAAGGACGGCAAGTACTGGTCGTTCTATGTCAACGGCGAGTATGCCGTGACTGGTGTGGATATGACCGAGATCGTGGACGGCGCCACCTATACCATGAAAGTGGAATAAGAAGCATAAAACAGCCTTGCGCGGTATGCGTAAGGCTGTTTTTTGTATTCTTTTCTGCGATTGTTTGTGCTATAATGTTTCTGAAGACGCGAGAAAAGAAACGACATAGAAAGAAGGGTGTATGATGGGAAAGGTCACAAGCTATCTGAGCAGAGTGAAGCCGTGGCGGTATGTTGTTGCGGTGGTGCTGCTTTGCGCGGCGCTGCTGTCCGCTTTTCCACTGGCGGAGTATTGCTCCGATCCGGCAGCGTATGAAAGAACCATCCAGTCTATCGACTCGAAACGGGCCGCCGTGCTGGGCATCACCGGCAGTGCTGCTGCCACAGCCACAGCTATCGCTATGATCCCCGACGATGCCACCACACCCATCGCCGAGAAAATTATGGATATCAGCGGGTATCTGACGATTGTGGTTTGTGCGCTGGTGCTGGAAAAGTCGCTGCTGACGATTTTAGGCGCGGTGGCGTGCAGAATCTTGATACCGCTGGCGGCGGCCATCGGCATAGCGGCGGTGATCGGCGCCAAAAAGCGAATGGGGTTCTTTGCGGTCAAAATCGCCGCGCTGGCACTGGTGCTGGCAACGGTGGTGCCCGTGGCTATGCAGGTGAGCGATAAGATCTACGAGGTCAACCGGCACACCGCGGAGATGGTCAGCGAAGATGTGATGGAATTTGCTGACAACGCCGACACGGAGGAGAAAACCTGGTGGCAGAAAACCTTCGATAAGCTGAAGAATGCCGGCGCAGATATAAAGGAAGAGGGCAAGAAACTGATCAACCGCTTCATCGATGCCGTTGTCATCTTTTTGGTGGCCTACTGCGCTATGCCGATTTTGGTGGTGTGGTTTATGTTGTGGTTAGTCAAACTGTTCTTTGGAATTACAATTCCTGTGCCGAAATTGCCGAGAGTCAGCCAATATATCGGGAAGTCGGACGAAGAAGACGCAGATGAGCAGCCTAAAAAAGAAATGGCAGAAATATGATACATAAAGCCGCCCCCGAAGGGATTCCTTCGGGGGCAGCTTTTTCATTATTCCATCAGCAAGCCTGCCAGATGGCCGCTGGACCACGCCCACTGCAGGTTATAGCCGCCGCAGTCGCCGTCGATATCCAGCACCTCGCCGCAGGCATAAAAACCGGAAACCAGCCGACTCTGCATGGTATGGGGGTCAAACTCGTCGGTACGCAGACCGCCTGCCGTTACCTGCGCCTGATCAAAGCCGCACACACCGGTGACGGGCAGAGTGAAAGAGCGCAGCTTTTGGGCGATGCGATGCAGGTCGGAGGCGCTCAAGGTGTCGGCACGCTGGGTGGTGAAGCCTGCTGCCTTGCACACCATCTGCCCCAAGCGGCTGTGGAGCGTGCCGGTCAGCAATGTGCCTGCCTCCCGCTGCGCTGCGTTCGCCTGCTGCTGTGTCAGCCAAGCCAGCGTGGCATCCTGCTGCCAATCGGGCAGGAAATCCAGTTCCACGGTCAGATCCTCGCCGCCTGCAGAGACGGCGCGGGAGATATCGAAGATAGCAGGACCGCTGACACCGTACTCGGTGAAGAGGATCTCGCCGCGTCCCTGCGTCAGCACCTCATTGCCGCGGCGGACGGTGATGCCCGCCTCCGCCTTCACGCCCTTGAGGGCGCGGGGATAGGTGGGGTCGGTCTTCAGCTGCACCAGCGAGGGATACAGCGCGGTGCGGTGGTGTCCCAGCTGCTTTGCCAGCTGATAGCCGTCCATCACGCCGCCCACCTTACTGCCTGCCGCGCCGCCGGCGGCCAGAATGACCTTATCGGCGCTGAAGCTGCCCAAATCGGCCTCCACCGTGAAGCTGCCGCTGCGGTGGCGGATGCGCTGCACGGTGCAGCCGGTGTGCAGAGTGATTTCGGGGCGCTCCAATGCGTAGCGCAGCACATCCAGCACGCTGCCTGCCATATTACTGTAGGGATAGACCCGTCCGCTGTCCTCCGCTACGGTGACAAGACCCTTCTCGCGGAACCACTGCAGCGTGGCGTCTACGTCAAAGGCGGCAAGGGCATCGGCACAGAAACCGGACGACTCGCCGTGATAGTGGTCGGGCGCGGCGTGGTGATTGGTCAGGTTGCACCGACCGTTGCCGGTGGCCAGCAGCTTGCGCCCTACGCGGCTCTGGCGTTCCAGCAAAATCACCTCGTGTCCGCAGTCTGCTGCCGTCAGCGCCGCCATCATACCGGCAGCGCCGCCGCCGATGATACAAACGGTCATAGCGAGCCCTCCAGCTTCCGGCGGGTGAGGTAGCCCTCCAGCATCAGCGCGGCAGCCACGGCGTCCACCGTCTTTTTGCGCTGCTTGGCGTTCTTGCCGCCTGCCATCAAAATGTTGTGGGCGTCGATGGTGGTGCGCCGCTCGTCCCACAGTGTGACAGAGAGACCGGTCTCGGCGCGCAGGACTTCGGCAAACGCCTCACACTTCTCGGCGCGGGGACCCAGCGTGCCGTCCATATTCTTGGGATGACCCAGCACCAGCTCGGTGACGCCGTGCTCGGCGATGATTTTTTTGACCTCCTGCACCACCACCTCCGCCTTGCGCGTGTTAATGACGGTGGTGTAGCCGGCCAGCGTACACATCAGGTCGGAAATGGCGATGCCGGTGTGGGCATCACCGTAGTCAATGGCCATAATTTTCATAGGGAAAACGCCTCCTTTTGCGGCAGATTTCGTCAGTGAAACCATCATACACGATTTTATGTTCCGCCGCAACTGCGAAAGGGGAGGAAACGATGAAAAAAACCGCAATTTTTGCTAAAAAAGTTCTTGACCTGCGACAATAATTATGATACTATCTGTATTACCTGTGAGTAGGGCTTTCTTTTTTGCGCACTTTTTCGCTTCAGGTGTGCCGAAAAGACCGTGCGAAACAGGGAGGCAGCGGGTGCCTTCGGCGGAAGGTCGAAGGGTGCCTAATCTAATAAGGAGGTGCCGTTAGATGCGCGTGAAAATTACTCTTCGCTGCAATGAGTGCAAGCAGAGAAACTACAACACGATGAAGAACAAGAAGAATACCCCTGACAAGCTTTCCATGAACAAGTATTGCCGCTTCTGCAGAAAGCATACGGTTCACACCGAGACCAAGTAATCGGAAGGAGATTTAGCTATGGCAGAGGAAAAGAAGATGACTAAGGACCGCATGAAGTGGTTCCGTGAAATGAGAAGCGAACTGAAGAAGGTCGTGTGGCCTTCCGGCAAGACCACTATGAAGAACACGCTGACTGTTCTGCTGTGCTCTTTGTGCGTGGGTGCCGTGATCTGGGCGTTTGACGGTGTTGCTGCTCTGGCTGTCAAGGCACTGCTGAGTGCTTTCGCCGGCTGAGGAATAAGCAATGGCTGATAACGCAAAGTGGTATGTAGCACATACCTATTCCGGCTACGAGAACGCGGTGAAAACCGCCATCGAGAAGTTTGTGGCCAACCGGAATCTGCAGGATATGATCGTCCGTATCGAGATCCCTATGGAGAAGGTAACGGAAGTGACTGAGGCCGGCGTGATGAAGGAAGTGGAACGCAAGGTGTTCCCCGGTTACGTACTGATCAAGATGGTGATGACAGATGACACCTGGCATCTGATCCGCAATATCCGCGGCGTGACCGGATTCGTCGGCGAGGCCAACAAGGCCATTCCCCTGACAGAGGAAGAAGTCGCCGCGCTGGGCATGGAAAAGCACGAGATCGTGGTGCTGTACCATGTGGGCGATACCGTGAAGATCACGGACGGCCCCCTGGCCAGCTTTACCGGTACGGTGGAAGACATCGAGCCGGAGAAGAACAAGGTCCGCGTTGTGGTTTCCATGTTCGGAAGAGAAACTCCCGTCGAGCTGGAGCTCGATCAGGTGGAGGTCCTGTCCTGATTTGCGGCAGTTTCCGCAAAGCGAGAGTCCGGAGTAAACCCCTCCGGAGCAAGTGGGAGAGATGGATACCATCTCGCCAAGGGCGGATCCGGTAATTGACCGGCCGTTACCACATTTTAATGAAGGAGGTGCCTCTCATGGCACAGAAAGTTGTTGGTTATGTAAAGCTGCAGATTCCTGCAGGTAAAGCAACCCCCGCACCCCCCGTTGGCCCCGCTCTGGGTCAGCACGGCGTCAACATCGCCGCTTTCACCAAGGAGTTCAATGAGCGCACGAAGAACGATATGGGTCTGATCATCCCCGTGGTGATCACCGTTTACTCCGACCGTTCCTTCAGCTTCATCACCAAGACTCCCCCCGCAGCCGTCCTGATCAAGAAGGAGTGCAACATCGAGTCCGGTTCCGGCGTCCCCAACAAGACCAAGGTCGCCACCATCTCCAAGGCCTCCGTTCAGAAGATCGCCGAGATGAAGATGCGCGATCTGAATGCCGCTTCTCTGGAAGCCGCTATGAGCATGATCGCCGGTACCGCACGCTCCATGGGCGTTGTCGTGGAAGACTAAGGAGGGTGTAAGGATATGTTTAGAGGTAAGAAGTATAAGGAAAGTGCCAAGCAGATCGACAAGGCTCTGCTGTATGATCCCAAGGAAGGTCTGGAGCTGATCTGCAAGACCGCTTCCGCTAAGTTTGATGAGACCGTCGAGCTGCACGTCAAGCTGGGT